>NEUQ01000018.1 GCA_002288445.1 Verrucomicrobiia bacterium Tous-C2TDCM | reverse complement strand
GCCACCATCCCGACATTGATATTCGCTGGTGCACGATCACGGTCCGCCTCACCACGCACGATGCTGGTGGTCTGACCGAGGCCGATCTCGAGGTGGCGAAAAAGATCGACACGCTCGTTGATTGATCCGGTGGGGGGGGCGTGACCGCGCCGTCTTTTTCCCAGAGGAAAACTCTTTGCTCCACGAGCGCGTGGCGCTAACCTCCGTGAATGATACTCCGTCTACCCCGAGTTTTTTCCGTCCCTCCGTCACTCGTCGCCATTCTTGCGCTCCTCACCGGCTGTGGCGAGTCCGGGACGAACGGGGCGGCGGGCGTCGGTGACAAAGCGCGCTATGCCTTCATCACGAACGGTGTGGCTGAATTCTGGACGATCGCCGAGGCGGGGGCAAAGCAGGCGGGTCAGGACCTCGGGGTCGAGGTCGGGGTATTCATGCCGGGTTCGCTCACCGATCAGAAGCAGATGATGGAAGATGCCGTGACCCGCGGCTACGCTGGCGTTGCGGTGAGCCCGATCGATCCTGCCAACCAGACTGAAATGCTCAACCAAGTGGCGTCGGCCACCAAGCTAGTCACCCACGACTCGGACGCTCCCGAGTCCGGTCGGCTCGCTTACATCGGGATGGACAACTATACCGCCGGTCGCCTCTGTGGCCAGCTCGTGAGGGAAGCGTTGCCCCAAGGCGGTGAGGTGATGATCCTGATAGGCAGGATGGAGCAGGACAACTCGCGCAAGCGCCGGCAGGGAGTCATCGATGAGCTGCTCGGACGGCCTGTTGATGCGAGCCGTTATGATCCCCCCGGTGAGGTCATCGAGGGAAATGGATTCACCATTCTGGGAACTCTCACCGATGGCTTTGATCTCGCCAAAGCGAAAGCCAACGCCGAGGACACGCTCTCCCGCCACCCTGGGCTTGATGCGATGATTGGGCTTTTTGCCTACAACCCGCCCGCCATCCTTCAGGCCCTCGAGCAGGCGGGTAAGCTCGGCGTGGTGAAAGTGATCGGGTTTGACGAGGACGATGGCACCCTCGCCGGGATCCAGTCCGGTGCTGCCCACGGGACCGTGGTACAAAATCCCTACGAATACGGCTATCAATCGGTGAAGGTCCTTCACGCTCTCGCGGGAGGAGACCGTTCGGCGGTGCCGGTTGATCAATTCATCCAGATTCCGGGAAGGCAGATCAAGAAAGACAACGTGGAGGCTTTCTGGGCGGATCTGAAAGCGAAGACCGGCAAGTAAGCGGTCTCATTCTTCGATCCCCGAGATGGTTTTGAGGAATTCATCGTGCCGCGCGGCGGCGTAGGGGACCGCGAGAAAGCCTGCCGCCCTGCCTGCCTCGCAGTTCGCGGTCAGGTCGTCGATGTAGACCGTTCGGGAGGGATCGATTGGCAGGGTCGATTTGACGATTTCAAAGATCGCCGGGTCGGGTTTCATCAGTCCGACCTCGTGAGAGTAGATTGCGCCATCGAACAGCCCAAATACCGGAAAAGCCGCCTCGAAAAACTGGACGTGGATGACGTTGGTATTCGAAAGCAGGTAAAGCGGTTTCCCGCGCGCCTTCAGGGCCTCGATGAACGATACCATTGGAGAATTGAGTTCGAAGATATCGGCAAAAGAGGTCCGGAAATACTCTGGATCACCAGAGTATCCAATCGTCGCCGAAGCTGCTTCGATGAACGCATCCGGACCGATTCGCCCGAGTTCCAGATCGACCATCAGCGGCGCGACCAGCGTCGTCATTTCCTCGGGAGCCACAATCGCGTGCGACGAGATTTTTCCGGCCGCGAGGGTGAAGTCGACATTGATGATGACGTTGCCGATATCAAAAAGGTAGGAGTCGGGCATGGAGCGGGGGCAGGGTTGGATCGGCATCAAAGAGGGTTTGCCGGGCCTAAGCAAGCAAATCCGCAGGGTGAATTTCCGGCCGATTTTCTTGACTTCCGATCCCAGACGACATGCAATCTCCACGATTTTCCACCTCCGCGCCTTTTCTCGGGGAACCGGCATCAGTGAGCGGGGTTCAGCTTCTTCCCGGTTCTCGATCCGCTGATTCTTTCTGCCTCGCTTTCAATGAATTCGACCTCCTTGATGATTTTTCTGGTCCTTACCGCGTTACTCTCCCGGCTCCCTTTGTCGGCGCAGGACCCCGCCTCTGATGCCAAGAAAATCCTCGAGCAGTCCGGGGTGAAAGGCGGCTTCGTTGTCCACGTCGGGGCGGGACAGCAGGGAGCCCTCACGGCCGCGCTGCGAGGATCGGATAGCTATCTTGTCCACGGCCTGGTTCGAGGGGAGGAGGCGGTGAAGGAGATCCGTGAGGCGATCCACGGCACGGGGAATTATGGCCTTGTGAGCGCCGACGCGTGGAACGGAACAAACCTCCCCTACGTCGAGGGCACCGTGAACCTGCTCGTCATCGACGAGGGCGAGTCGGTCTCCGAGACCGAGATCGAGCGCGTCCTCACCCCGCTAGGCGTTGCCATGACGAAGACGGCCGACGGCTGGAAACGGCATCAGAAACCGTGGCCTGCCTCGATGGACGAGTGGACGCACTACTATTACGACGCGAAGGGCAACGCCGCCTCCAAGGACAGCGAGGTCGGTCCGCCCGAGCGGCTCCAGTGGCTCGGCAGTCCGCGCTGGTCGCGCCACCACGACCGCATGTCGTCCCTGAGCGCCAAGGTCTCCGCGAAAGGGCGTCTTTTCTACATCATGGACGAGGGCTCGCGCATCAGCATCCTCCTGCCCTCGAAGTTCCACCTCATCGCCCGCGATGCCTTCAATGGCACGGTCCTCTGGAAAAAGCCGATCGAGCAGTGGAGCACGAATCTCTGGCCGCTGAAAACGGGACCGACGTCGCTGACGCGGCGCCTCGTCGCCGACGGGGAGCGGATCTTCGTGACGATGGGGGTCACCGCGCCCGTCTCGATGCTCGACGCCGCGACCGGAGCCGAGGTGAAGGTCTTCCCCGAGACGAAGGGGGCGGAGGAGCTCCTTTATACCGACGGTGTCCTCTACGCCCTCGTCAATCCCGCCGCGGAGTGGGTCCTCAAGGACTTCGCGCCCCAGCAGCAGAGCGACCAGAAGCGCGTCGCCGAGGAATACGAATGGGACAAGAAGCCGCGTGTCCTCATGGCCCTTGATCCTGACAAAGGCACGATCCTCTGGAAGCTAGAGGGACTCGTCGCCCCGCTCACGCCCTCGGTCGACGGGAAACGCCTCGCCTACTACGACGGGGAGAAGATCCATTGTCTCGACGCGAAGAGCGGAAAGGAATTGTGGGCCGGTCAGGAAGCCCCCCGGCGCGAACTCTACGAATACAACTTTGGTCCGCGCCTGCTTTTCTCGGGCGAGACGGTGCTGTTCGCGGGCGGCGACGGCACGATGCGTGGCCTCGACGCCGCGACCGGCAAGCTCCTCTGGGAATCGCCTCATGAGAAGTCGGGCTATCGCTCGCCGGAGGATCTCATCGTCAGTGGCGGCCTCGTCTGGAATGCGGGCACGCTGCAGGGCAACCAGAGCGGCGAGTTCATCGGCCGTGATCTCCGCACCGGCGAGGTGAAGAAGCAATTCCTCCCCGATGTGCCGCCAGACACCTACTGGTTCCACCACCGCTGCTACATCGCGAAGGCGACCGACAAATTCCTCATTCCCTCGCGGACGGGGATCGAGTATGTCGACCACGAGCACCAGCACTGGGACCTCAACCACTGGGTCCGCGGCGCGTGTCTCTACGGCGTGCTGCCCTGCAACGGCCTCACCTACGCCGGTCCGCACAACTGCGCCTGTTATCCCGAAGCCAAGCTGTTCGGGATGAACGCCCTTGCCCCGAAGGCGAAACATCCGTTGCCGCCGAACCTGCCCGAGGAAGCGCGGCTCGAGAAAGGCCCCGCCTTCGACATGGCCGACGAGGAGAATCACGAACTCGACTGGCCCACCTATCGTCACGATCCGCAGCGGAGCGGGTTCTCCGATCAGGATCTCGAGGCCGATCTTCCGGCGACGTGGGAAACGAAGCTCGGTGGCCGCCTCAGCGCGCCCGTTGTTGCGGGAGGCAAGGTCTTCGTTTCCTCGGTCGAGACGCACACCCTGCACGCGATCGACGCGGCCACGGGCAAGGAAGCCTGGCATTTTATCGCCGGATCGCGCATCGATTCGCCGCCGACCTGGTATTCCGGACGGATCCTTTTCGGCTGCATGGACGGCAGCGTCTACGCTCTCCGCGCAAGCGACGGGGAGCTGTGCTGGCGTTTTCGCGCGGCACCGACCGACCTGCGCCACATGGTCTTCGAGCAGCTCGAGAGTGTCTGGCCGGTGCATGGCAGCATCCTCGTCGAAGAGGGCGTTGCCAGCTTTGTCTGCGGTCGTTCCTGCTTTCTCGACGGGGGCATGAAGTTCTTCCGCCTCGATGCGAAGACCGGGAAAAAATTCGTCGAGGTCGCCTTCACCGACCGTGATCCCGAAAGCGGCAAGCCGCTCGATGAGCTGCACAAGACCCTGCAGATGCCGACGGCCCTGAGCGACATCCTCAGCAGCGACGGCAAGGGCACGATCTACCTGCGTTCGCAAAAAATCGACCACGAGGGCAAGCGCGTTGACATCGCGCCGGTCAGTGGCAACGCGATCGAGCAGGGAGCCAAGCAGAAAGGCGAGCACCCGCATCTCTTCGCCGCCTTCGGCTACCTCGACGCCGAGTGGTTCCACCGGGCCCTCTGGATCTACGGCGAGAATTCGGCCGGCGGTCACAACGGCTACTACCAGCCTGGCAAATACACCCCGACGGGACGCATCCTTGTCTTCGATGACGAGAATGTCTACAGCTACGGCCGCGAGTCGAAATACCTGAAGTGGACCACGACCATGGAACACACCTTACAGGCTTCGAGCAAGATCGCTCCGGATGTGAAGATCGATCTTACCACGGCGGAAGGAAAGAAGGTAGGTGTCAAACCGCCCGGAGTGAGCTTCCCCGACGCCGACTCGCTCAATCCCGCTGAAAAGTCGCTGTCGGTCGAATGCTGGATTCTGCCCGACGGAATGGACGGAGTCCTCCTCAACCACGGGGCCGGGCTGATGGGATACGCTCTGAGCTTGAAGGAGGGAAAACCCGTCTTCCACGTCCGCGACGCGGCCACGAAGACGCTCGCCACGGTCGCCGCGCCGGAGGCGCTCACGGAGGGATGGCACCACCTCGCCGCGGTCCTTGGCACCGATCTGGCGATGACGCTGTATGTTGACGGGGATCCGGTGGGCAAGGGAAGCGCGAAGGGCTTCCCGGGCCGTCCCAGGACGCCGCTCAGCTTCGGCGGAGGAGGGGACCAATGGGTCGGTCCTGACAAACCCACCGCATACCGTGGCATGCTCGACCAGGTCGTGATCCATCACCGCCCCCTCGACGGGCAGGCGGTGCTCGAGCGATTCGCGCGTCCGGAGGTGCTGCCCTCCAGCGGGACGGCCCTGCTATGCACCTTTGACCGGGGCGACGCCCGCGACGAATCCGGAAACGGCACCCACGGGGTCAGCACCGCGGTCGAAAGCGGCAAGGGACGCGCCGGGGCGGCCCTCTGGTTCCGTGCGAGCGCTCCCGTTGTCGTCGAGGGCGCGAAAGGAAAGGGGAAAGCGAAGGCCAAAGGCAAGGGCAAGGCCGAGGAGAAGCCGAAGGGCCCTGCCAAGGACAGTTATGTCGAGCATAAGTGGGAGACCTACGTGCCCATCGTGACGCGGGCCATGGCCCTCGCCGGGAAAAACCTGTTTGTCGCCGGACCGCCGGATGTCCTCGACGAGGAGTATGCCTTCGAGCGGCTTTCACAAAAGGACCCCGCGATCCAGGACCAACTCGCCGAGCAGGACGCCGCCCTCGAAGGCCAGCGCGGTGCCGTGCTCTGGCGCATGAACATCGAGTCCGGCGAGCCCGGAGGGAAACTCGAACTCGACAGTCCTCCCGTGTGGGACGGCATGGTCGTGGCGAGGGGGAATCTCTACGTCGTCACGGTGGACGGACGGGTGAAGCGGTTCGGGAAATGAGGTTTTGATAGAGTGTGATCGAACCACGGATGAACACGAATGGACACGGACGCACGGGTTGTCGCCCCCTTTTGAAATCCGTGTCCATCCGTGTCCATCCGTGGTTGAAATGGGTTCTCCTGATCGGTCTCCTCCCCGTTCAGATTGCCTCCGCCTGCACCATCCCCGTCTTCCGCTACGCCCTCGACCGGTGGGAGGCCGATCCCTTCCGCCTCGTCGTGCCGAAGGCCTGGGCGACCGACCGCGACAAGGTGAAGCTCCTCGTTACCCTCCGCGGCAATGGGCTCGCCAACGTCCTCGTCGAGGAAAGCGGGGATCCTGCGCTGGATCGGGCGAAGTGGCTCTTTCCCCACGACGATGCGGTGTTGTCGGAGGGTGGCCTCGATGCGGACACCCTCGCCGCGGTGCTCGACTCGCCGGTGCGGCGGGAATTGCTCCAGCGGATTCTCCAGGGGGATTCGGTCGTGTGGGTGGTGGCGACGAAGGCCGGCGGCGAAAGCGAGGTCGAGCGCATCGCCTCGCGCCTGCGTTTTCTCGAGCAGGTCGCCGAACTGCCTGCTCAGAATCCGGACGATCCCGACAGCCAGCTCGGTCCCGGTCCGGAACTGAAGCTGAAGTTCTCCGTTCTCCCGCTCTCGCTCGACGATGCGGCCGAGCGACACTTCGCCGCGATGCTCGCAGGTCCCAGGCATGTGGACTTCGTGAAGGAGGACATCCCCTTCGCCGCGCCCGTCTTCGGTCGCGGTCGCGTTCTCGGAGCGTGGGCGCTCGAGGAACTCGACGACCTCATGATCGAGGACACCTCGCTCTTTCTCACGGGTCGCTGCTCCTGTCGGGTTAAGAACGAGAATCCGGGATGGGATTTGCTGTTGAAGGTCGACTGGGAAACCTCACTTGCATCCGTTGGGGTCGAAGAGACGATCGCAGTGAAGGAAACCGCGGCCGCGCCGTCCGAACCGAAAGCGGAGACCAGCGAGGTGGTTCAGACGGTCGAGATCGCTCCAGCCGCGCCCGATCCGCCGAAACAGGTCGGCCTCTCTTGGCTCACCCTCGGTGGGATCGGTCTCGCCGTGATCTTCGCGCTTGCGGGATGGCGGCTTTGGCGGGTTCGTTAATCGTTTCTATCGATGTCGCGCCGCTTCCTAGCTCTTGCCTGTTTTGCCCTCGCTGCGGCGGTGCTCGCGCTCGTGATGATGCGGCGAGGCGAAGGGGGTGGCCAGTCGTCGTTGACCGTTTATTGTGCGGCCGGACTCAAAAAACCGGTCGAGGCTATCGCCGCCGCCTACACCAGCGAATTTGGTGTCGAGGTGAACCTTCAATACGGCGGCACCGGCACGCTTCTCAGCCAGATCGAGGTCGGGAAACGCGGCGATCTTTTCATCGCGGCGGATGACGGATCGCTCGCCGATGCGAAAAAGAGAAAGCTCGTCGCCGAGGCGCTGCCACTCGCGATTCAGCGTCCCGTCGTCGCGGTGAAGGCCGGCAATCCCAAGACGATCCGCGCCCTCGCCGACCTCGCCCGCGGGGACGTGCGCCTCGCCCTCGCCAATCCCGAAGCCGCGAGCATCTCCAAGGTTTCGAGGCGGCTTCTCGGCGCTGAATGGGACCGCTTCGCCGCGAACGCCGTGGTCATGAAACCGACCGTCACCGAACTCGCCGCGGACCTGCAGCTCGGCGCGATCGATGCCGCGATCGTCTGGGATTCGGTCGTGAAACAGTTCGAGGGCCTCGAGGTCGTCGAGTTGCCGGAGATCTCGTCACACCGCGAGAGCGCCTCGATTGCCGTTTTGTCGGTTTGTCAGGATTCCGTCGCGTCCCTGCGTTTCGCCCGTTATCTTGCTGCGCCCGATCGCGGTGGCGTGGTCTTCGGCGAACAGGGCTTCACTCCCGCCGGGGGTGATCCCTGGATGGAGAAACCTTCGCTCGTGCTTTACAGCGGTGGGGTCAATCGGCTCGCGATCGAACCGGTCTTGAAAGAATTCGCCGACCGCGAGGGCGTCGATCTCACCACTGTCTACAACGGCTGCGGCATCCTCTGTGCCTCGATGAAGGCGATGGGCGATACCGCGAATCCGAAGTTCCCCGATGTCTATTATGCCTGCGACGTTTGTTTCGTTCCGCCGGTGGCCGAGCAATTTCCCGAGGCCGTCCTGTTGACGGAAACGGCTATCGTCATCGCCGTGCCCGAGGGCAATCCCGCCGGGATCAAGACGCTCTCCGACCTCGCTCGCGGAGGTCTCCGGGTCGGTTTGTGCAATGCCGAACAGAGCACTCTCGGCTTCATGACCCATGCGATGCTGCGCCAGACCGGGCTGCTCGAAAGCGTGCGGAAGAACGTCGTCGTCGAGGTCCCCACCGCCGATTTCCTCGTGAACCAGATGCGGGCGGGCAGCCTGGACGCCATCGTCGTCTACGAGGTGAACGTGGCCCCGCATCCCGAACACTTCGACCTGATCCCGCTGCCGGAGGAGTTTTCGAAGGCGGTGCAACCCTTCGCGGTCCGCGCGGATTCCCCGAACTCCCGGCTCGCGGGACGTTTGTTAGGCTTTCTCCGTTCCCGTTCCGCCGCCTTTGAAGCGGCCGGATTCCGCTGGCGGGGTGACGGTGCGGCGGTGCCGAGCGGCCAACTTGAGGTGCCGCCGTGGTTGAAGCAATGATCTCGGTCCACCGTCTTTCTCCTTTCTGGATCACCCTTGGTCTCGTCGCCGCGGGCTATCTCGGCTTCTGGTTTGCGATGCTCGCCGCGACCGCGACCTACACCTCGCCTGGCGAGGTGATGGAGGTGCTCCTTTCGCGCGAGATCCGCTACGCGACCCTGCTCAGTCTCGTCACCTGTACGGCCTCGGCGCTGCTTTCGGTCGCGGTAGCCGTTCCCGTCGGTTACCTGATGTCGCGGCGGCGCTTTCCCGGTCACGCTATCGTCGACGCCGCGCTCGACATTCCGATCGTGCTTCCGCCGATGGTCGTGGGGATCTGTCTTCTCATCTTTTTCCAAACCCGGGCGGGTGGGCTCATCGAACAGGCCATCCCGCTCACTTACACCGTGGGCGGGGTCATCGTCGCGCAGTTTGTCATTGCCGCGGCTTTCGCGATCCGAACGATGCGCAATGTCTTCGACCACCTTTCGCCGAGGCCCGAACAGGTCGCGCTCACCCTCGGGGCGACACCGGCGCAGGCCTTTTGCCACGTCACCCTGCCGGCGGCGCGGGGCGGGATCTTCGCCGCCGCCAGCGTGGCATGGGCGCGCAGTCTCGGCGAGTTCGGACCCATCCTCGTATTCGCCGGTGCGACCCGGATGAAAACCGAAGTGCTCCCCACGAGCGTCTGGCTCGCCTGGAGCGTCGGAGAACTCGAGCAGGGCGTCGCCGTGAGCCTGCTCATGATCGCGATTTCCATGATCGTCCTTGTCGCGGTGAAGATGACGGGGGAACGGGTGTAAATAGCGATGAATCCTTCGACCCATTTGCGACCATTCGCGTGTCATTCGCGCCCATTCGCGTTCCTTTTTTTCAACGCGAATGAACGCAAATGTCCGCGGATTTTCGCGAATGAAGGGATGCAGACTTCATGATCCGGCTCGAATACATCTCCTGGGCTCCTCCTGGGAAAGGCCGTGCGACTATCCTCGACGGGGTCTCGTTCGAGATTCCCTCGGCGTCCTATGCCGTCCTCATGGGGCGCACCGGATCGGGAAAGACGACGCTGCTCGAGATTCTCTGCGGCTTGCGGGCCCCAAGTTCAGGAACGGTCTGGATTGACGCTCGCGAGGTGACTTCCTTCCCGCCGGGAGAGCGCGG
Organism: Verrucomicrobiia bacterium Tous-C2TDCM; assembly: GCA_002288445.1. Classification (GTDB taxonomy): domain Bacteria; phylum Verrucomicrobiota; class Verrucomicrobiia; order Verrucomicrobiales; family DEV007; genus Arctic95D-9. The sequence continues at coordinate 14,627 of NEUQ01000018.1, read as the reverse complement.
CATCGGTTACGTGCCGCAGGATGGAGCGCTCTTTCCCACCCTGACCGTGCGCGAACAGATCGGATTCGGGCTGCGCATGCGCGGGGTGCCTGCCGCGGAGATCGAGCCCCGCGTTCTCGAAGCCGCGAAGGGCGTCGGTGTCTCAGCCCTCCTCGACCGGCTTCCCCCGGGACTCTCCGGCGGTGAACGACAGCGCGTCGCCCTCGCCCGGGCCCTTGTCGTGAAGCCGTCGGTGCTGCTCCTCGACGAACCGCTTGCCTCGGTCGACGAGGAAACGCAGGATGACCTGATGGACCTCCTTCAAAGAACGCAGCGTGAGCACCGCATCACCGTCCTGCACGTGACCCATTCCCGGCGCGAGGCGGAGGGATTGGGGGAGATGCAGTTGCACCTTGGGGGCGGTCGGGTCCTCGCCAAAACCACCGCGGCATGAGGGAACTCACCGACGAGGAGCGTGCCATCTACGAATGGCAGATGTGGATGCCCGGCATGGGCGAGACCGGACAGGGTCGGCTAAAAGAGGCGACCGTCTTCGTCTCGCGGGTCGGCGGACTCGGTGGTGTCGTCGCCTTGGAGTTGGCCGCGGCCGGGGTGGGGCACCTCATCCTCGCCCACGCCGGGAACCTGAAGGCCTCCGACCTGAACCGTCAGCTCCTGCAAACCCGCGACCATCTCGGCAAGCCCCGCATCGAAAGCATCGTGCGGCGGCTCCGCGAACTGAATCCACGGTGCGAGGTAACCGGGATTGGTGAGAATGTTAGCGAGGAAAACGTGAGGCGTCTCGTCGAAGGGGCCGACATCCTTGTCGATGCCGCTCCGATGTTCGAGGAACGCCTCGCCTTGAACCGCGCCGCCTTCGCCCTCGGCAAGCCGCTGGTGGAGTGCGCGATGTATGCGTTGACCGCGCAGATCACGACCTTCCTGCCGGGCCTCACCGGCTGCCTCGAATGCCAGGTTCCGGAAGTGCCGGCGGATTGGAAGCGCCAGTTCCCCGTCTTCGGTGCCGTCAGCGGGACGGTCGGCTGCCTCGGCGCGATGGAGGTGATCAAGCTCGCCACCGGTCTCGGCGAGCCGCTCGCCGACACGATGCTGACGATGGACCTCGCCACGATGCGCTTCCGCCGCGTCGCGATGCAGCGCCGACCTGATTGCGCGGTTTGCGGAGGTTCGTGGCTGGGGCAGGACAGTGGTGGAGAGATGGCGTGATCGGTCGAAGACTGTCTGGCGCGTCACGTTGGGGTCCGTCTCCGCGGGGGGGAGTCTGGTAAGAAGGGCGGCAGTGAGGGGGCGGATGATTCAACGGCTTTCGAGGTCCTCCATCTTCGCCGCGAGCAGCATCACCATGGCGGCCCCGCGGCCGTCAGGTCCGAGGATGGCCTCGCGCCGGTAATAGTCCTCGAGGGAAGGTTGCTTCCCGGTTCCGGTGCAGACGTTGAGGAAATGACGGCCGTCTGTGGAGACATGCCTCTTGATCGCCGACCATGCCGAGGCGAGGCGCGACGACCACTCCGCGCCGCGGAGCCATCCCTTTTCAAGGGAAACCGCGATGGCATAGGCGATCATCGCGGTGGAGGTGAGCTCGGCGTAGCTGTCGGGATGATCGATGATCTGGTGCCACATGCCGCTGTCGTCCTGATGGCCGGCTAGGGCATTGAGGTGGAGGACTAGGGCATCGCGCATCTCCCCGTAACCGTCGTGATCTTCGGGGAATGGTTGCAATGTCAGGGCCAGGCCAAGCGCGGGGAATCCGTTGCCGCGTCCCCACGCGGCCTCGTCGAGAGGAGAGTGCCGGTAGATTCCGTCTTCGCGGCGGCAAAGGCCGGCGATGAAGCGAAAGTTCCTTAGGGCGGCGTCGAAATACCGCTTCTCGCCCGAAATCCGGCCGGCGTGTGCGAGGATCGGGCTGGCCATGAAAACGGCGTCGCTCATCTCGTTGTGCGTCGGCATCGCCTCGAGCGGATTGCCGGAAGCGTCAAAGGCCATGTCGGCCACGGCGAGGACACGCGCGTTCGCCCAATCCTCCCCGATCGAAGCGTGCAGAAGCGTGCCGGCGATCTCGCCTCCGTTTCCGGGTAGATCCGGCTTTCTGTTGAGTTGGCTTCTGCCGAGCTCGGCCGCGTGATGGGCGAGACCGCCTTCCTTCCGGGCGATCACCGCGAGTGCCTCGATGTATGATCCTTCGAAGCGATCACCGTAGTGGGCCGCGATCTGAGTGAGGACCTCTCGTGGTGTCCTTGAAACGCGCGCGAGCATCTCCTGCTTGGCCGGGCGCAGACCTCTTTCGATCCGCGGCATGGCCACCGTTTTCACGAGGCCATCGGAGGATTGGCGGGTCAGAAAAACTTCGACCATGCCGACTCCCGCCGGCGGGTGAGCCCGCAAGGCCTCACCGAGGGCGCGGCCTTCCGGAGTATCGGGGACGAAGACCGCATCGGGCGCGGTGAGGCCGATCCAGCGCCAGATCGCGTGGGCCGCAGAGTGCTCCGGCGCAAAAGCCGAACCGGTCGGGGGAAAGGTGACCGTATCGAGCGGAGCAAGCAGCCCGAGCGAGCCTTCATCAGGCGTTAGCTTTGGCGCGATCTCCTGTGGGAGGTGCTGGTCGAAGCGAAGGATGCGAGTGGCTTTCGAGGACGGAGTTCGGGCGCCGCCTACCGCCCAAGCCATGATCGGTGTGCCACTATCGTCGCGGCCGATGGGGTAGGTGTGGTAGGAGCTCTCCCTCAGGTCGGAGGTGGGGTGGATGGAGACTTCCATTCTCTCGAAGGTCTTGATGCTTTCGGCATCGTGGTAAACCAGGCTGTCGGGTCCGATCGTGAACGCGGGTTTCGACCCGTTCGAATCGGAAAGAAAGAGCGATCGGATGACGAGGCTGGTGGTTCTCTTCCCGCGGGAGGGGTCGCGAGGGCTCGACCGGATCGAGAGGAGTGGTTTGGAAAGAGTGCCGATCAGGGAGCAGTTCTCAAGGTCGTGGTGACCGCCCTCGATATCGATGGGACCTTCAAAGCGAGATTTGGAGTGGAACGATTCTGCCGAGCCTTGAGACTGAAAACTGATGGGGTTGCGCTCAAGGTTCGCCTCGTGGACCCAGCACTGAGCACGTTCGCTCAAGGTGAGGCCGGCGCCGCCATTGGCTTTTGAGCCGATACCAAAAAATTGATAGCCCCGGCAATCGCCGCCAATCGCGAAGCCCGCATCGGAGCAATTTTGGACGGAGAGATCGAAGACCTTCACGTTGCGATTGTTCCCCTTTGCCAAAAGGCCATGTGCCCGCCGGCCTTCGCCATCGAGCGTCACGCCGTTGCCGTCGAGCACGAGTCCCGACGGAGCCATGCCTAGGTCAATGCTCTGGCGGTAGACCGCCTTAGCCGGTTGCAAAAGCACGTGGTCACCCGGTCCGGCCCGGTCCACCGCCGCCTGCGCGGTCGCAAGAGGCGCGTTGACGGATCCGTCGTTGGTGTCGGCGCCGGTTTCGGGATCGACGATCCAGTCGCGGGCTGGCAAAGGAGTGAAGAGGAAGGCGAGGAACCAAAGCAGAAGAGACGTGAGTCTCCCCCCGGAAATCGCGATTGCTGGGCGCGCCTTCATTTTTTCTAAGCCTGCAACAAGGCGACGACCTCGTCACGCAGCGCCGCATTCGTCGCGAGGGCTTCGCCGCCATCGATGCGCCCCTCGTTTCCTGACCAGTCACCAAAATAGCCGCCTGCCTCGCGGAAGATCGGCGGGAAGGGACCGCAATCCCACACCGCCATGACTGGGTCGAGCATGATCTCTGCCCGACCGGTTGCAACGAGGAGGTATCCGTAGGCATCGCACCAACCGGCGTTGTAATAGACCGCCTTCTGGAGCCGGTCCCATTTTTCGCCCTTGCCGTTCCTCCCGAAGTAAGCGGTATCGATGTGGGCGCAAACGGCCCGGTTCAGTTCGGAGACCTCCGAGACACGGGCGGTCTTGCCATTCCACCAGGCCCCGCAGCCGGTCGCCGCGGAGATGGTTTCGTTCAGGGCCGGAAAGTGGGCACAGCCGACCTCGACTCTTCCATCGATCTCCAGGGCGAGGAGCACGCCATATAGTGGCACTCCGTGGGTGAAGGATTTGGTCCCGTCGATGGGGTCGATGATCCAGCGATACCTCGAACCTCCCGACGAGGCGCCGAACTCCTCGCCGACGATTTCATGCCCGGGGAAGGTTTCGGCGATGCGCTGGCGAATCAGCTCCTCGGCGCGGCGATCGGCAACCGTCACCGGCGTGTCGTCTGCCTTGAACTCCGGCTGCGCCGCGTCGGTGAGGAAATATTCCAAGGTCAGCGCGCCGGCTTCGCGGGCGGTCGTCTCGGCGAATCGGAGGAAGTCCTGAAGCATGGTCGCGAGTAAGGAAGGTTGGCGGTCGGACTCGGCAGGTTCAGTTTCAGGGCTGTTCCGGGGCGGTCGCGATTTCCACCTTCACGCTGCCAGAGGGAGTCGCATCGGCATCGAGATCGGTGAGGGCGTATTGGATGCCGTCGAGCATGTGTTGCAGTGCGGACTTGTTGGCAAAGGTGAGATCATTGTGTCCGAGGTTGGTGAAAAAGAGGCGGCCTTTTCCGATCTCCCGACACCAGGAGACGGGGACATCGACATCGGCCGGTGCCTTGCCGGCAAGCTTGGCTTTTTCCTTCTCGTTTTCGAGCGGCTTTTGGTTTTCGGTCTTTGTCAGGTCGAGACTGAGGAGGACGCGGAGCTTGTCGCGGCCTTGGAAATTTTCGGGCTTGTACCAGTAGATCTCATCCTTGTGCCAGAATCCCTTTCCGTCCCAAGCGGCGTTGAGCGGGTGCGAGGGATCCTCGACCTTGAAGGCCCAGGTGCCGCCGGCGTTCCAGGGGTGGCCGTTGAAGATGCCGCCGATCAGCGCGATGCCCTCGTCCCAGCCGTTGAAGTTGTCGGCCGCTGCGTGGAAGCCGACGATGCCCTTCCCCCCGTTGACGAATTCGAGGATCGCAGCTTTTTGCGCGTCGTCAGGCCTCAGTCCGGTGGTGTTGTTAAAGAGAATGGCGTCGTATTGGGCGAGGTTTTCCTTCGTGAAGACGGAATACTGATCAGCGAAGTCGGCGGAGAAGGCCCCGGTGCTTTCGGCGATCCGCTTCATCGCGTGATTGCCGAACGGAATCGAGGTATGGATGAAGCCTTCACAGCGGTAGAAGACTAGCACCTTGCGGGCCGCCTTCGGCTTGGTGGTGGCAGAGGGGAGGTTCGCCTCGATCTGCGTTTTTTGCTCGGCGGTGGGAGTGTCGCCAAAGCGCTCGGCGGCTTTTTCTTCCCAGGTCTTGGGTTTCTCGGGCGCGGCCGGATTCTGGGCGACGAGGAGGCAGACGGAGGCGAATGCGGCGATGGCGATGACGAGGGATCGTTTTTTCATGTTAGGGAAAGATTTGGCATTGTAGCGGATCCCGGATCCCGGCAAAAGGGCTAAAGACCCTTTTTGGCGCGACGGAATCGACTTTTTCGCGTATCAGCCCCGACCGCGGGTGGGGTTGATGCGGCGGGTGATGGCGAAATGCCGTCGGGTGCCGGTGCGACGGAAGCGGAGTCGATTGCAGGTGCGACGCTGGCGAGGTCTGGGGCGGATCGCTGGCGGCGTCCCGCAAATGTGGCAAGGTCGATTGAGGGCGGACGCCAGCCGCTGCGGGTGATGAGGGCCTCGAGGAGGAAAAGGAAGAAAGCAGCGACGGCGAGAGGGAGAAAGATCGGTTCGAACCCGGGGTCGGTGGGACCACGCCAAGCCTTGGCGAGGTCGGTGAGTTCGCCGCCGCCGCTGGCTCTGGCGGTCTCGCGAAGTTCGGCGAGGCGCTCCTTTTTAAACCGCCACTCCGCCCCCGACGAGACGACGACGGGACCGATCGGCAGCGCCGCTCCGCCGATTTGAAGCGCGGCCCTGATCGGGGTGCCCTCCTCGAGCGACGTCGTCATGGAGTAGTGGCCCGGGGCGAGGCGTTGCCAAGTCAGTTCGTGTCGCCTTCCATCGCGGTAGCCGGATTGGAGGACGACACGGGGCGGGGACGTGGAAAGTCGCGACTCCCAGGGATCGGACTCGTAGAGGAGATCGAGAGTCCATTGCGAGCCGTCGAGGCGGTGGCGCAGACCGAGTCCCGACGGCACTTCGTTGCCCATGAGCCAGCGAGTGAGCGTTTGGAGAAAATCGCCGTATTGACTCCAGCTTCGCGTCTTTTCGGAGAAGTCGCCGCCGAGAGGAAAAGAGACCGCCGCGGTGCGGCCGATCCCCCGACGCCCGAAGGCGACGAGCGGAGCCGTGTAGGTGTCGGTTGAGACGAGTGCGGCCTCGTCGCCCTCGCGGAGGTAGCTGAGGTTGTAACCATCGACTTCAGGAAGCCAGTCGGCGTCGCGCCGGGCGAGTTCCTGCCAGCGTCCTGTTGTTTTCGCTCCCGTGGAATCCTCGACGAAGGAGGATCTGGCTACCGTCACGGTCTCTTGGGCAAAGAGGTTGGGAAGTTCCCCGGCCACCTCGGTGAAGAAGATACGGCCTTCGCCCCGCTTGGCGATGTCTTCGAGGAGAGCGGCGTCGGGATCGCCGCGCGTGCCCATCCCGATGACGCTGAGGGTCGCGCCGTTGGCACGCATTTCCTCGATCAGTTTTGCATAGTCGCCTGGCTCCTCGGAATCGGCGGCATCGGTGAAAAGGATGACATGGCGCTGGCCGAGCGGGGCAGTTCTGAGAACCTTCCAAGCGGCCTCAAGACCCTCGTAAACGAAGATCCCGCCACCCATCGACTCGATGCGGCGAATGCGATCGCTCAGCTCGCCGCGGCTCGTGCCGACATTAAGAAGCGGAGCAATCTGGTGGGCTTGGCTGTCGACCGCAAAAACGGTGACGGCGTCCATCGCCCCGAGGAGTTCGACGGAGCGGGCTGCACCTTCGTTGGCAAGCTGCATCTTGGTGTGTCCGTCAGGGGTGGTCATGGCCATCGATCCGGATCGGTCCATCACGATGGCCATGGCCACGCCGAGCTTGCGATGTTCGCTCTTCAACTCCATCGAGACGGGCAGGAGTGGATCAACCGCCGACTCGCAGTAGCCGCCCGAACCAAAGCTGCGAGGCCCTCCCGCCATGAGGAGGCCGCCTCCCTGTTCGCTCACATAGAACGGCAGGGCCCCGAGAAAATCGCCGGGCAGCTCGTAGGCGGGAACGTTGTTGAGGATGACCGCCTTCACCCCGGTGAGGGCTCCTGGATCGAGTGACGGGGGATCCTCGACCACGGTTAGCTCGAAGCCCTGTGCGCGGAGCACCGACGCGATGGGGTCGTCCCGATACCCGGTAATGAGAAGCAGGCGTGGACCCGCCGTGACTTCGATCCAGCGTTCCTTCGAATTGTTTCCGACGTGGGCATCCTCCAAGGGGGAGATCGCCACCCGGTAGCGATGCCCGCCCGGCTCGTTGATGCGATCGGAGAAGCGGAAGCGTCCCACCCCGTCCTTCACTGTCACCGTGCCCTCGTGAAGACGCAATTCACTCCGAAAGATCTCAAGGGGGACGGTCCCGTCCACCGTTCCGCCGATTTGGACATCGACGAGGAAGGGCTCACCCAGTTGGACGCGCTCCGGCATGCTGAGATCTGCGACCTGATAGTCAGTCGATTCGGGAGCTCGAACGAGCCGATAATCCAGAGTCACGGCCGAATCGATGAGCTTGGCTGAGGCGCCCGTCAGCGGCTCGGTGCTGTAACCATCGGTGAAGAGCAGGATCCGGTTGTGGCGGTCGGGATCCATGCGGGCAAGCGTCTCGAGCAGGGCGTGGTCGGTGCGGGTCTGATCCCGATTGCCGGGATAAATGGCGGTCTCTGCATTGCCGAGAGGAGTGACTTCTGCCGCATAATCGAGGAGGTGCAGGCGGTGATTCTCCCCCGGACGTGAACGCTCCAGCAGGGTTCGCCACTCTGACTCCGAAGCATCGACAAGATTCTGAGCGGAGCGGGACCGGTCGAAGAGCACCCAGAGATCGGTCTCGCCCGATTTCAAGACGATCTGGGGATCGCAGAGCAGCAGGGTGAGAAGAAGGAGAAGGAGCAATCGCAAGGGCCGCTGGAGTTCGAGGCGATGGAATCGCCAGCCGAGCACGACCCAGATTGGCAGCAAAAGGAGAAACTGGGGCGCGGCGAAGGACATTCCAGCAGGACTTTCTCCAGTCTAGGTCGTGGCCGGGCCGGGGAAAGCCGAAAGTTTTCCTTCCAAGGGTGGAGTGGGCGGCCGAAACCTCTGCCGAAATCGGGCACAATGAGGGGATACAATTCGCGTTGCGGGGTGGATCGATCCGGTTCACGGTAGATTTCATGTCTTCATTAGCGAATCAAACCGCCGTGATCACCGGAGGCGGGTCCGGTATCGGCCGGGCCATCAGTGAAACGTTCGCCGCCGCGGGTGCCAACGTTGCCATTTTTGATCTCGACGAGAGCGTCGGCGCCGAGACAGCGACCTCCATCGGTTCGGCCGGAGGTCGTGCGAGGTTTTTCCGCTGTGATGTTTCGGATGCCGCCTCGGTTGAGTCCGCTGTAGCGGGAGCCCGCGAGGCTTTTGGCGGTATTTCCCTGCTCGTCAACAACGCCGGCATCGCCAATATCGGCACGGCGACGAATACCGGCGAGAGCGATTTCGACCGAGTCATGCGTGTGAACGTGAAGGGCGTGTATCTTTGCCTTCAGGCCGTTCTACCGATCATGGTCGCGGGCGGCGGCGGGGTCGTTCTCAACCTCTCGAGCATCGCCGCGATCACCGGTTTGAAGGACCGTTTTGCCTATTCTGCGAGCAAGGGGGCCGTTCACACCATGACGCTTTCCGTCGCGGCCGACTATCTCCAGCACGGGATACGGTGCAACGCGATTTGCCCGGCCCGAGTCCACACACCTTTTGTCGACGGGTATCTTGCGAAAAACTACCCGGAAAACCGAGAAGAGATGTTCGAAAAGCTTTCCAAGGTCCAGCCGATCGGCCGCATGGCCCGTCCCGACGAGATCGCAAAACTCGCGCTTTATCTCTGTAGCGATGACGCCTCCTACATCACCGCTCAGTCGTTTAATATTGACGGTGGCTACATGAACCTCCGCAACTGATTCTCCCGCTCGATCGTAACTTTCCAGATCCATCAAACCGACGATTCCATCCATCCGACCATGAAAAAACTTCTCATTGCCGCCCTTGCTCTCGCCTCCATGCCCCTCCTCGCGGAAGACACCGTCCACGACTTCAAGGTCAAGAACATCAAGGGCGAAGACATCGATCTTTCCGGTTACAAGGGCAAGGTCCTCCTCATCGTGAATGTCGCCTCAAAGTGCGGCGCGACCCCCCAATATGACCCGCTTCAGTCGGTCCACGCCAAGTATGCTGACAAGGGCCTCGTCGTGATGGGTTTTCCTGCAAACAATTTCGGAGGCCAAGAGCCCGGGAGCGACAGCGAGATCGCGGAATTCTGCACCTCGAGCTATTCCGTGGAATTCCCCATGTTTTCGAAGGTCTCCGTGAAGGGTGACGACAAGGCACCGCTCTTCAGCTACCTCACCTCCGCCCAGAACCCCGACAAGCAGGGCGACATCGGCTGGAACTTTGAAAAGTTCCTCATCGGCAAGGATGGGAAGCTGATCCGCCGGTTTGCGACGCGCACCCAACCGGATGACGCGGAGGTGATCGCGGCGATCGAGAAGGCGCTCGCAGAGTGATCGCTCGGGTCGGTCTCTCACTTGACACGGCGAATCTGCACGTCATCGACAATCGCGTTGCGAGGCACCGAAAGGCGAATCATCCGTTTTGTCGCATGGGCGATTCCCCGCGAGACAAAGCGTCCGACCACACCTCCGTTGATCGTAACGGTGAGCTCGTCTTCTTTTACGGAGACGACCACCTCGTGCCACTCGCCCGTTGCCGTGGCGCGGGGAAAACTCTTCTCCTTGCCTGCGAGCGCGGTCGCTTGTTCATCGGTTAGAGCCTTCTTTGCCTGCCGTGCCTCGCGGATGTCGATTCGCATGCTGCCGGTTTTCAAATCCTGACAGACGATCCGTGTTGTCTCGATCCGGACGGCGAAAAGATGTCCGGCATGCACTCCTTTGAAATCGAGGTCGGCGAAATTCAGGCCGAGCTGGTCCTTTGCGTCCTCAAGTTTGAAGCGCAGCCTGACAGAGCCGTCCGTGAAGGCGGTTGGCTGCGTCACTGAAACGGCATGGTCCGCCTCCGCGTGGATGAAAATATGCATCGCTCCGTCTCGCAGGTCGACCTGCTTGTTGCCCTTGGCGCGGCTCCGGCTGTTGGTGCCCCAGCCTTTTCCGGGCTCGTCCCGGAGCTCCTGCGATTCGCTGCGATCAAAGTCGTCGGCGAAAATCAGTTCTCCCCGATCCTCGGCGGCGAGGCGAAGTGAACCGGAGACGGACACGGCGACCAAGGCGCCGAGGCAGGCAGGGGCGAAGCGTTTCATACGGCAGTGTTAGCGGGTTCGTGCTCGGATGAAAAGATCCTTTTCACGGCCGGCATCGGCGTGGCGTAGGCCGTCGGTGACCCCGTTGTGCCCCTCCAGTCCCGGAAAAGACGGCCTACGATCTGCGAGAGACGTCTTTAGTGCTACTTCGCGAATTCCCGGATAGCCTCGAGGAATGGGGCGAGATAACGCTCCGCCTTGACCTTGCCGACCCCGTGAATCTTCATCGCCTGGCTCTCGCTGTCGGGGCGGAGACGGGTGAAGCACTCCAGCACGGTGTTCCCGAAAATGACATACGGGGGCACGTTGCCCGCCTCTTCGGCGAGGCGTTTTCGCACTTCCTTGAGCTTTTCAAAAAGTGCTTCGTCGAAGGAAAGTTCAGAGAGATCCTGGACGGCTTCTTTTTCTTTCCCCGACTTCGTGAGCCGGTTCCGATCGGGCCATCCCATGCGGAAATGAGGGTCGCCCTTCATCACTGCGGTCCCGCGCCGGGTCAGGCCGAGGAGAGGGTAGGGGGTCTTGCGCACCGCGATGAGCCCGGCCTTTTCCATCTCCGTGATCAGGGCGAAGACGTAGGCCGAGCCCTCCGACTTGAGAATGCCAAAGGTGCTGAGCGTGTCGAGGCGCGAGGTGGTTTGGTCCGCCGACTTGGCTCCGGTCAGCATCTGCACGATCTTGCCTTTGCCAAAGCGTCCTTCCCAATCGCCCACCGGAGTTCTCGCGCAGGTCCGTGCGATACCGCTGAGGGCCTTCTGCACGATCAAAAATTCCTCCGCAGAGGGTGCCCGCTGATCCTGCCAGCGATCCTCCGAACAGAAGTCGCAGGTACCGCAGGGTGTCGAATCGCTCTCGCCGAAGTATTGAAGAATCCACTGTTGCCGACAGTTCTGCTGGTCGTAGCAGAACTGGATCATCGCCTCGAGCTTTGCCCGGTCGCGCCGGTCTTTTTCGTCGAGAGCGGCTTCGTCGATGGGCAGCTCGTCGGGTTTAAGTGCGGGATCGACCAAGCGAGTGCCGCGGGCACGCTCGCCGGGCACGTCGTAGCGCTCGAGGTGCCCGCTCCGCACCAGATGGGAAATGGCGCTGCTCACCTGCATGCTGTTCTTCAAATTCAGCGTTTCGGTGAGTTCGTTGATCGTTAGCAGCACGCCGTCGTTTCCCGCTCCGGAGAGGCGGCGCACGACCGCATAGAGGCTGCGGATGAGGTCGGCGCCGGGGTTGTTCCCGTCGATAAAAAACTCTTGGGTGCGGGTGTCGGCGTAATTGAAAAGCAACTCGCAATCGGACGGTTCGCCATCACGGCCGGCTCTGCCTGCCTCCTGATAGTAGGCCTCGATGCTGCCGGGAACGTCGAAGTGGGCGACAAAGCGGACGTCGGATCGGTCGATCCCCATGCCGAAAGCATTCGTCGCCACGACGACGTCGTAACTGCGATCGAGGAAGACATTCTGCGCCCACTCCCGGTCTTTGTCCTCCATTCCGCCGTGATAGGCGACCAGCTTTACCCCCATACCCGAAAGGGTGGCGCTGACTTCCTCGACCTTCTTCCGCGTCGAGCAGTAGACGATGCCGGTGCGGTGCGTTTCCACGAGGTCTTTGAGCTTCGCGTATTTTTCGCGGTGGCCCTCGCAATGGGTGATGCGCAGGCTGAGGTTGGGTCGCTCGAATCCGCTGATCGAGACATAGGGGTCGCGCAGCTTCAGCACCTTGAGAATGTCGGCGCGGACCTCGGGGGTGGCAGTGGCGGTAAAGGCGGCGGTCTGGGGATGTTCGAGCACTTCGAGGGCCTCCGAGAGACGAAGATAGTCGGGCCGGAAGTCATGCCCCCACTGGCTGAGGCAGTGAGCCTCATCGACCGCGACCAGGGCGATGGGCAGGCCTTTCAACGCCCGGATGAAGGCGCTGCTGCGAAAACGCTCCGGTGCGATGTAAACGAGCTTGAACTTGCCCGCGCTCATTTCGCGGAGCCTCTCGGTCTGCTCTGCTGGCGAGAGAGTGCTGTTGATCATCGTTGCGGGAACGCCCCTGCGAACGAGGCCGTCGACCTGATCTTTCATCAGGGCGATGAGCGGACTGACGACTAGGGTGACGCCCTCCATCACCATCGCAGGCAGCTGGTAACAAAGCGATTTTCCGCCGCCCGTCGGCATCACTGCGAGCGTGTCGCGGCCCGCAAGCAGGGAAGAGACAACGGGCTCTTGCCCGGGCAGAAATTCGCGGAAGCCGAAATGCCGCTCCAGCGCCGCAACGGGATCGCGGAGGAGTTGCTGGTCGGCGGCGAAGGAGGACATGGTGGGTGTTATTATGAACAATTTGCGAGAGTGTGCATCCTATTTCGCCGACAAAATCGCTTTCATCAACCCGCAGGACGCGCTATCGCCTGCGGCGTATGAAGGAACTCCGTATCGCCATCGTCGGCCACCGCTTCATGGGCCGCGCCCATTCGAACGCCTGGAATCAGGTCGCGAAGTTTTTTGATCCCGCCGCCAGGCCGGTCTTGCAGGTCGCCTGCGGCCGGGATGAGGCCGGTTTGCGCGCCTTTGCCGACCGCTGGGGCTGGCGTGAAATCGCGACCGACTGGCGCGAAGTCTTGAAGCGCGACGACATCGACGCGGTCGACATTGCCACCCCGACCTACCTCCACGCCGAGATGGCGATCGCTGCGGCCGAGGCCGGTAAACACGTTTTTTGCGAGAAGCCGTTCGCGAACTCCCTCGCCGAGGGCGAGGCCATGCTCGCCGCCGCGGAGAAAGCGGGTGTGGTGCACTATCTGAACCACAATTACCGACGTTGCCCCGCCGTGCTCCTTGCCAAAAAGATGATCGTTGAGGGCGAGATCGGACAGATCTTTCATTGGCGCGGGGCTTACCAGCAGAGCTGGCTCGTGAGTCCGCAACATCCCCTCGACTGGAAGTTGCGCAAAGTCTCCGCAGCGGCCGGGCCGCTCTGGGACCTCGGTTCGCACGCGATCGACCTCGCCCACTTTCTCGTCGGCGATTTTGCGGAGATCGATTGCCGTGGCAAACAATTCACGAAGGAGCGCCCTCTCGCCGAGGATCCTTCCAAGACCGGCGAGGTCGAGGTCGAATGCGCCGCGCTCATGACCGGCGAGTTTGCCAACGGGGCCCTCGCCACGATCGAGACCACCCGCTATGCCACCGGACGCCGCAACCGTCACACCTTCGAGATCTACGGCAGCAAGGGCGCGATCACTTGGGACATGGAGGACATGAACCGGCTCCAGTTTTACTCTGAGGGCGACCCGGCTGACCGCCGCGGTTTCCGCGACATCCTCGTCACCGAGAGCTGCCACGACTACGTCGGCAAGTGGTGGCCTCCGGGGCATATCATCGGCTACGAGCATGCCTTCGTGCACGCCGCGATCGACTTTCTCGACGCGTGCGCCAGGGGCGGCAGAGTCGAACCGGATTTCCGCGACGGGGTGAAGAGCCTCAGAGTCCTCGAAGCCGCCGCTGCCTCGATGGAGAGCGGACGGCGCGTGGAGATCGGGTGAACGGGGCTTGCCTCAGGATCTCGCACACCGGAAGTAGCGCAGCACCCAAATCAGGAAACCAAAGGTCGGCAGCATCGCCCCGATCATCAGCACACCCATGCGCGACGGGGTGTAGATTTCTTTCGACAGCGTCACCAGATCCCCGAGATCCCTCTCGGGAATGCCCATTTGTTTGAAAAACATCTCCCAATCGGTCCCGCTCATGGCGCTGAATCCGAACCAAACTCCCGCCACAAGTGCAAGAACGGCGACGATCCACGCGGCGATTTGACGGCGATAGCTGCCCCACGCGACGTAGGCCCAAACGAAGGGAATGAGGGGCCAAGCATACTTGAGCGGCCCGCCGGGAAGAAAGGCTTTCATCAAGGGGGACTGCATCAGGAAAAAGCTAGGCACGGAGCATGCGGCAAAGAGGGCGGCGGCGATCGTCATGCCAATGAGCGGGGCCGGTTGGCGGTCGGTCCAGCGGACCTTGCGGTCGCGGGATTCGTAGGTGCGGCGGACATCGTCCCCCCATTGGAGCCAAAGGATCACGGTGGGGAGTGCGATCAGAAAGAGGAAGATCATCACGAAGTAGATCACCATGATGACCGTGAAGATCCCGTCCATTTGCGGCATCGCCGCCTCACTGGGCGAGGACTTCGCGGCCTTTTCCATCGCCCGCCCC
>NEUQ01000017.1 GCA_002288445.1 Verrucomicrobiia bacterium Tous-C2TDCM | reverse complement strand
TCCATCCTCGCGATCCGCGAGCAGGGCGGCATCCGCGTGGCGCCCGGCCAGACCATCCAGGTCGATCCCATCCTCACGGGACGCAACGAACACAAGTTGCGCGAGCTCGCGGCGAAATACGGCGTCGAACGCTGGACCACCGATCTCGATGCCGCCCTCGCGGATTCGCACAACCAGGTCTTCTTCGACGCCAGCTCCACCTTACACCGGGCCCGTTTCGTCGAGATGGCGGTCAAGGCCGGCAAGGCGATCTACTGCGAGAAACCGACCGCGGTCGAGACGGCCGAGGCGGTGCGCCTCGCCAATCTCTGCCGCGAGGCCGGGGTTAAAAACGGCGTCGTCCAGGACAAGCTCTGGCTCACCGGGATCCGCAAGCTGAAGCTGCTCATCGACCAGGGTTTCTTCGGACGCATCCTCTCGGTGCGCGGCGAGTTCGGTTACTGGGTCTTCACCGGCCACGACGCCGACCAGCCCATCCAGCGCCCGAGCTGGAACTACCGCAAGGAAGACGGCGGTGGCATCATCATCGACATGCTCTGCCACTGGCGTTACCTGATCGATCAAACCTTCGGATCGATCAAGAGTGTCTCCTGCCTCGGGGCGGTCCACATCCCCGAGCGCATCGACGAGAGTGGCAAGGCCTACGAATGCACCGCCGATGACAGTTGTTACGCCACCTTCGAGCTCGAGAACGGTGTCGTTTGCCAGTTCAACAGCTCGTGGGACGTGCGGGTGCGTCGCGACGACCTCTTTGTGATGAACGTCGATGGCACCCACGGCTCCGCCGTGGTCGGCCTGCGCAAGTGCTGGGTCCAATCCCTCGGCACGACACCGAAGCCGGTCTGGAATCCCGACATCCCCCAGCCGATCAATTTCCAAGAAGGCTGGCAGGAAGTCCCCGACGCGACCGTCTACGACAACGCCTTCAAGATCCAGTGGGAGCTCTTCCTCCGCCACGTCGCCCTTGGCGAACCCTTCCCCTACGACCTGATGGAGGGGGCGAAAGGCGTCCAACTCGCCGAGGCCGGCCTCCAAAGCTGGGCTGAGCGCCGCTGGATCGATCTCACCCCCCTCGGCTGACCGTTTACAATCTTTGTCCCGGCCGTGACAAAGATTGTAAACCGAGCCGTCCCCACGCTAGCCCTGTCCGGAGCGTGGTCCCGGAGCTAGGCTGCAGGCAAGGCGGGCGGCCTGCTCGAGGACCTTCCTTCGTTTCTGGCTGACTTTGGGTCCCGGGTAATGCTTCGGGTGCAGCGCTGCCGGAAGCAGTGGGTCTGCGGCGAGGGCCTTCCGCCAGGCGGCCAGTTCGCGTGCGGTCCAGTCGGCGAGGGTTTCGGCGTCGGCCGAGGCTGCGACCTGGCGAAACTGATCAAGGATCTCAGCCGCCGCCTCGTAGCCCGCGCCGATCGCCGCGAAATCCCAAGCGGTGAGAACCATGCGGCCATCAACGGTTTTGCCCTTCGATTCGGCGAGGAGGAGGAGGAGATGACCGCAATCGGGGTCCTCTTCGGCCAGGATTGCCTCAAGGGAGGAGGGCAGGTGCGGCGAAATCCAGACGCTGCCCTGAAGGCAACCGCAGCCGGCCCGGGCAAGGGCCCGGTTCAAGAGCCGGCGCTTCGAACTCTCAACCTCTGGGATATCGAAAAGAAAAAGACGCCACTGCTGATCCCACGGTGCTGACCACGCTGCCTCGGGATCCCTCCCGCCGTTTGCGGCGATCCGGCCCGCTTCGGTGAGCCGGTGGAGCCGCCGGCCACTTCGCTCGTCCGTTTTGCCCTCGAGCAATCCCTGGGCCTCCAGCCGCCGGATTTGAGGGAGCAACCCCCGGTGATACGCCCAGCCCTCAAAAGAATCCTCGATGTTCCGAAAGGTTGGGCGCATCGACTTGTCAGCGAGCCAAAGGAGTCGGTGCAGCAGGAGTTCAGTTTTGGCTTTCATTCGGCGATACTGGTGTGATCACTTTACAATTTCTGTCCCGGCCGGGACAAGAGTTGTAATCGCGCCAGAAATCAAATTCCTCCTTGGGTGCCTCACGCGCGGGCGGGAGGGGTGGGATCGTGGACTGGATAGGGGCCTCGGCCGAGTGGGGCCGCAGGCTCAATCCTCCCGCATGAAGTAGGGCAAATCCGGCGGCGAGGGATGCGTCGCGAGGAAGGTCTCGACCCAACCGATATTGTAGTCGCCGTTCTTGAACGCGCTGTTCTCGAGGATCGAGACTTGGAAGGGGATCGTCGTCTTGATGCCACCAATGACGAACTCTCGCAGGGAACGGAGCATGCGGGCGATCGCAATCTCGCGGGTTGCTCCGGTGACGATCAGCTTCGCGATCATCGAATCGTAATTCGGCGGGACTTCGTAGCCACTGTAGACATGGGTGTCGACGCGGACACCACGACCACCGGGAGCGTAGAAGAGATTGATCTTGCCGGGGCTGGGGGCGAAGTTGTTGTAGGGATCCTCCGCGTTGATGCGGCATTCGATAGAGTGGCCGCGCGGTTGGCTGTAGACGACGTGGTCAGAGAGCGGGGCGCCTGCGGCGATGCGGATCTGCTCCTTGATGAGATCGCATCCGCGCACTTCCTCGGTGATGGGATGCTCCACCTGGATCCGGGTGTTCATCTCCATGAAATAGAAGTTCTCCTGATCGTCGACAAGGTATTCGATCGTGCCGCAATTCTCGTAGCCGATGTTCCGCACGAGGGACTCGGAGGCCTCGGCCATGCGCTGGCGCAGGCCAGAAGTGAGGAGCGGTGAGGGCGTTTCCTCGATGATCTTCTGGTTGCGGCGCTGCATCGAGCAATCGCGCTCACCGAGTTCCTTCACGTTGCCATGGCTGTCGGCCACGATCTGGAATTCGACGTGGTGGGGATTCTGGACGAGGCGCTCGATGTAGACATCGGGACAGCCGAAGCAGGCCTGGGCCTCGGTGCGGGCGGCGTGGAAGGCGGTGACAAAACTCGCCTTGTTCAGCGCGGGACGCATCCCGCGTCCGCCCCCGCCGGCGGTGGCTTTGATCATGACGGGATAGCCGATCTGTTCGGCGACCTTGAGAGCCTCGGCTTCGGTCTCGACGATGCCTTCGGAACCGGGAGTCACCGGCACGCCGTATTTCGTGGCGGTGGCGCGGGCCTGGTTTTTATCCCCCATCAGGGCGATGACGCGGGCGGAGGGACCGATGAATTTCACATTGCAGCTCTCACAGAGCTCGGCGAAGCGCGGATTTTCGGAAAGGAATCCGTAGCCCGGGTGGATCGCATCGACATTGGCGATCTCGGCGGCCGAGAGGATCGCCTGCATGTTCAGGTAGGAGTCGGCGCTCTTGGCCGGCCCGATGCAGATGGCGTCGTCTGCGAGATGGACGTGCATCGAGTCCACATCCGCCTCGGAGTAGACGGCGGTGGTGCGCACCCCAAGTTCCTTGGCGGCGCGGATGACGCGCAGGGCGATTTCGCCGCGGTTCGCTACGAGTATGTTCTTGAACATGGCGTGTCGCGTGGTCCTGGCCCGGGAGATCGGGTTCAGAAGACGAGTAAAGGGGGAGGAAAATCAGGCCGTCTTCACGCGGAAGAGCGGTTCACCGTATTGCACGGCGGTGCCGTTTTCGACGAGGAGTTCGACGATCTCGCCGGAGATTTCGGCTTTGATCTCGTTCATCACCTTCATCGCCTCGATGATGCAGACGGTGCTGTCGGCATTCACCTTCGTACCCACCTTCACGAAGGGTTCGGAATCGGGAGAGGAGGCGGTGTAAAAGGTTCCGACCATGGGCGAGGTGACTTCCTTCACATTCGTCGGCATTCCGGCCTCGGCGGCGGGTGCGGCGGCCGGAGCACCACCGGCGGGGGCGGGGGCATGGGCGTAAGCCGGAGCATATTGCGGGGCGGGGGCGGAGGAGATCCAGTTCTGGATGGCCTTGACGTCGAGGTCGCCGCCTTTCTTGAGTTCCAGCTTGGTTTCTCCTTGCTCCAGCTTGAAGACGGAGAGCCCATGTTGATCCATGAGCTCGACGATGCGTTTGATTTCTCTGAAGTCCACGGCGGTTGGCCCTCTCGGTTGAGTTGGTAGGTGGGGAGATCCGATGGCGGATCACCCGGGTCGGAATCGTGACCCAGAAAGGTCCCGGTTTCCAGTGAAAAAAAACGGGCGGAGAATGACCGCAAGTCTCGATTTGTCAAGTTCCCGCCTCGCTGATCACCTCCAAAACCCGCTCCACCTCGGCGTGGGTGTTGTAAAAATGGGGGCTGAAACGGAGATAGGGGCGACCCTCGCGGTCGTGGCGGAAGCTGGCGACGACACCCGAATCGTGGAGCAGTTGGTAAAGCTCCCCGATCCGCCCGGGCCGGACCGGGTCGGTGGATGAGGTGATACCTGAGGCCGCGGAACCCTCGCGCGGCCCGGCGATCCTCAGCCCGAGCCGGTCGAGTCCCTCGCAGAGGTGGGCTTTCAACTCGAGAAGGCGGGACGCGATGCGATCAATCCCGATGCCGGTGAGTAGGTTGATCGAGGCCTCCATGCCGAGAAGCCCGGCCGCGTTCAGCACCCCCGGCTCGTAGCGCCGGGCGCCGGGCTCGAAGGCGATCTCGTCGCAGGCGATGAAATTCGGCGAAATGACGTTCCAAGCCCCGTAGAGGCTGGGTCGGAGCAACTCCTGACGCGCCTTGGCAACGTAGACGACGCCGGCCGAGGATGGGCCAAGCATCCATTTGTGCGAATCGGCGGAGAGGAAATCGACCTCTGCGACCGGAGTGGGGAAGGCTCCGGCCGTCTGAATGGCGTCGAGACAGAAGAGAAGCCCATGCTCGCGAGCAATCGCCCCGACGGCGGGGATGTCGAGACGGTAGCCGGTAAGGAAATGGCACGAGGCCAGGGCAAGTAGCTTGGTGCGCGGCGTGATCGCCTCGCGAACCAGTTCCGGGGTGATCGCGCCGATCTCTTGCGGCTGGAGGTAGACGATGCGGACTCCGAGTCGCTCGAGCTGCTTCCACGGGTAGACGTTGGCGGGGTAATCGTCGAGGTAGGTGATGATCTCGTCGCCGGACTGCCAGTCGAGCCCGTTCGCCACGAGGCTGAGGCCGAGACTGGTCGGGCCGAGCAGGGCAAATTCCTCCGGAACTCCCCCCAAGAGCCGGGACGCAGCACCGCGGATGCGATCCATGTGCCGGAGGAAGACTTCGCCGTAGTCGAGTTCACCTGTGGCCGAGGCACGGTTGAACGAATCCATCGCCTCGACCGCGACTTGGGTCACGGGAGCCACCGCCGCATGGGCGAAGAAGACCCGATCACGGCAGGAGGGGAAAGCGGCGCGCCGGGCCGACTCGTCGTTCAGAAGGGATTGAAGATCGATCACGGGTAGAGGATTCACCGGAAAGGCCCGCGCGTCCAATGGCCAGAGCCCTTGTCTCGCCGATCACAGTTGTCGCGCCCGCTCGCCTTCCTCGATCAGCGCCCAGAATTGTTTTGAGCCGGCGAGCGAGTCGTCGTCGCCGACGGGAAGATTGGCGCGGTAAAGGAAATCCTGGAAGGTGTTTTTGCTGAGGACGCGGTGGACGACGACGGACCGATGGTCCTTCGAGACTTCAAAGTAGATTCTCACGTCACTGGCGCGGTAGCGGTAGAGTTTTTTCCCGTCGCGCTCGATCTGGCCAAACTTGGCCCCGGGGGGCAGATCCTCGATCCCGTCGAGGTCCTCGGGTTTGACCTGGAACTCGTTGAGAACCTCGAGCTGCTCAAGCGTGGGAAGCTGCGAGATCTCGGCGGCGCTGATTTCGTTGAAGATGACTTGGAACACGGGTCTGAGTGTGTCTTATCCAACCTGATTGGACAAGCGCGGATCTCACAGGGAGCGCCATCGCGCCGTGTTGTCGGCGCCCTCGGATCGTCAAATCATGGATGCGATCACGAGTGCGACGACGCTCATCAGCTTCAGGAGGATGTTGAGTGATGGACCGGAAGTGTCCTTGAAGGGATCGCCGACGGTGTCGCCGACCACGGCCGCCTTATGGGGTTCGGAGCCCTTTTTCAAGAGGACGCCGTCCAGTTCGAACCCTTCTTCGATCATCTTCTTGGCATTGTCCCAGGCACCACCCGCATTCGATTGGAAAAGGGCAAGAAGCACCCCGGTGACGGTAACTCCGGCGAGCAGACCGCCGAGCATTTCGGCTCCACCAAGGAAGCCGACGGCGACAGGGGCTGCCACGGCGAGGAGGCCGGGCTTGACCATTTCCTTGATCGCCGCCTTCGTCGAGATCTCGACGCACTTACTGTAATCGGCTTGGCCGTGGGCGTCTTCGTAATCCTGGAGATCCTGCTTTGGCCACTCCGCCTCGGGTTTGCCTTCGTTCCGGGTCATCGCGGCGAGACCGGCTTTGAGGCCGGGGATTTCTCGGAATTGGCGGCGCACTTCCTCGATCATGGACATGGCGGCGCGACCGACGGCTTCCATGGAAAGAGCGGAGAAAAGGAAGGGCAGCATCGCTCCGACGAAGAGGGCGGCGACGACGCGAGGATCGGTCACCTCGATGACGAGGGGCTTGCCGTGGGTCGCCTCCCAGGTCGTTTTGAAGGCGGCAAAAAGGGCGAGAGCCGTAAGCGCCGCCGAACCGATTGCAAATCCTTTGCCGATGGCGGCAGTGGTGTTGCCAACGGCGTCGAGCTTGTCGGTGCGTTTCCGCACTTCCGGCGGCAGCTTGCTCATTTCGGCGATGCCACCAGCATTGTCGGAAATGGGGCCGTAGGCATCGACGGCGAGCTGGATGCCAGTGTTGGCGAGCATTCCGACGGCGGCGATAGCGATGCCGTAGAGGCCGGCGAGGTCATAGGAAAGAAGAATCGCGGCGGCGAGGACGATGATGGGCAGGGCGGTCGACATCATTCCAACGCCAAGGCCGGCGATGATGTTGGTGGCCGAACCGGTCATCGACTGGCGCACGATGTTGATGACCGGCTTTTTCCCGGTGCCGGTGTAGTGTTCGGTGATGTAGCCGATCGCGATACCGGCGACGAGGCCAATGGCGATCGAAGCAAAGACGCCGAGCGAGGTGAATTCCTTCCCGTTCAGCGCCCACTTCTCGGGCAGCATCTGACCGACGATGACCCAAGTCCCGGCGAGAAGAATGCCTCCCGCAACAAGCTCGCCGAAGTTCAGTGCCTTCTGCGGGTCGCCACCATCCTTCACGCGGACGAGGAAAGCTCCGATGATGGAGGCGACGATACCCAGCCCGGATAGGATCATGGGGAGAAGCACGCCACCGAGCGGAAGGCCGGCGAATTCCGGCAGGTTCATGAACACCGTGCCGATCACCATGGTGCCGATGATGGCGCCGACATAGGATTCGAAGAGGTCGGCACCCATCCCGGCGACGTCGCCGACATTGTCGCCGACATTATCGGCGATCGTTGCCGGATTAAGCGGGTGATCCTCGGGGATTCCGGCCTCTACTTTACCGACGAGATCAGCCCCGACGTCGGCGGCTTTCGTGTAGATCCCTCCGCCGACCCGGGCGAAGAGCGCGATCGATGACGCGCCGAAGGAGAAGCCGGTGATGATGGTGAGCACTTTCGTCATCGCGGCGTGATCGGTGCCGATCGATTTACTGAAGATGAGGAAAAGGACCCCGAGCCCGAAGAGACCAAGGCCGACCACGCCCATGCCCATCACCGAACCGCCGGCGAAGGCGATCTTGAGGCCCTCGCCGAGGCTGGTGCGCGCCCCCTCGGTGGTGCGGTGGTTGGCTTTGGTGGCAACGCGCATCCCGATGTAACCGGCCAAGGCAGAACACAGGGCGCCGACCACGAAGGAGACGGCCACGAAAGGCGAGCTGTTCACCGGGTCCATCATGCCGCCGAAGGTGAGGAGCCCGGCAACGCAGGCGACGAAAATGGCGAGAACCTTGTATTCGGCGCGAAGGAAAGCCATCGCCCCGTCGGCGATGAAGCCACCGATCTGCTGCATCTTTTCGGTGCCGGGAGGTTGTTTTGCCACCCAAGCGGCACGCCAGAACGTGTAGGCGAGCGCAAGAAGGCCGAATGCGGGGATGGAGAGCACCAGTAGGTTCATCAGGGGGCGTGGGGTGGTTTTGAAACAGCGAAGTGCGGAGGATGATCAATTTCGCCGGGTAATGCAAGATCGAGGACGGCAAAAATTGTATACAGACTCCGCAGCAGACCCTCCTGTCCACGGAATTATCAAACGTCATGCCGCCACGCCGGGGCCGCCCTATTCTTCGGCGCTGGAGAGAAGAGGAGGCTTGAACCCTGCGAAGAGGATCCCTAAAATCGTGTGATGTTCGCGAATCCTAGACCCATCGCTGTCTTACTGGGTATCGTTTCTACCTTGGGAAGCTCGTTACCGCTCATTCGGGCCCGAGAATCTGCCGATCTCGCAGTGTATCGTTCCTTTCCGGGCGAGAGCGAGGCGGTTCTGGCGGAAGGTCCCCTTTTTCGCCCAGTCCCGGCGGATCATTCGGGTCTGGACTTCGTCATTCCCATCGATCTGGAGCATCCTCAACGGCGTCTCTATTATTCCGCGATGGCCTGCGGGGCGGTGACGGTGGGCGATCTCGATGGGGACGGTTGGCCCGAGCTGTTCTTCTCAGCCGGTCCGGTCGCGAACCGACTCTACCGCCATCTGGGCGAGGGAGACACCCCTCGATTCGTTGAGAGTGCGGTGGCGGCAGGCGTGGCCGAGGCAGAGAGTTGGTGCAATGGCGCGGCCATGGCCGACGTGGATAGCGACGGGGATCTCGACCTCTTCATCTGCCGCTACGACGAGCCGAACCGGCTCTACCTAAACGAATCCACGTCGGGCGAGCTGCGCCTCCGGGAAGCGGCGGCGGAGTGGGGGCTCGACCTCGCCGATGCCAGTCTGGTGCCGGTCTTCGCCGACTATGATCGCGATGGAGACCTCGATCTCTTCCTCGCGACCAACGCGCTCTACCGCAAAGGCGGTCGTCCTCCCGGCGGCGTGCCGATGAGGAAGACGGAGACCGGCTGGGAAGTCGTCGCGCCGTGGGACCGCTATTTTAAGGTGGGTTCGATCAACCCCCAGACGGGCGTGCCGACCTTTATGGAGACTTCCCGTCCCAATCGTCTTTACCGGAATGATGGCACGCGCTTCACCGACGTCTCGGCGGCAGCGGGATTGCGGCCGGTGGCGAACCACACCAACAGCGCCGCCTGGATGGACTTCGACCATGATGGCTGGCTCGATCTTTATGTGGCGAACGACTTCGCCGACCGCGACGAGCTCTATCGGAACCGGGGCGACGGTAGCTTCGTCGAGGTGGCCGCCGATGTCCTCCAGCACACCACCTGGTTCTCGATGGGTGCCGGCACGGGCGATTACAACAACGACGGGCTCACCGACCTGATCGTCGCCGACATGCTTCCGACGACCCACTACCGGCAAAAGGTGACGATGGGTGAGATGGGGGCCTCTTTCGCGGAAATGTATGCCGAGGGTCTGCCCCGGCAGAACATGCTCAGCACTTTCTTCGTAAACACCGGGACTGGCCTGTTCTTCGAAGCCGCCCACATGGCCGGGGTCGCGAAGACCGACTGGACTTGGGCGGTGAAACGTGCCGACTTCGACGGCGATGGACGCCTCGATCTCTATTTCCCCACCGGCCACGCGCGGGATTTCAATCACTCGGACTATAAAAAGGGTAGCCCCGCCGATCGGATTGGAAAGGATGATTTCGACCTCTTTCTCGATCGTCCCGAGCTGCGCGAGCATGATCTGGCGTTTCGCGGCGCGACCGACTGGAAGTTCGAGAAATCCGGAGAAGCGTGGGGTCTCGGCCTCGAAAAGACGATGAACTACGGAGCCGCCCTTGCCGATCTGGACCGCGATGGTGACGTCGATCTCGTGACGGTCCCGCTGCAGGACCGCCCCACCCTTTTCCTCAACCAGAGCCGGGAGCGGGGCCTCGCGAATCACCTCCTCGTGCGCCTGAAGGGACGAGGGGCGAATACTCATGGCATCGGGGCCAAGGTCAGCCTCGTCACCGCGGAAGGCGTGAGGCAGTCCCGTGATCTCCTGCCCTACAATGGATATCAGGAGAGCGATGAGCCGCTCCTCCATTTCGGTCTCGGCAAATCCGAACGCATCGTCACCCTCGAGGTGGTCTGGCCCTCGGGGACGAGACAGGTGTTGAGTGATTTGTCAGGGAACCGCTGGATCGAGATCGTCGAGCCCGCCGAATCGGAACCGCTCGAGAAAAAGGAAGCGAAGCCCCTTTTCCGCCGTGTCGAGGGATTCGCCGCCCTCGCTATGCCCGAGGCGCCCTTCGATGATTTCCAACGTCAGCCTCTCCTCCCGCACCAGCATTCCCAGCTCGGGCCCGGGCAGGCCTGGGGTGATGTCGACGGCGACGGGACGGCCGATCTCTACCTCGGCAGTCCGAAAGGCCAGCCGGGTCGGCTTCTTTTGAATCGCGGGCTCGACGATCAGGGCGATCCCGTCTTCGCCCTGCGCATGCGCGAGCCCTTCACTGACATGACGGGTCACGAAGACATGGGTGTGCTCCTCCTCGACTTCGATGGCGACGGAGACCGCGATCTCCTCGCCGTGAGCGGCAGCGTCGAGTGTGAGCCGGGCGATGCTTCGCTGACTGACCGGCTTTATCTCAATGATGGCAAGGGTGAGTTCACCGAGGCGGTCGGTCATCTCCCCGGTCCCGTCGATGGCAAACACGATAGCGGCAGTGTCGCGGCGGCGGCCGACTTCGATCGCGACGGCGATCTCGATGTCTACATCGGTGGACGGGTCGTGCCGGGCCAATATCCCGAGATGCCCCGGAGCCGTTTTCTCATCAACGACGGCACCGGCCGATTCACCGATGGAGCGGCAGCCCAGGGCCTCGCCGAAACGGGTCTCGTCACCGGCGCGCTTTGGAGTGACGCCGATGGCGATGGATGGCTCGACCTCCTTCTCACCCATGAATGGGGACCGGTGAGGCTCTTCTCGAACCGCCAAGGGAAACTCGCTGAGACGACCGAAGCCGCCGGGCTCGCCAAGGCGACCGGATTCTGGAACAGCCTCGCGGGTCGCGATCTCAATGGCGACGGCCACCTCGATTACCTCGTCGGCAATCTCGGTAAAAACACAAAATACAGTGCCTCGCACGAGGTGCCCGAGCTGATCTACTACGGGGACGTCGATGGCAGCGGAAAGCGGAACCTCGTCGAAGCCAAATTCGATCGGAATCTCAACTGCCTCCTCCCGCGCCGGGGCCTGAGTTGTTCCTCCCTCGCGATGCCGAACCTGCTCCAAAAGGTGAACACTTACCATGGCTGGGCCAGCGCCGCGCTCGACGACATCTACGAAAAAGCGCGGCTCGAGAGCGCCCTCAAGCTCGCGGCCACAACCCTCGAGTCCGTGGCGCTGATCAACGACGGCGAAGGCCGCTTCACCCTCCAGGCCCTGCCCACTCTTGCCCAGATCGCACCGCTCTACGGCATCGCCCTGAGCGATTTCGACGGCGACGGGTTCACCGACGCGGTCCTCGCGCAAAATTTCTTCCCGACCCAGCAGGAGACCGGTCCCTACGACGGCGGGCTCGGCCTGCTCCTCCGGGGGGGCGGCTCCGATTCGGTTGCGGGTGGATTCAAGGAAATTTGGCCGCGCGAGAGCGGCGTCATCGTCCCGGGCGATGCCAAGAGCCTAGGGATCGTCGACTTCGGTGGCGAAGGCCGACCCGATCTCGTTTTCGGGATGAACCAGGCGGCTCCCGTCATCCTCATGAACGAAGCCGATGCGACCAAGGGGGCTCCGCTCGTCATCACCCTTGAGGGAAAGCCGGGCAATCATTCCGCGGTCGGTGCTCGGGTCACCGTGGAGGTGGAGGGTCTCCCGAAACAAACCGCCGAGGTCGCGGCGGGTTCCGGCTACCTTACCCAGAACACGCCCGAGCTCTTCTTCGGATGGGGCGCCGGAGCCAAAGTGGATGCCACCGCCACCGTGACGGTGCGTTGGCCCGATGGTTCGGTCTCCGAAAGCCGTGTCTCACGAGGCGACGGCCCCCGACACACCCTCACCGCGAAGTGAGCCACTCCTCGACGATTCCGCGAAACGCCGTCACCGCCGGATCGTCTCCTTCGCGCGACCAGACCATCACCACCGGCAGGGTTTCGCGAGGCACGAGCGGGATCAGGACGACCTCGTCCGACTCGGGCGCGACGCTCTCGGGCACGATCCCGATGCCCGAACCTGCCTCGACGTAGCGGAGGATCGTGCTGATCACACTCGGGGTGTGGGCAAGGTGCGGGGTGAAGCCAGCCGCCGCGCAGGCGGCGAGAATGGTGTCGTGCGAACCCGCACCCTCGCGGCGCGCGAGGATCACGATGTCTTCTCTGGCGAGTTCGCCCCAGCCGATCGTCTCCGCTCCGGCGAGACGATGAGTCGAGGGCACGGCGGCGCAGAGTTGTTCCTGACAAAGCAAAAGGGATTGCAGTCCAAGCGCCTCGTGGGCGAGGACGGGGCGGGTCAATCCCACCGAAAGACGGCCTTTGGAAACCATTTCCCAGACCCGTTCGGGAGTGCGTTCCTCGAGCACGATCGTGATGCGCGGATAACGTAAGTGAAAGGCCTTCAGCAGTCCGCCGAGGAAGCCCCGCGTCGGTGGTCCGATGTAGCCGAGACGCAGTTCTCCCTCTTCGCCTGCAGCGGCACGCCGGACCTTCCGGACCGCGTCGTCGAGGCGCTCAAACAGAAAGCCCGCCTCGCGCAGCATCACCTCGCCTCCCGGCGTGAGGCGCATGGCGCGACGGCTGCGATCGAGCAGGAGCGACCCCACCTCGGCCTCGAGTTCCTGCACCGCCCGGCTCAGGGCCGGCTGCGCGATCCGAAGGCGGCGGGCCGCCTTGGAGAAGCTCAATTCTTCGGCGACGGCGTGAAAATAGCGAAGGTGACGAAATTCCATCGGGGCGTGTTACGATGCCGATACGGCATAAAGGTGATATCACGAATCTATTTTCGTTACAAGAGCCCTGCGCGACTCTTTTCCTCTTTGATCGTCAAATCTTTCTCATGTCTCTCGTTGCTCCCCGCAAGACTTACCTTTGGGTGTGGCTGCTTTGGCTGTGCCTGTTTTTTGGGACGTGGCTTTGGCTCGTTTTTGGCCAAAACCGTTGGGAAATGGTGAAGGAACACTGGCCCATCGCCCTCGCCATGGCGCTTGGCAGTTATGCCGCGGGATCGACGCCGATGGGCGGAGGCACCATCGGCTTCCCTATCCTCGTGCTGCTCTTCGACCAACCGGCCCAGCTCGGGCGCGACTTCAGCTTCGCGGTGCAATCGATCGGGATGACGAGTGCCTCCATCTTCATCCTCGCGCGACGCCAGCCGCTCGCTTGGGCGATGTTGAAAGGGGCCATGCTCGGATCGATCATCGGCACGCCGCTGGGAATCTTTTTCATCGCGCCGTACATCCCGGCCTTGTGGATCAAGCTGCTCTTTGCCGTCGTCTGGGGCAGCTTCGGGCTTCTTCATCTCCGCCGCATCGGCGAGATCGCTTCGCACGAGGGCATGACTGATTTCGACGAGCGTTGGGATTTCCGCGTTGGGTTCACTGTGGGACTGCTTTCCGGGGCGCTGGTTGCCTCGGTCACGGGAGTGGGGATCGACATGGTCCTCTACACCGTGCTCGTCCTCCTCTGTCGCGCCGATCTGAAAATCGCGATTCCGACTTCAGTACTGATCATGTCCTTCACCTCGCTGGTGGGCATCGGCACCAAGACTGCCTTTACCGGCGTTCAGCCGGGAGTTTTTGAGAACTGGCTTGCCGCGGCTCCGGTCGTTGCACTCGGGGCTCCACTCGGTGCTTTCATGGTCGATCTAATCGGGCGGAAACCGACCCTCTATTTTGTCGCGATCCTCTGTGTCGGCCAGCTCGTGTGGGCGCTGCACGAAGAGCGGGCCGCTCTCGGGAGCGTGGGCATGGTGATTGCTTTGGCTGCGGTCGGCCTTTTCCTCCTCGGCTTTGAAAGGTTGCGCGCCTACGGTGCTGTGCTCGTCGCAGAACGTCGCGCGCGGTTGGCACGATCGGAGGAGAAGTGACTCCGCCTCTTGGGCAGGTGGCCGTCCTCCTCAAGCCTCCAGCCCGGTCATCGTCCCGGTGCTCGTGGCGAAGCCTTCCTCCTCAAGCCCGAGGCGCTGCAGGCTGCTGAGGTAGAGATTCGGCAGCGGGTAGTTTTCCTTCTGATCGAAGGCGAGGTGCCGGCCATGCTTGAAGCCGCCGCCGGCGAAGAGCACGGGCATGTTCTTGTTGTCGTGGCTCGAGGCGTTGCCGAGGTTCGAGGTGAGAAGGACCATCGTCTCATCGAGGAGCGAATCGCCCTTCAGCTTGCGGAGGAATTCCCCCCACGCATCGATCGCGGCCTGTTCGACAACGGCGAGCTGGCGCAGCTTTTCATCGTCCATGCCGTGGTGGCTGAGATTGTGATAGCTTTCGTCGACGCCCTCGATGCCGTTCACGTTGTTGCCTGTGATGTGCAGGGTGATGAAGCGCGTCGAGTCGGTTGCAAGGGCCAGGTGGACGATGTCGAGGAAGATCCGCTGCACCCCGACCTCGTTGTCGCGCGGGATCTCGGTGGGCTTGGCAAGGTCGACCTTCGGCTTGGGGCGGCTTACCCAGGCTTCGTTCGCGACGAGGCGCTGCTCGAGATCGCGCACCCCGGTGAACCAGGCATCGAGTTTGTCGCGGTCGGCCGCACCGAGTTCGCGCTGCAGGGCCTTCGCCTCGGAGGCGACGGCGTCCATGACGCTGCGACCTTGGCGCAGGAGCTCTGCCTGCCGCTCGCGTTCGGCGGGTTTGTCATCGACGAAGAGCCGGGTGAAGAGGCGAATCGCGTCATTCTCCGCCGGGATCATTGCCCCGGTCTCGGTGTAGGACGGGCTCGATTCGCGCGCGGTATTGAGGATGAGCGAGGGAAAACGCGTCTCGTGTCCGAGGTGCTTCGCCATCAGCTGATCGAGCGAGATCGTGTTGCGCGAGGTCGTGCCCCGCATGTTCGGACAGGCTGAAAAGATGCTGCCCTCGGCGCTGTGTCCTCCGGTGACGCCGGGATGCGATGAGCCCGAGACGACCGTGAAGTCTTCGCGCAGATCCTGGATCGACTTCAGGTAGCGCGAGGGCTGGTAGTCGCGTCCCACCCCTTCAGGCACGAGATTCGGATTGTGCAGACCGAGGGCGAGGCTGACGCCGACAAACCGTTTCGCCTTCTTCTCGTCGGGAGTCTTCGCGAAGGCCGGGAGCATCGCATCGAGCAGCGGCAGGGCGAGCGAGACTCCCGCGCCGCGCAGAACGGTGCGCCGGGAAAGAGATTTTCCGGAAGTGTAGGTGATCATGTCAGGAAGAGAAATGGGGTTACTTTGTCAGGAAAATCTCGCTGGTGAGAGCGGCGGTGATGAGGGAGCGCAGGCCGTGCTCTTCCGGGGCGGTGTCGGCGACGATGCCGTCGAGGATCACCTCGTCGCTGAAGCGCGGCGCGGCCCCGGTCGCGTAGGTCAGAAAGTGCCGCACGAATCCACGAGCGAGCTCGTTGTCACGTCCGCGCTGGATTTCCTTCCACGCGATGATGTCGGCGAATTTCTCGCCCTCGCGCGTCGTTCCCGAAGGATCGACTTTGGCGCCCTTGTCGCCGGCACCGTAGTTGGTTCGCCACGCACCGATGGGATCGAAACTCTCGAGGGCAAAGCCGGGAGGATCGATCGTCAGGTGGCAGGATACACAAGACTCGCTCTCGCGGTGCTTCGTCAGCTGATCGCGGATGGAGACGGCGCCGCGGATGTCGGGCTCGATCGCTGGCACTCCGGGTGGCGGTGGCGGGATGTGGACGCCGAGGAGACGTTCGTTGATGAAGACACCGCGGATCACCGGCGAAGTGTGGGTGCCGTCGGCGGTCACCTTCAGGATCGCGCCCTGGGTCGCAAACCCGCCGCGCAGTTTTCCAAGGGGATCGTCGGGAAGGGCGACTTTTTGCAGGCCCCGGCCGGGCTCGAGCGGCACGTCGAGCCGGTAGTGGCGGGCGAGGCGTCCGTTGAGAAAGGTGAAGTCGGAATCGACGAGGTGATCAACGGGGAGATTTTCCCTGACCATGGCATCAAAATAGGCGCGCGTTTCCTGCACGAAGGATTCCTGCAGGACCGGATCGAAGCTGCGGAACTGCCGGGGGTCGGGCGAGGTGAAATCGATCTGCTTCAGCTTCAGCCATTGGCCGGTAAAGCCGCTGACGAAGCGCTCCGACCGTTTGTCGTCGAGGAGGCGGCCGATTTCTTGGGTGAGTTTGTCAGGGTCGCGCAGCGCTCCCTTGTCGGCGAGCTGGCGCAGCTTCCAGTCGGGCGGTCCGACCCAGAGGGCGTAGGAAAGGCGAGAGGCGATAGCATGGTCGTCGAGTGGGCCCGGGGACTCGACGAGGGTGAGGAAACGCGGTGAGCAGAGAATGGACCGGTAGGCGGCGCGCAGCGCCTCGGGCAGGGAAGCGCCATCGGCGAGAGCAGTTCGCGCGATCTCGAGGTGTGGCGCAAGCTGGTCGCCGGAGACGGGACGACGGAAGGCGCGGCGCGCAAAGCGGGTCACGAGGGGATTGATCGCGGCGGCGGGTTGGTTTTTCCACTTTTCGAGACCTTCTTCGCCGAAAAGGTCGCGTTTCACCTCGGTCCGATCACCGTGCGGGTGGATTCGCTCCATCGTGATCCCGCGGTGGGCGATGCCGGAGAAACCTTCCTTCTGGAGATGGCGTCCCTTGTAGGAGATGTTGCCGCCCTTCGCTCCGGTGGGGGCGTTCTTCAGGGTGGCGTCGTTCGGTCGCAGCTCGAGGAGGTGACCTTTTTCGATCCAGGCCTCGTAGACAAGATCGCGCGACTTTTTCGTTGCCTCGACCAGCCCGATCAGGAAAAGGGTCGGGGCGTCCGACTCGCCCTTGCCCGAGCGAAGAGTGCCCCAGACCGCTCCGTCCTCTCCGGAATTGATCGCGGCGACGTCCTTCAGGGTGATGCGGTACCAGCCCGACTCGGGAGCGGCGGTGGGGCGCATCCTTCCTGTGAACTGCAGCGTGATGGGCCAGGAAATGCTCCTGCCTTCGCGGAGTTCGGGACCACGGTAATTGCCGGCACGATTTTTGATCAGTTCGTCCGGAGCAAAGTCGCGGCGATAGGCGACATCTCCGTTCAGCGCCCGCTCGAATGCCTCTTCGAGGGCTAGATCGGCCGCGTCGAGGTAGCGGGAGAGTTGGTGGTAGGAGAGCTGCTGCGCCGAAGCGACTGTCTCGAAGCCGTGGGATTCGGGATCCTCCGGCAGCAGGACTGCGAGGGGCCGATCGATGCTGAGGAGATCGTGCAGACTATTTTCGTATTCGGCGCGGGTGAGGCGACGACCACGCGCGCGACCTTCCTTCGCGATCTCCAACCGGTCGGCGGCGAGGAGCGGCTCTGCCAAGGCGGTGAGGAAAGTCTCGCGCTCGAGCTTGCTGGGTTGCGGCCTTTTGGGCGGTGGCATCTCGCCGTCGCGGACGCGCTCGAAGACCCGTTGCCAGGCGGCGAAGTTGGAGGGCTCGCCGGGGGTAAGAGCAAGAGCGAGCAGATCGAGACCGCCCTTCTTCGCGTCCGCATCGTGGCACTCAAGGCAGTGGGCATCGAGGAACGGAGTCAGGCTAGGAGCTGTCTCCGCCGCGACGAGAGCGGACAGGGAGGCAAAGCCCAGACAATAAAAGAGGAGGACGGGACGAGGCATCGAAGCGGTGAGATCTTACGCCCTCTGGAGCGGGTCTCAACCGGTACAATTCCGACTGTCGCAAGACTCCACGGGGGAACCGGTTTTCGAGAGACTCATCCTTCCCGGCCATGCACCCGCAGACGCTGGTGCAGCCACCAGCCCGTCCAGAGCACCGCGAAGATCACCGGCAGCCACCAGAGGCTCTCGCGATAGGCGAGCGATCCGTCGACGGGATCGCCTTCTTTCAATCCCCGCAGGATCGCCCCATAAAGCAAGCTGATCCCGCCGAAGCCGAGATTCAGGGCGAGCCCGCGGAAGCTCAGGACCGTGGCGCGATGCCTCGAATCGACGAGGGCATTGAGGTAATGGGAGGTGAAGAAATTGAGCAATCCAAATCCGAGACCGAAGAAGAAGACAAGCGCGACGCCCCATTTTGGAATGGCAAGGGCCACGCCAGCGAGTCCGCAAAAGGCGACGATTGAAACAACGCGGAAGTTGCTCCGCATCGTGCCGTGTTTCACAAGCCAGGTGGCGAGTTTCGGGGTGACGAGCCCGAGGGCCGAAAAGGTCGCCCCGATCACCCCGAACCAGGCCACGGGGATGCCGATGAGCCGGTAATACTCTGAACCTGTCACCGTGAACATCCGCAGGACGCTGTCATGGACGAGGGCCGCGAGGATGAGGCCGCAGACCACGGGTGTCTGAACGATCCAGCGACCCGCCGCGAGGATTCCCGACCAAAGCGAGGATTTGCCGCCGCATTCGGTCTCGAGCGGCGGTTCCTTCATCGCGAGAGTCACGACCACGGCGAGGCAGGCGTTGATGAGGGTGAGGTAGACGGGGAACCGCAGCAGGGTCTCCTTCCCAAGGACGAAATCCGTGCCGGCCCAGGCAAGCGCGCGGTTGACGAGGTCCGGATCATAGACCGCCGATCCCACCAGCATCGCGGTGATGAAGGCGAGGGAGGAGAGTCGCATCAGTCGGGCAAGGACGCGTGGCCAGGTGGCCTCCCGCTGATCCTTCGGGATCGAGTCGTAGGCGAGGGCTTCGTCGGCTCCACTCGCCGCCGCCTCGGCCGCGCCCGAGAGGATGCGGTTCACGACCCATGCCCAGAAGACAGTCGCGTTGTTCCCGAGCGGGACAAAAGCGAGCACGCCCATTTCCAACACCATTAGAAAAGCCGAGACCACGAGCATGCGCTTCCTTCCGATTCGGTCGGCAAGCGCGCCCGAAGGCACTTCGAGCAGCACGATGGAAACCGCCCAGACCGCGTTGAGTAGCGCGAACTGCGGCAGGGTGAGCCCGTAGTCGAGCTGAATGACCGCGAAGACCGGGTAGTAGAAGCGCGCGTTAAAGAGCAGCCGGAAAGCGATGAAGAGCGGGAGATTGCGTGGCATGGCCCGTTGGTCAAGTCTCCCGCAATCTCTCGACGCACCCAATCACCACCGCAGCGATCTCGCTCTTCGAAGCCAGCGCCAGGCTTTCGTGCCGGCCATCGCGGTAGAACAATTCGACTTCGTTCTCGTCGCGGTCGAAGCCGATGTCAGTCCGGCTCACATCGTTCGCCACGAGGAGGTCGCAGCCTTTGCGGCGGAGTTTTTCGAGGGCGTGTTCGGCCAGTCTTTCAGTCTCGGCGGCGAAGCCGACGAGGAGGCCGGTGAAGCCAAAGGCTCCGCGGGCGTTGCCGAGAATATCGGGATTCTTGACGAGTGTGAGAGTGAGGGTATCGCCGGTTTTCTTGATCTTTTCCCCCGCGACCTCAGCGACGCGATAAT
The DNA here is from genome assembly GCA_002288445.1 of Verrucomicrobiia bacterium Tous-C2TDCM. Lineage (GTDB taxonomy): Bacteria > Verrucomicrobiota > Verrucomicrobiia > Verrucomicrobiales > DEV007 > Arctic95D-9. The sequence goes on along the minus strand of NEUQ01000017.1, from coordinate 5,150 downwards.
CGGCCACAGCGGCGCAAAAGATCGCGGCGTCGGCCTCGTGGATCGCGGCGGCGACGGCGTCATGCATTTCTTGCGCGGTCTCGATGCGGACGAGGGTGGCGCCTTCCGGAGTGGGGATGGAAACGGGACCGCTGATGAGGACGACCTGGTGTCCCCTGGCGAGGGCGGCGGTGGCAAGGGCAAAACCCATCTTGCCTGAGGAGCGGTTCGAGAGGTAACGCACCGGATCGATCGGCTCGCGGGTCGGTCCGGCGGTGATGAGAAAGCGCATGGTGGTGAAGGCTCAGCCCTTCGCGGCGAGCATTTCTGCGATCTTCGCTTCGATCCCCTCGATCGGCCAGAGTCTACCGATGCCTTCGTAGCCACAGGCGAGGAGTCCCTCCTCGGGTCCGATGAAGGAGACCCCGCGCGTCTGCAGGGTCTCGACGTTGGCGCGGGTTGCGGGATGTTCCCACATTTTCCCGTTCATCGCCGGGGCGATTAGCACGGGAGCGAGGGTGGCGAGGTGGATCGCGCCGAGGGCGTCGTCGGCGATACCGTGGGCGAATCTCGCGATGACGTTCGCGGTGGCGGGGGCGACGACGAGGAGGTCGGCGCGGTCGGCGAGATCGATGTGGCCGGGATGCCAGCTCTGCTTCTCGTCGTAGAGATCAGCAGTGACGGGATGCCGCGAGAGGACCTGCAGGGTCAGGGGCGTGATAAACTCCTGCGCGTCTTTCGTCATGACAACGCGGACCTCGTAGCCGCGTTTGACGAGGCGGCTCGCGAGATCGGCGGCCTTGTAAGCGGCGATGGAGCCGGTCACACCCAGCACGACGGTTTTTCCTGAGGGAGAATCAGTCACTGGATAGATTCGGTTCAGCAGTGATATTGCGCAAGCGGTGAGAGCGGCAGCGTTCCCCGGCGAGGATGGAGCGGAAGGTGGCAAAATCGGTCTCGCGGTCCGAGCTGATGAACGCGTAACGGTATTCCGACCAGTGGCGCGATTCTTCGCGGGCGGTCTGTAGGCGCACGGCGAGCTGCTCCTCGGTCTCGGTGCCGCGGGCACGGACGCGGTTCGCGATTTCGGCCTCTCCCGGCAGGAGGATGAAAATGTCGACGAGGGCAGCGCGGATGGCGGGGTCGGAAGCGGCGCGGACGAGAGCCGCGCCCTGGACGTCGATGTCCATGAGCACGTCCCGACCGGCGGCGAGATGGCCGAGGACCTCGCTCTTGAGGGTGCCGTAGAGGCGGCCGTGGACCTCGGCGTATTCGAGAAAGTCGCCCCGGGCGATCCCGGCCTCGAACCCGGCGCGGTCGAGGAAATGGTAGTCTACGCCATCTCGCTCCCCCTCCCGCGGTGCCCGCGTCGTCGCGGATACGGCGTAGACGGCCGCACCGTCGCTCTCGGAAAAACGACGGCAAAGAGTCGTCTTGCCCGAGCCCGAAGGACCCGAGACGACACAAAGCAGACCGCTGCGCTGGAATTGCCATTCACCCATGACGTCAAGATTGGCCAGTCTGAGGCGCGGTCAACCGGCTTCCGAGGAAAGGATCCGTTCTCCGGGCAAGGAGGTCGGCGATCACGGTTCGAGTCGCACCCTGGTGCTGAGGACATTGTCGCTCGACCGCAACCCGAGCTCCTCCAGAGTCCGGGCCGGTTTTCCAGCGACCGTGCAGCCGCGGAAGACGATGTCGGAAACGGGCGGGGCGGTCTTTTCCTCGCGCAGTCGCTGCATCAGCGCGTCGCGCATGTCGATGCGGGCGCGGTAGCGGGCGTCGCCCCAATGCAGGCCCTCAAAGGTGAGACGACGAATGCCTCCGAGCGGACGCGACTCCTTCGTCCGGTCGACATAGAGGACGAGGGCATGGGATTGTGATTCAATCATGCGCCGTTCGCGGTTACGCTCGTGGCGGTCGTCGTAATGCTGGAGGAGGTCCTCGATGTGGATGTTGCGCAAGGTCATGTCCTCGTAGACCGCGCCCTCGGTGGTGTCGAGGCGGATGCCGTTGGCGCCGTTGAGGATGTCGATGTTCTCGAAGCGGAAATTGCGCATGACGCGGCAGGCCGATTCGCTGCCGATACGGATCCCGTTGGCCTTGTGGGCCCAGATCACCAGATTGCGATAAAGGTGATCCTCGGAGACCTCGCGATCCTCGGCCGCCTTGGGGGTGATGCCGTCGTCCTCACAAAACACAAAGGCATCCTCGACCCTGACGTGTGAGCAGCCGACGACGTCGATTCCATCGTGGTTGGAAAGGCGTACGTCGCTGAGGATCTGGATCCCCTCGACCTCGACGTGGTCGGTGCGAAGGAACTGGACGTTCCACGAATAGGAATCGCGCAGCGTAACGTCGCGGATCGAGATGTTTTCACAGTCCCGCAGGTAAAGAAGGCGGCCGGGTTGTTTCTTGATCTTCAACGCGGCCTCATAGGCCTTGCGGACGACGTAGCCGTTCCCGTCGATAGTGCCCGGACCGGTGATCGACACATTTTCCAAATCCGTGCCGACGAGAAAGCCGACGTAGGAGGTGGCTCCGGGAATCGGGGTGATCGCTTCGTGATCATCCAGCGCCTGCAACAGCGCGCCGGCATCAAGGTGGAGCCTCATTGCCGAGCGGAGATGCAGTGTCCCGCTCCGGAAATGGCCTGCGGGAATGACAAGAGTGCCGCCCTCGGGAAGTCCGTCGAGAGCGGTCTGAAGAAGCACGGTGTTGTCCGTTTCTCCGTCGCCCACGGCGCCGAGCTTGGCGATATCAAGGGCATCCGCAGGCACCCTTTCGGCCGGACCATCAGCGAAGAGGAAGAGCTTCTCGCGGAAGTCGAGCTGGGCCACGAGTGCCATTGGTGCCGGAACTGCGAAGCGAACGGAGGCACCTTCGATTTTCGCGGCGAGACCGCGGGAGGCGGGTTGGATTCGCGCCTTGGTAACGGGGCCATCCTTTGCCACGATCTCGATTTCCGCCGCATCGTCGAGACGGAAATGACAGTAGTGGATATCCTTGTAGGCGGCCACCGGGACATCGACGCCGTCGAGCCGCACTTCGAAGCGTGAACTTGGCGCACCGGGTGTCGGGTAAGGTTCGCCCGCGGTCGAGGCGTTGGGACAACCCAGAGCGAAGACCAGAGCGAAGCCGACGCCTGCCGAAAAAACGAGAAGGTTCATGGACGAGGCGGCGGGCCCCTTTGGATCGCTTCAGGGCTTCCAGGCCTTGATGAAGTCGATGCATGCGGTCACTTCCGGGAGCGATTTTTCCCAGTTGTGCTCGTATTCGATCGAAGCGGGACCCGAGAAGCCCTGCGCCTTCAGCTCGGCGAGGATCGCGGGCATGTCGGCGGATCCGGTTCCGTAGGGAACGTCGTGGACGCCCTTGCCGAAACCGTTGAGATCCTTGAGGTGGCTACTGACGATGCGTCCCTCCGGGACGCGATTCAAAGCGTCCCTGAAACCCTCCAAGATTCACCTCAATCCCCCATTCCATCGAGGATTCCCAGTGACAGGGCGGCCGGTTTTGACACGACTCCCCTGGTCATGCATGACAAAAGCATGACACCTTCCGCCTCTCCGGGCGGAAAGCGGGGCAAGCCGGTGGCGGTGGTCAAGCAGGGCTCGACTTCGGTTCCGATCTACCGGGGCACTTGCCGCGGGGCCGCCCGCTTTACCCTGTCCTACTATCACAACGGGAAGCGGCTGCGCCGGACCTTCGGGAAGCTGGACGCCGCCAAGGAGGAGGCGCGGCTCGTCGCGCTGAACATCCAGCGTGGCATGGGCGGCGAAAACGACCTGCGCCCACAGGAGCGCGAGAGCTATCTTGCGGCGGCACGGATGCTGGAGCCCTTGGGACTGCCGCTGCTGGGCGCGGTCGAGGACTACGTGGAATGCCGCCGTAGGCTGGGAGCGGTGCCCCTGCTCGCGGCGGTGGAGGAGTATCTCGCGCGCCATGAGGGGTTCGAGTCCGGCGTCGCCGTGCCCCGGATCGTTGGGGAGTTCATCGAAACGAAGGTTCGGGACCGTGCCAGCAAACGTTACGTCGAGTGCATCAAGTATATTCTTGGCAAGTTCTCCGAGTCGTTCCCCGGTGGGATCGATGAAGTGACCGCGCGCCAGGTAGAAGCGTGGCTGCGGCGCGGGGACCAATCGGCGAACACGAGAAACAACTGGCTCAAGCGGGTCAAGACTCTCTTCGACTTTGCGAAATGCTCCGGCTATCTCCCTGCGAACCATCCCACCGCCGTGGAAAAAATGAAGCGGGCGAAGACTGCCGATTCCGATGTCGGCATTCTCACGCCCGCTCAAATGCGCCTGCTGCTGGAGGAGGCCGGCCCCGAAGAGAGGGCATTCCTGGCCATCGGAGGCTTCGCCGGACTCCGGGTGTCCGAAATTTGCCGACTCGACTGGAGCGCGGTCTCTCTGGAGCGGCGGCTCATCGAATTGAGGGCCGGTCAGGCGAAGACCGCCTCGAGGCGGATCGTGCCGGTGAGCGACAATCTCGCCGCCTGGTTGGCGCCGCTGGAGCGCCGGGGCGCGCTAGTGCCCGGGGAAGGAGTGGTGGTGAGAACCCACAACCTCGCCCGCGCGCTGGGGTTTGTCTGGCCACCCAACGGTTTGCGCCATTCCTACATCAGCTACCGGATCGCGGAGGTGAAAAACGTCGCGCAAGTCGCGCTGGAGGCCGGCAACTCGCCGACGATCATCTTTAAACACTACCGCGAACTCGTCACCGAGGCGGAGGCGGGGGAATGGTTCGGCATCTTTCCCGAGGGGAAGATTGACAGCGGAAACGGTGCGTCATGAATTCATCTCCTGAACCTATCTTCGTTAAAAAGACCGAGGCCGCCAAAGCGCTCGGGGTGAGTACCCGAACTCTCGACAACTGGGTCGCTCGCCGCATGATCCCCTATGTGGCTGTCAGTCCACGGATGCACCTCTTCAACCTGGAGGAGGTGAAGACGGCCTTGCGGGAGAAGTTCGGGGTCAGTGCGGCGACCCGATGAACGATCTTTGTTGCGCAACAAACGGCGGTCGCGCTCCGGCCACAGGCACCCCCGAACACCCTCCTTTCTTTGCGACTCACGCGGCCGCCTGCCGGAAAATGGTGGAGTCACTTCGGCCTACCCAAATGGTGATGCAAACGGATGGACCCTCGAAACCACGGTGACGAGGCTCCTT
>NEUQ01000016.1 GCA_002288445.1 Verrucomicrobiia bacterium Tous-C2TDCM | reverse complement strand
TCTGGGAACAGGCGCTCGCGGGGAAAAAGGGCCCGGCTTCCTCCCCGCTCGTGCTCGAAGGCAAGGTCTACCTTCTCCAGAATTCGCTCACCGCTTGGGACGCGGCGACAGGTGCCGAACTTTGGAAGAATGCGGAGGTGAAGGGATCGAATTCCTCCCCGGTGGCTTGGAAACAGCTCATCGTCGCGAACTCGCAGGGGCAGGTCGTGGCGACGGACCGCGAGACGGGCAAAACAGTCTGGGCCGTCCCTGGCGGCGGCGACGCGACGCCGGCGGTGGTCGGCGACACCCTCGTCGTGACGAGCACACTCGACGGCAAAAACCTCATCGCCTACGATCTTTCCGACACGGGCGCGAAGGAGCGCTGGTCCTACGGCTTTCTCGCGCAGCGTTACAGCGCCAGCCCCATCATCCACGAGGGCTACGTCTACCATCTCTGCAGCGACCGCCATCTCTGCCTCGATCTCGCGACCGGGGCCGTGAAGTGGGACCGGCAGGCCCAGTCGTCGATTTCCTCGCCGCTCCTCGCCGACGGGAAATTGCTCGTCTACGAGAACCGGGGTGGTTTTATCAGTCTCCTGCGCGCAGGCTCGGACAGCTACGAAGTCGTCGGCAAAGCGAAAGTCGGTGCGCTCTACTGCGCCTCCCCTGCCCTCGTCGGCAATACGCTTTATCTGCGAACGGCCAAATCGGTCGCGGCTTACCAGTTCCAGTGACGGAGGGAAAGACACCAAACTTCCCCACCGTTCACTCGGAGGGATGACCCCGGGCGGATTCAGGCCCGAATCCGCCAATCAACCCTGCCCAAAGATCGGCGGCCAGACTCTCATGGCAAGTGTTCCAATGATTGGGGACACCTTAGCACCTCCTTGGTGGTGCGAAGATTTAGCTTGTATTCCTTGACAATCCGAACCTGATTTTTATAATCAAAAGTAATGAATACCGACACCGATTCCCGCACCATTTCCTACCCTCAACCGCTCAAAGTCCTTCCGAAGTCATCCTCGAAAACGGTCCTCCAGGAAGACTCTGAGTTCGAAAGGGTAGAGCTTGGCGAGCGTCAAGAGGATGCGAAATTCCTTATTCCCTGCGAGGGAGGCTGTGAATAAGGTGTTCCGCCGTTTCCTGTGAGGAATAACGGAACACCCCCAGTTTTAGTCCGTCAGCCTGATCGACGGCAGATTGGTGGGTTTCCCACAGCGGTTCAGGCGGGGAATTAGGGAAGTCCACTCACGCGGTCGAATATCCCGCGTACGTTGCGGACGTTAGACGGGCGCAGGTCATCCCGAGTGCTTGACGAGGTGCACAGCGGCGGACGAGGTCGGCTTCTTCAATCGAAGGCCAAAAACGTTTTCGAGCATTGGGTTGTTCAGAACCCTGTAGCCGTTTCCGGCGCTTCTGATTAGAACACCCCAAAACACCGAAGAACGCCGCCGCTTCTTCGCTCGATGGTAGGCCGCTCCTCCTCCCGCACCTTAAAGGGAAAACCTTGAAAATCACTTTACAGACAAGTCTGTCTGCTTATGGTGTTCCTGTCGATGAGAAAGCCGAACGCCAAAGACCGCATCCTTGAGACCGCCGGAGAACTCTTCTTCCAGCGCGGCTACTCCGGCGTTGGGATCAACGAAATCATCGAAAAGGCGGGCACCGCCAAGGCGAGCTTCTACCAGCATTTTCCCTCGAAGGAATCCCTCTGCGAGGCCTGGCTGCAGGACATGCACGACCGCTCCAGCGTCCATCACGGGGAGCTTCTCGCGAGCGGGCTGCCTCCACAAGAAATGGCTGCGGCCTGCTTCACCCGGCTCGCCGACTTTCTCAAGGCCGGTGACTTCCGCGGCTGTCCCTACTCAAACACTGGCGCGGTCTCTGACGAAAACTGCTTCGGGATCGTGAAGCTGATCCGCGTCCACAAGGAATCGACCCGCATTTTTTTCCGCAAGATCGCCTCCCTCGCGATCCCCGATGAAGGGCGGGCGGCAACGATCGGTGACCGACTCTTTTTGCTTTATTCGGGTGCCACGGCAGAAGCCCAAAACCTCAAATGTCTCTGGCCTGTCGAGATCGCCGGCGAAGCCGCGGTAGAGTTGCTCACCTAACTCCTCTTTCTCTTTTTCGCCCACAAGAGCAGACAGACTTTTCTGTATTTGAATTCGTAAACCAGCCTGATTCATGAACCCCGATCACCTCCTGAACCCCGATCTTTGGAACCTTGAACATCGAGACGTGCTCCTGCGCTGCGCTCTTCAGCGCGTTAGTGATTACGGGGCCGCCGAGGATCTCGTCCAGGAGACCTTCCTCTCCGCCTGGCAGGGGCGTCATCATTTTCGCGGCGATTGTTCGGAGCGGACTTGGCTCACCGGGATCCTGCGAAACAAGGTCATCGATCACTACCGCCGCCGGGCCCGGAGACCTGCCACGCTGGCGACCGATCTGGAAACCAATGCGGCCCAAGAGGGCACGAGCCTGTCCTGGATCGAACGCCAACCCGATCGGAACGAACACGATCGCCCCGGAGCGGCCATGGAACGGCGCGAGTTCATGTGCGATCTCGAGCACGCCATCGCCCGGCTTCCCGCGAAGATGGGCGATGCCTTTCGGATGCGCGAACTCCTCGGCTACAACACCGAGGAGATCACCCGCGAGCTGAACATTTCCCGGGCGAATCTCTGGGTGCTGATCCACCGCGCCAAACAGACCTTGGGTGAATCCCTCGCCGAGGATTGGTCCGATCACGACGGCTTTGCCACCCGCCTCGCTGCCTGAAAGACGAGACCACGGCTCCGGCGGGACTTTTCGTTCGCACGACTCGTCGGGATGCTGGATACTGCTTCGAAAGTCCTGCCGACCATGCCCCGCCCCTCCGCCGCCTCGAAACCCGCCAAGATCAAGGTCGGTGACTTTTTTGAACGCCACCACGAAAGCCTCGGGATGGAACTCGTCGGGAGCGATCTCGGCTACGATCGCGAGATCCTCGAGCCGACGATCAACCGTCCCGGGCTCGCCCTCTCCGGATTTTACAAGTATTTCGCACTTCATCGCATCCAAGTGATTGGTCAGGCTGAACGCTCGTATCTGCGGCACTTGAGCGAAGCCAATGCCGAGAAACGTTTTTCCGATCTCTGCCGGCAGCGGATCCCCTGCATCGTGGTGAGCCGGGGACAAGAGCTTCCGGAATCTCTCTTGGGCATCGCAAACGGTGCGGGAATCTCGGTCTTCCAGACTTCGATGGTGACGATGAACTACATCAACGCCGCGACCGTCCGACTCGACTGGGAATTCGCTCCGACCACTTCGCTGCACGGATGCATGGTGGACGTCATGGGGATCGGCATCCTCCTGCAGGGAGAGAGCGGCACCGGGAAAAGCGAAACGGTGCTCGGCCTGCTTCGGCGAGGCGCCAGCCTAGTCGCCGACGACATGGTGAGACTGCGTAACATCGAGGACCGCGAGATCATCGCGACCGCTCCGGAGCTGGGTCGCAGCTACATGGAGGTGCGCGGCCTGGGAATCATCAACGTGGCCGCCCTCTTCGGAGTCGGCACCTTCCGCACGGAAAAACGCCTCGATCTCGTGATCACCCTGAAGCGGGATTCGGCGATGAACGAGATGGAACGCGTTGGCGTGGCCGGTCAGACGATCGGAGTCCTCGGCATCGAGGTCCCCCACATCCAGTTGCCCGTGGCAGCCGGTCGCGACATGGCCCAGCTCATTGAAGTGGCGGCCTTGGATCAGAAACTCCGCGCTCTTGGACATAACACGGCGGTGGAATTCAACAAGAAACTCTTGAAAAGGATGCACGACGAACGTAAATCCATGTTCTGAATCGTCTTCCCGTGTTTTCGAATCGCCGCACTCGCAATGCCAGTTTGTGAATTAACCATTCCGAATGAGGACGGACTGCATGCCAGGCCCGCTGCGAAATTCGTCAAGCTCGCGAGTCGGTTTGCGTGCGAGGTCTGGGTGGAAAAAGACGACGAGGAAATCAACGGGAAAAGCATCATGGGCTTGATGATGCTGGCGGCCTCGCAGGGATCGGTCATCAAGGTCTCGACCGAAGGAACCGACGCCGAGGCAGCCCTTGAAAAACTGAGCGATCTCGTCAACAGCGGTTTTGAGGCGGACTGCTGAATGATCGCCGTCCCCGCCTATTGCCAGGGGCTGGGATTTCCCTCCCCCGCAGCATAATTTTTCCCTCACCGGCCCGTTTAGAGAGCGACCTGCATGATTTCCTCCCAGCCGAAACCTGAAATCCGCCTCCAAGGCATTGGCGTCTCTCCGGGAATCGCGGTCGGACCGGCCGAGCGGGTCGGCAAGGCTCTCGAAGAGCCTGAGCACCTCATCATCGAACGGGCCGAGGTCGAAACCGAGCGCCAGCGTCTCAACGAGGCGATCATCGCAACCCGCGAGCAGATCCTCGCCCTGCAAGAGAAGATCAGCACCGCGGAAGGTGAGAATGATTCGGCGATTTTCGACGCCCACCTCCTCATTCTCGAGGATTCTAGCATTCTCAACGAAGTGCTTCGGATCGTCGAAACCCAGCGCAAGTCGGCCGATTGGGCCTACTATTCGGTCTCGAAACGCTACATCGACTCGCTGCGTAAAATCGCCGATCCCTACCTTCGGGAACGGGCCGTCGATATCGAGGATGTTGCCAAACGTCTCCTTCGCAACCTGCGCCGGGCGGTCGGCGATGATGGTGACGATGGGATGCGCCCCTCCCAGCCCGGCACGAGCATCCTTCTCGCGCACGATCTGACGCCCTCGGATACGGTCGGCCTCGACCGCACCAGGATCCGTGGATTCGCCACGGAATTGGGCAGCCCGACCTCCCATACGGCGATCATGGCCCGCTCCCTGAGTATTCCGGCCGTCGTCGCCCTTCACGATATGCCGGAGGATTTTCCCGCCGGCGACATTGTGCTGGTGGATGGATATCACGGGCTCATCATTCTCAACCCCTCGCCTGCGACCATCGCCGAATACGAGGCGGTGATCGAACGGGAAAGGACCGTTCTCACCGATCTGGAGCCGCTCCGACATCAGGATACCCGGACGGCGGACGGCCGAAAGATCACGCTCTCGGCGAACATCGAATTCGTCGAAGAGCTCGATGGGATCCTCTCGCTCGGAGCAGAGGGGGTCGGCCTGTATCGCACCGAGTTTTTCTACCTGAGCCGCCCCGAACTGCGGGACGAGGAGAACCAGATGAAGAACTACCGCAAGGTGGCCGAGGCGACTCATCCCCACGGAGTCATCGTCCGGACGCTGGACATCGGGGGCGACAAGCTTCTCCCCGAACTCTTCGAGGATCCCGAACCGAACCCCTTTCTCGGCTGGCGTGGAATCCGCCTCAGCCTAGACCAGCCCGAGGAATTCCGACTGCAGCTCCGGGCCATTCTGCGGGCAAGCGCCTTTGGCAAGATCCGCCTCATGTTCCCGTTCCTCTCCACTCTGGAGGAGTTGCGCGGGGCCAAGGCCCAGCTGGAATCGGCCAAGGACGAGCTCCGCTCCGAAGGCGTGGACTTTGACGAAGGGATCGAGGTCGGGGCAATGATCGAGATCCCGAGCGCCGTCCTCATTGCCGACCACCTCGCCCCGGAGGTCGATTTTTTCAGCATTGGCTCGAACGACCTGATTCAATACACGACGGCCGTGGATCGCGTGAACGATCGCGTGGCGCACCTTTATCAACCGGCCCACCCTGCTGTGATCGCGATGATCCGCGAGACTGTCGAAGCGGCGCACCGCCATGGGATCTGGTGTGGGATCTGCGGCGAAGTGGCCGGGGATCTCACTTTGGCGCCAGTCTGGGTCGGACTTGGAGTTGATGAACTCTCCGTCGGCGCCTCCCAGCTGCTGCGGATGCGCCGGGCTCTCTCTCGGCTCGATTCTGCCGCCTGTCGCACCATGACCGACGGCCTCCGCGCCTACGGATCTTCCAGTCAGGTGAAGGAGGCGTCGCTCGAGATCGCCCGGCTGGCCTATCCCGAGCTGCTCCTTTGATCGACTCTCCCTGATTGACGATCGGCCCTTTTTCTCCAGAATAGCCTTTTTCCCCCTCGAGGCCCGTGATCCGAACCCTACAGAACGACTTGCCCGGGGAGTCACCCATCGTCCACCCGCGCGCCCGCCAAAGCGTTGCGGCACTGGTCGCCCTGCTCTTACTGGCGGGATCGAACCTTCCCGCTCCCGATCTACCGGACCTGAAATTGTTACCAACGCTGCCGCGAAATCTTTTCAAGAAAGGAAACGACGAACTGCTCGAGACGGCTCAGGCTCCAGCCGGCCCCGGCGGGATGTGCGTGCTGCCCACGGGTGACTACATCATCGCCTGCCATCCCTTCTTTCTGCCACCGCATCGGGTCATGCGACTGGGGAAAGACGGCCAATGGCTCCCCTTCCCCAACGAACCGATGAACGCCCCGGGATCGGGAGATCCCCTCCTGCTCGATTCGGTGCTAGGGATCGCCTGCGACTCACGGGGTGTCGTTTGGATGCTTGACAATGGCAGGCGGTCCGGGACTGCCGCCAAGCTGGTGGCGTGGGACACCAAGCGGGATGAACTGCACAAGGTGGTGGTGATCGATGCCCTCGCCTTGAACCCAAACTCGTTTCTCACCAATCTCGCCCTCGATCCGGTGAGCCCCCATGTCTATCTCTCCGATCCCGCAGACGGCGTGACTTCAGCCCTCATTGTGGTGAATACCGAGACCGGGCTGGCCCGGCGCGTCCTTCAGGGTGATCGCTCGGTGCAGAAAGATCCCGAGATCCTCCTCTCCGTCGACGGACGCCAGGTCGAGGTGCGGCGTCCCGACGGGGTCGTGGCCAGCCCCCTGACCGGAATCAGCCCCATCGCGATCGATCGTCGCGGCGAGTGGCTCTATTACGGTGCGCGGGATGGCGCCTCCCTTTACAAGATCCGCACCGAATTCCTCGTCCGCACCGACATCACACCGCAGGTCCTCGCCACCCAGATCACCGGCGTCTCTCAAAAGCCCGTCTGCGACAGCATGGCGATCGATGCAAAGGGCCGGATCTATTTCGCCGACATCTCGCGGGGCTCGATCGATTACGTCACGCCCGAAGAGAATTTCCTCAATCTGCGTCTTCTCGTGCAAGACCCTCGCATCATCTGGCCGGGAGGCCTCCTCATCGGACCCGACGGGCAGCTCCACTTTTTCAGCAGCCAGCTCCATCGCACTCCCTTCTTCAACAGCGGCAAGGACGTCACCGCACCACCCTTCTCGCTTTTCAAGACACGTCCCCTACCTTCGAGCAGGTTCAGCTTCCCCGCCCTCCCCTGATCCATGGCGACGATCCTCGATACCCTCAAAAAAGGGGCCGAATATCTCCAGCGGCACGAGGTCGACGAGGCGAGGCTCAACATGGAGTGGCTCATCGCCCACGTGCTCAAGGTGGGACGGATGCAGCTCTATCTCGACTTCGACCGCCCCCTGACCGAGCCGCAGATCGCCACGCTGCGGGAGCTCACGGTCAGGCGGGGCAGGGGTGAGCCCCTCCAGCATCTCCTCGGCACGGTCGAGTTCTGCGACCTTGAGTTTTTCACCGACTCGCGCGCCCTGATCCCGCGTCCCGAGACCGAGGAACTGTGCCGTCACCTCCTTTCGCTGACGTGGCCGGAAGAGGCCGCCCTCCTCGACATGGGCTGCGGATCCGGGGTGATCGGCCTATCGCTCGCCCACCATCTCGCCGCCCGCGGCGGAGCGCGGGTCACTCTCGCCGACCTTTCGCCCGAAGCGCTCTCGCTCGCCCGTGAGAACGCCGACCGACTCCTCCCCCGGTCGCCCGTGCTGACCTTTCTCGAATCCGATCTTTTTGCTGAACTAGGCGATGCCAGCTACGACCTGATCGTCGCCAACCTACCCTATGTGCCCCGCGGTTCCGAGACGGCCCTGAGCCGCGAAGTCCTGCGCGACCCGCCGCTCGCCCTCTATGGTGGTGATTCGGGTCTCGAGGTGATGGAGCGCTTCCTCGAGGCGGCGCCCCGTCACCTTCGCCCCGGAGGAAAGATCGCCATGGAATTCGGAATCGAGCAGGGTCGGCCACTTGCCCGCCTCGCCGAAGAACGGGGCCTCGCCGAGGTCATCCTGCGCCCGGATATCTCCGGCATCGAACGCTTTCTTTTTGCTACCCAAACACCCGAACCCTGCTAGGGTCCGAGCCTTCGTTTCACCAGGTGAAACGGACTGACCTTTCCCGATTCGAGACATGGAAAAATTCATCGTTCATGGCGGCAAGCCCCTCTCGGGCAGCGTCAACATCAGCGGTTCGAAGAACGCATCGCTACCCATCCTTGCCGCCACTCTACTGACCCGCGAGCAGTGCATCATCCGGCGCGTCCCCGATGTCTCGGATACGAATTACATGCTGCAGATCCTGCAGAACCTTGGTGCCGAAGTCGAACGGGCCAGCGGCACCGTCGTCATCCGCTGCGAGAAACTCCGTGGACATGAGGCGCCCTACGACCTTGTCCGCAAAATGCGGGCCTCGGTCTGCGTCATGGGTCCGCTCCTCGCCCGTCACAACCGGGCCGATGTCTCCCTTCCCGGCGGCTGCGTCATCGGCGATCGTCCCATCGATCTCCACCTCCGCGGCCTTGAAGGCCTTGGCGCCGAGGCCCGTGTCGAGGGCGGTAACGTTCGGCTCGAGGCACGCTACGGACTCGCCGGAAAAGTCATCGACATGAGCGGCAAAAACGGTGCCACCGTCCTCGGAACGGACAACGTGATGATGGCCGCCGTCCTCGCCAAAGGCACCACGGTCATCACTGGGGCCGCCTGTGAACCCGAGGTCGTCGATCTCGCCAATTTCCTCAACGCGATGGGGGCCAAAGTCAGCGGAGCAGGGACGCCCCGGATCGAGATCGAAGGCGTCGCCGAACTTGGCGGAGTCGAGCATACCGTCATCCCTGACCGTATCGAAGCCGGCACCTTCATGGTCGCCGGAGCAATGGCCGCGAAAGAAAGCGTCACTCTCCGTCGCGTCGTGCCGGAACACCTCTCCGTCATCACCGAAGTCCTCCGCCGCTGTGGTTGCAAGGTCGAGACCACCAGGACGACCGTCACCGTCCACCGGGCAACGAATCCCGTCGGCGCCAACATCACCACCGAGCCCTATCCCGGCTTCCCCACCGACATGCAGGCGCAGATGTGCGCTCTCTTCGCCACCACGCCAGGGACGAGTGTCGTGCGCGACACCATTTTCCCGCAGCGCTTCATGCACGCTTCGGAGATGAAACGGATGGGAGCCGACATTGAAGTAAACGATGGCACCGCGATCATCCGCGGGGTCTCGGAGCTCAGCGCCGCGCCGGTCATGGCGAGCGATCTGAGAGCCTCCGCTGCCCTCGTCCTCGCGGCCCTTACCGCCAAGGGCAACACCGAGATTTCACGGGTCTACCACATCGACCGCGGCTACGAGCATATCGACGACAAACTCATCGATCTTGGTGCCGAAATCGAACGACTGCCAGCGTGAGGCCGGTGCGGTTCGGGTTGACTAAAAGGTGGCAAACCATTCCGTAGCATTTCCTGCACTCCCTCACTTCCGTGTCTTCAGTGTTTTAAGTGTTTTCCGTAGGCCACCCCTTCTGGAACTCCACTGCCCGCCTCAGCGCGACCGATCCCGACGGATGATCCGCTCGACTTCGGAGGTCTCCATCCGCACCGCGGTGGACTTCGGCTTCATCTTTACGACGACTCCGAGGCGCATCGTGCTGAGGACGCCGCAGAGCCGACCCCGCTGGTCGATCAGCGGCGAACCGCTGTCTCCCTTGATCATCGGCAGGCTCGTCACCACCTTCTGGAAGTGACCCGGGGGCACGTTCTCGACGGGTAGGTATTGGATAAACTCGCCGCCCGCGCGCTCATGCATCCAACCGCCGGCAAAAAGGGTGTCGGCAGGCTCGAGCGCTTCGCTGCGAAACCGGAGATAGCGGGGCGTGGCGATGTCAGCCTTCACGATCGCGAAGTCAGCTGCGTCGTTACGGTAGACCACGCGGATCGGCGCATAGTCGATGTAGGTGCGACGCTGATTCGAGGTGGCGTAAAGCACGTAGCTGTCCTTGTGGGCGAGAACGTGGGCAGCAGTGAGGAAGTAGCCGTCTCCGGTCACCGGGGCACAGCTTCCGAAACCTGAGCCACCCTTGGCTATCGGCACGGAAAAGCCGAGCTCGAGCACGCCCTCTTGGGCCTCGCGGCTCGTCGCCAGCTTTGCCTTGAAATCGTCGTCGATGTATTTGCCACTGACGATGAGCCCCGAGTGCAGGGTGAGGTAATCCGCCGCCGAAAAGCCCTTGTCCGTGCGATTCTTCAACTCCGGTAGCGTCACGGGCGCATCGATGCCAAGTGAATCATACCTCGCAAGCGAACGCCGTTGATCCCAATGGGTGTTCGACGGCATCAGGACACACGAGGTGAACAACAACGGAGCCAGAAGCAGCGCGGCAGGCATTGCCCGGGACAAACCGGAGCGGCACGGAGGAGAAAACATTCGCGAAAGTCTTGAAAGAGTCGGTGGAGAAATCCGTGGCCGGCAGCGGCGTTCCCGGGAAGCCGTTGGCAACAGGAACGTAGCGCATTGCCCGGCGTCCTTCACCTGAGAATGCATGGTTCCCGGAAATTCTTTCAAGCGCGGCGAACGTTCAGCAAGGTTACTTCAACGCCTGAGCCCGAACCCAAACCCGATCAGGGCCGCACCAAGCGAAGGAAGATGATCCTGAAGAACCTTTCCCAGCACTTCGGCTCGGGAGACGAGCCACCCGCCTCCCTGCTCCACTGATTGAAAGTATTCATCCCAAAACGAGCCATATCCTTGGCTTTCCAGCAGCGCCACCGCCACGCCGCAGAGCAGCAGGAGCGTCACTCCGACCTTGATGGTGGAACGAAGGATCGAGCCAGCGATCATCGCCGCCAGAAAGCTGAGCCCCAGAGGAACGACGCTCGCGCCCCAGGCGTCGACCTTCCTCGGGTAAAAATCTAGCGCCTCCGATTCCCCAGCACGCTTCAAGGTGGATTCCATCAGCGAAACCGTGGAGTCAAAGACCTCTCCAGAAGGCGAGATCCTCAGGCCATTCGACCAGAGCGACCCCGCCAGTAGCGCCAATCCGGCGAAAAGAAGCAAACGCCCCTTGAAGCCCGAAAGGAAACCAACTAGCTCAGCAATCGCCATCTTAATTATGGTAATTCTAGTTTGTATTCCGGCAACTACGCGAATCAAGTAAAAACTGCGCGGGCGATCCCGCGAAATGGACCCTGGTGGGATATCCCCCCAGACCGCGAACCGCCGCTCAGGGTAACGCCTCGACAAAGACCCGACCCGCGACCTCAAGGCCCAGCTGGAAACGCTTGCCTCCGCGGCGCGAAAGTTCCAACACACCGGCAGCGCGATCGGAATCGGAGACCTCGTATTCTTCTCCAATCTTCAAACCCTTTTCATTGAGCCAACCGAGCAGCACTGAATCTTCATCGGAGACACGCACGACGCGGTAACGGCCGCCGCCCGCGTCGACGAGGGGAACGGCCCGATCTTTCGCCAAGACCCCTCTTCGGTCCGGAATCGGATCGCCATGGGGATCGTGGGTTGGATCACCCAGCATCTCGTTGATCCGATCGAGGAGACGATCGGAAATGACGTGCTCGAGAATCTCGGCCTCTTCATGCACCTCCGACCAGTCGAGCCCCATCACCTCGACGAGAAAGGTCTCGATGAGCCGATGCCGCCTCACCACCTTCATCGCCTCGGTCACCCCTCGCGGTCTCAGGGAAAGGCCGCGCCGGGGTTCATAGGCGACGAGGCCGCGCTCTTTGAGATGACGCATCATGATCGTCACCGTGCCTGGCGTCACTTCCAACTCGCGGGAGATTTCACCCACCGTTGTGCTACCACGTCCATTCCCCTGGAGGTGGAGGATGGCTTTGAGGTAGTTCTCGACTGTGCTCGACGGCATGACGCCAGCCTACCCGAGTTCTTCGATTACTGCAAGACCTTATCTTGACGACTCAAGATATCGGTCTAAGCTTCCTCAAGGAAAAATTCTTTACCCTTCGATGAAAAAACGGATCGCCGCGCTGCTCTTCGGTGGCTTGGTGCTGCTCCAGCCGGGGTGCGCCGAAAGGCCCGCGCCCCAAGAAGGCCCCTACCGGGTGGTGGCCACCGTGGGCATGATCGCCGACATCGTGAGGGAAATCACCGGACCGCTCGCGGAGGTCGACGGCATCATTGGAGAGGGTGTCGATCCCCACCTCTACAAGCCCACCGCGACGGATGTGAAGGCGTTGCAGGCAGCCGATGTCGTGTTCTACAACGGTCTCCTCCTCGAGGGGAAAATGACGGACGTTTTCGCAAAGCTCGCCGCCTCGGGCAAGCGAGTCCACGCCGTCACGGAAGACCTTGGGGAGGGTTCCGGCTACGTCGCCTCCGGTGGGGACGGTCATCACGATCCCCATGTCTGGATGGATGTGAGGGGCTGGATCGCCGCGACCCGGGTGATCGAGAGAACCCTCGCATCCTTCGACCCACCCAACGCCACGACCTACCAATCCAACGCGAGCTCCTATCGTGCAAAACTCGAGGCACTCGACGCCTACGCGAAGCGATCGATCGCCTCGATTCCGAAAACCCAAAGGGTCCTCGTCACCGCCCACGACGCCTTCCAATACCTGTCCCGTGCCTACGGCATCGAAGTGCGCGGAATCCAGGGGATGAGCACCGAATCCGAGGCCGGCGTGAAGGACATCGAGGATCTGGTGGCCTTTCTCGCCGAGCGCAAAATCCCCGCCGTCTTCGTCGAAAGCTCGGTTTCGGACAAGAACGCCCGCGCTCTCCTTGAAGGGGTCGCCGCCAAGGGCCAAACCGTCATCATCGGGGGCGAACTCTACTCCGACGCGATGGGGCCCGCCGGATCCTACGAAGGCACCTACCTCGGGATGATCGACCACAACATCACCACCATCACCCGGTCCCTCGGCGGTAATGCCCCCGAGAAGGGCCTTCACGGAAAGCTATCCCCCACCCCCTGATCCCCGCGAGGCACTTCTCTCGTTTTGATCCTTGCCGTTTCCTTTTCCACTCTCACCGCGGGCTAGCCCGCGCCCACATGCACCACGAATCCCTCAGCGGTCAGGCGGTTTTTCCAGCCAAACACACCGAGCCCCGCCCCGAGCACCCGCCGGAGGTTCCGCTCGCGATCCATGATCTCACCGTGGCCTACCAGCGCAAACCGGTCCTCTGGGATATCGAGTTGAACCTCCCCGAGGGCAAACTCATCGGGATTGTCGGTCCAAATGGCGCCGGCAAGAGCACGCTCCTCAAGGCCTGCCTCGACCTCGTCCCGCGGACATCGGGCTGGGCGCACATTTACGGAGTGCCCTATCGCAAAGCGCGCCACCGCGTCGCCTACGTGCCGCAGCGCGAGAGCGTCGACTGGGATTTCCCCGTGAGCGCACTCGATGTCGTCGCGATGGGGTCTTACCGCCGCCTCGGCTGGTTCCGCCGCGTCAATGCCACCGAGTCCCAGCGGGCCATGGAGGCACTCGAGCAGGTCGGCATTGCCCACCTTGCCTACCGCCAGATCAGTCAGTTGTCCGGAGGCCAACAGCAGCGTGTCTTCCTCGCCCGAGCCCTCATGCAGGATGCCGACCTCTATCTGATGGACGAACCCTTCGCCGCCGTCGACGCCGCGACCGAACAGGCCATCGTCGACGTGCTCCGTCGTCTTTCCAGCGAAGGAAAAACCTGTCTCGTGGTCCATCACGATCTGGCTACCGTCACTTCGTATTTCGACTGGATCGTCCTCATCAACCTTCGCATCGTTGCGGCCGGCCCCACCGCCGAAACTTTCACCCGCGAAAACCTCCAGAAGACCTACGGCGGCAAGCTCAGCCTCCTTGAAAAGGCGGCCGAGGTCCTTCGCTCCACCTCCTCCCGCTGACCATGCCGGGCCTGTCCGATCTGCTCGACGTGCTGCTGTTGCAAAACTACAACACGCGCCTCGTCGTCCTCAGCACGACCCTGCTGGGGATCGCGTCGGGACTCGTTGGGTCTTTCCTCCTCCTGCGGAAGCGCTCGCTCATGGGCGACGCCCTTTCCCACGCGACCCTGCCCGGCATCGCGATCGCCTTTGCGGTGATGGTTTCCCTCGGGGGCGACGGCAAATCGCTCCCCGGCCTCCTTCTCGGCGCGACGATTTCGGGCGTCGCCGGGATCGCCACGATGCTGTTGATCCGCCATACCACGACGCTCCGTGACGATGTCGCGATGGGCTTTGTCCTCTCGGTCTTCTTCGGTGTCGGCGTCGCGAGTCTCAGCATGGTCCAGACTCTGCCGGGCGCAAGCGCCGCCGGACTCGAATCCTTCATCTACGGAAAGACCGCCGGAATGATCCACAGCGACTTCCTTCTGATCTCGCTCGTCGCCGCCGCGGCTTCTTTTCTATCGGTCCTCTTCCTCAAAGAGTTTCTCCTCCTGTGCTTCGACGACGGCTACGCCGCTGCTCAGGGATGGCCCACGCTCTTTCTCGACGTGCTCCTGTTAGGGCTAGTCACCGCTGTCACGGTGATAGGACTCCAATCGGTCGGGCTCATTCTCGTCATCGCCTTTCTCATCACCCCGCCGACCGCGGCCCGCTTCTGGACCCAGCGCCTTGTGCCCATGCTCCTCATCGCCGCCATCATCGGAGGCGCGAGCGGATGGCTGGGAGCCTCGATCAGCGCGCTCGCGCCGCAGTTGCCCGCCGGCGCTGTCATCGTCCTGGTCGCGGCCACGCTCTTCCTCATCAGCATGCTCTTTGCGCCCGTTCGCGGAGTGCTCCCCCGGCTCCTCAACCAAGCCGCCCTCCGCCGCAAGGAAGACCGTCAGCATCTTCTCCGCGCGGCCTATGAGATCCTCGAGGATCAATGCGCCGACGGCCCCGTGGTGAACCGGTCCTTTTCGCTCGAGACACTCCTCGCGAAGCGCTCCTGGACGCCACGCCAACTCCGCGGCATCCTCCGCATCGCGTATCGCGAGGATCACCTCGAACCTGCCCCCCCCGGCCGTCTCCTACTTTCCGAGCCCGGCTTCGGCGAGGCAGCCCGCGTCACCCGCAATCACCGGCTCTGGGAAACCTATCTCATCCAATACGCCGACGTTGCCCCAAGCCAGGTCGACCGCGACGCCGACAGGGTCGAACACATTCTCGGGGCGGAACTCGTCCGCGAACTCGAGGCCAAGCTCGGGAATGCCCTTCCCGGTCAGGCAGTGCCACCCAGCCCGCACCCCCTGCCCCCTGCATGAACTGGACATCCTTCGACACATGGATCGTTGTCATTGGCTCGCTCTGCGCCGCGGCCTGTGCGCTGCCGGGATGTTTCCTCGTGCTCCGCAAAATGAGCATGATGGGCGATGCCATCAGCCACGCCGTCCTCCCCGGACTCGCCATCGCCTTTTACCTCACCGGGACGCGTGCGAGCCTGCCCATGTTCCTTGGCGCTGCTCTCGCCGGACTCCTCACCGCGCTGTTCACTCAGTGGATCACGCGCTTCGGCAACGTCGATCGCGGCGCTGCGATGGGGATCGTATTCACCACTCTCTTTGCGATCGGACTCCTTCTGATCCGCCAGACCGCCGACCACGTCGATCTTGATCCCGGCTGCGTCCTCTACGGCGCGATCGAACTGACCCCGCTCGACACCCTCTCGATCGGCGGTTTCGCGATTCCCCGCGCCGCGCTTGTCAACGGCACCATCCTCCTCGTAAACCTTCTTTTCCTGACCCTGCTCTACAAGGAGTTCAAACTCAGCGCCTTTGATCCTGACCTCGCCGACACCCTCGGTTATTCCTCTCAGTTTCTTCATTACCTCCTCATGACCTTGGTCGCCGTGACGACCGTGGCCGCCTTCGAGTCGGTCGGCAGCATCATCGTCATTGCGATGCTGATCGTGCCGCCCGCGACCGCGCTTCTCCTGACTCGCGACCTCCTGAAAATGCTCCTCATCGCCGTCGCCGTCGCCGTCCTCGCCGCCGTGACCGGGCACCTTGGCGCCCTCGTCGTTCCGGGGTGGTTCGGGTTCGAAAGCACCACCTCATCGGGAATGATCGCTCTCGCTTCAGGGCTGATTTTCCTCATCGCGTGGCTCTTCAGTCCCGATCAAGGGATTGTGACCCGCCGTTTCCGCGACGACCTCGCTTCCGGCGGGCCCTCACCTCAATGCTAGGCTGCGCTCGTAGCGAGCGCCGCGAAATCAGGCTTGCCATGGACTGCGAAACCCGCTCCACTTTCGAGCCAGAATCCATGAAACTCCGCCGCCATTTTCCCGTCCTCTCTCTTTGTTTCCTGCTCTCCGTCAGCGCCATGCGCGCCGGAGACCTCCCCGCCGATTCCCGGATCGCGGTGATCGGAGACAGCATCACCGAGCAGAAGCTTTATTCAAAGTATCTCGAGAGCTATCTCCTCGCCTGCACGGGTCGTGATGACCTTGTCGTCTTTCAATTTGGCTGGAGCGGGGAACGGGCCGACGGGTTTGCCAACCGGCTCGCCAACGACCTCGGCGTCTTTCAACCCACGGTGGCGACGACCTGTTACGGGATGAACGACGGGAGCTACCAGCCTTTCAACGACGCGATCGGTGGTGCCTATGAGAAAAACATGACCCGTGTCATCGAAGGCCTCAAGGCCGCCGGAGTCCGACAGATCGCGGTGGGCTCGCCTGGGGGCGTCGACCCCGATTTCTTCACCCGTCTCGATGGGACGATCTACAACGAAACGCTCGCCCAGCTCCGCGACATCGCCCGCCGCCTCGCCGAAAAGAGCGGGCAGCCTTTCGCAAATGTCTACGACACGATGATGACGGCCCTCCCGAAATCCAAAGAGGCCAACGGAAAGGATTACGCGCCCTTTGGCAGCGACGGCTTTCACCCGGCGCCCGCCGGCCAACTACTAATGACACAGGCCTTCTTGAAAGGACTCGGGCTCGACGGCGCAATCGGGACGATCACTCTCGATCTCGAAGGCGATACCACGGCAACCACCGGCCACGAGGTCCTCTCCACAAAAGCGGGCACTGTCGAGCTCGCGAGCAGCCGATGGCCCTTCTGTTTCGATGCCGATCCGAAAAACCCCAACAGCACCCGAAGCATCGTGCCTTTCACCAATTTCAACGAAGAGTTCAACCGCTTCACCCTGGTCGTCATGGGACTCACCACACCGAAGGCGAGGGTCACTTGGGGCGCCCATTCGCTCGAGTTCACGAAAGCGCAACTCGAGTCGGGAATCAATCTTGCCGCCGAGTTCCCCGCAACACCATTCGACGAACCCTTCCAGAAACTGATGGAGGCCGTCGCGGTGAAGCAGCAGTTCGAGACGAACGCAATCAAGAACCTCGTCACCCATTTCCGGATCTTCGACGAAGACGCGAAGAGCGATGCCGAACTTGCCGCCGCCTTCGAAACGATCCGTAACAAGGTCGCCGAGAAACATGCCGCCCACCACGCTTCGGCCCGAAAGCGCATCCAGCCGGTGAACCATACGGTGAGAGTGGAACCTGTTCCGTGAAGCGGCGAGGTCCGGTCGCCCCGGGCAGCCCGCTTGCCTCACCGGCGCGAGCGGAGCCAGAGCCGTTCGAATTCAGAGCCACCGGCCGAATCTCCGCCTAGCGGCGACGGGTGTCGATTGACAAGTGCCTCAGGCGGCGGCTCATTTCCTCGCCGACCCCACCTATCTTTTCATGACCGACCCCTATTGGCTCGACCGCGCCCGCGGTTATCTGGATCTTGGAATGTCTGAAGAGGCGTGGTCCGAGCTCGACCGACTCCCACCCGACAAGCGAGACCGTCCCGAGGTGCGAGAATTTCGCATCACGATCCGCCTCGACGAGGGCAAGACGGCGGAAGCCCTCGCCCTCTGCGGCATCCTTTGCAGCCTGCACCCCGGGAATCATGCCGGGTTCATCCAAGGAGCCTACTGCCTTCACGCCCTCGGACGCACCGAGGACGCCATCGAATTGCTACAGTCCGGGCCCGAAACCCTCCGTGAAGAGCCGGTTTATTTTTACAATCTCGCCTGCTACGAGGTGGCCCTGGGCAAGAATCAGGCGGCCCTGACCTGGTTGCGCCTCTCTGTCGAGATGGATCGCCACTATCGCGAGCGCGCCCTCGCTGATCCCGATCTCGCGGCCATTGCCGAGGCGCTCTGAGGCCATGACTGGAGCCCTAGAAGAACGCTTCTACCGGAATTTCGAGGAGCGCGGCGAACTCGGCGCCTCACTCTCGATCTGGAAGGGCGGGAAGGAAATTGTCTCACTTCATCACGGCTGGGCCGACCCGGGGAAGACGATTCCATGGACTCACGGGACGGTGGCCCCGGTCTGGTCGGCGACGAAAGGGCCCGCCGCGATCACCTTCCTACTCGCCTTGGAGAAAGCAGGAGTCTCCCCCCATGATCCCGTCGCCAAGGTTTGGCCTGAACTGCTCGCGGCGCAGGACGGGCGCCTGACATTTGTCCAAATCCTCTCTCATCAGGCCGGTCTTCCGGCTCTATCTCCGGTGAATCGCCCCCATCTTCTCTCCCATCGCGAAGTGATCGCGGCGCTGGAGAGACAAAAGCCCTTCTGGAGCCCCGGTGACGGCCACGGCTACCACCCCCGCACGATCGGCTTTCTCCTCGATGAGATCGTCCGGAAAGTGGCGGGCGGGCTCCCACTTGGCCGCTATTGGAACACCCACGTTGCGGCACCCCTGCAACTCGAATTCTGGATCGGGGATTTTCCCGCTCCGGTGCTTGGGCGCCTTGCCATGATGGTGCCGCCGAAAGGACAACATCCGAGCGAGGAGGAGCTGCCCTTTTACCGAGCCCTCGCCCAACCGGATTCGCTCTCGCTCGCGGCCTTTGCATCGCCGTCGGGAATGCGCTCGCTCGCGGAGATCAACCAGCTCGAATTCCTTCAGGCCGGCCTGCCCGCCTTCGGCGGCATCGGCTCCGCCTGCGCCCTCGCAAAATTCTACCAGATCCTGGCGCGCGACGGTGTCTCTGACGGAGTAGAGGTGATCCCCGCGCGGGTCGTGCGCACCGCCCGAGCCCTCCAGAGCAGCGGTCACGATCGGACCTTGTTGTTGCCCACCGCCTTCACCGGTGGCTTCAAGACCGATCCATTGGATGGAAGAGGCCAAAAAATCCGCGCTCTTTTCGGCCCCTCCATGACCGCCTTTGGCCAGCCTGGCGCCGGCGGCAGCCACGCCTTCGCCGACCCGGAAGGGGGCCATTCCTTCGCCTACGTCATGAACCAGATGGAGGCGGGAATCCTGCCAAATCGCAAATCCCTCGACCTTGTCGACCTTCTCTACTCCACGACTTAGGCCTCGGAGGGAAATCTTCTTGTTCCTTCGCCCTCTCCCTGATAGCCTCACTCTCATGTCGAAAGCGATCGTTGATCCGAATGAGCTGAGGCGTTTTGCCGAGGAGCTGAAGCGCTTCAATGGAGACCTGCAGAGCTCGCTGACCTCTCTTCAGTCGCGGTTCGCGGCCCTCAGCGACACGTGGCAGGATCAGGAGCACGCGAAATTCGCTCAGGAATTTGTCGAGACGATGAAGGTGTTGCGCCGCTTCACGGAGAGTTCCAGCCAGCAAGGACCCTTTCTCCTTCGAAAGGCGCAGCGGATCGAGGAGTATTTGAACCAACGCTGATTCAGTCGTGCCCGGGGCCCACGTCACCAATCTCGAATCACTGGAGCGTTTCCGTTCGAGTCTCGTGCTTTTTCTCGAGCGCGCCGGCCTCATTCTCGACGAGGTGGGGGAAGAGGTGAAGCGCACCCGTATTTGGCTGCAGAGCGAGCAGCGGATGAAGCTCGCGCTGGAGATGAAACGCGTTCACCGTGAACTCGAGACGCTGGAGTCCGAGCTCTTCAGTGCACGGCTGTCCGATCTCGCGCAGAAGAAAACCGGCCTCCAAATGCTGGTGAACCAAAAACGCAGGGAAACGCACGAGCTCGAGAACACCCAACGCAAGGTCGCCGCTTGGTCGCGCAACTTCGATTCGAGCGTCGAGACCGAAGCACGGAAGGTCGAAAAACTCCGACACCACCTCGACACGGACATGGTCCGAGCCGTGACTTTTCTGAAAGAAGCCATCCGTCAGCTCGACGCCTACTCTTCCGGCGGCCAAAGCTGACCCGTATCCCCGACCTAATCCAGCCTTTGAGCCTCAATCACAGCAAAGGTCGCCTCGTCGGCCTCTCACGGGAACTTCTTCGTGTCTGGCAGGACACCCAGGATTCATGGCGCGATGCCAAGGCACGTGAATTTGACAGCACCTACATGCAGCCCATGTTCGATGCCGTCGACCACGCCGCCGCGGCGATCGAGGACCTCGACAAAGTGCTCCAACGACTCCGTCAAGACTGTGAAACCTGATCCCCTCTCCGCCCCGGAAGCGATCGACCGGATTGCCCGCTTCCACCAGAGCGCTCGCTCGTTTGCCGAACGGGAAAGTGGCCTCGAACGGGCCCGCCAGTTGCGGGAGTCGAGTCGGCGTCAGGCCCTCGAGGAGAGCCGCGCCGCGGTCGAAAAGCAGCACGAGGCCGCCGTCGCGGCTTTGCGCGATGAGGCGGCCGAGGCCCGCAGCCATCTCGAATCCACCGCACGAACTCGCCGCCTCCGCCTCGACAAGGGCCAGATCGCGGTCCGCCATTCGGTGATCGAGGCGATTCAAGCGACCGAAGGCCAGCATCGTGCGACCCTCCAGCGCGATTACATGGAGGCCGGGCAGCGGCGGGAGCAGGCCATCGCGATCGCCGGCGCAGCCTTTCAGGAGGGCAGCGCCGCGGCCAAGGCGATTCACGGACGCTTCACGCAATTGGAGAAAATCGCCGTCTCGGGGCTGCGTGGTTATGGATCACTCCAGAGAAACCTTCTTCACTCGCTCAGGGAGACCGAGGCGCCGGAACCCTGGAGCGGCGACCTCTCATCGCTCGAGGATACCCTGACAGAACGACATGAAGAACTCTCCGAATCGGTCCGGTGCTTGCGCAAGGCCCCGCTCGTTACCTGGTTCGCTGCTTTCCCGTTGGCTCTGCAAATCTTTCTCGTCCTCAGCCTCGGAGCGGTCGCGCCCCTGGTCGGCCCGTTGCTCGGGATCGGTCCGGTATCATGGGCGCCGAGTCTCGGGACCGCCGGCGGATTCGCCCTCTTGGTGATCGTCCTCTGGGCGGCGGGTCGAAAGGCAGCCTCCACTTTCATCAAGAACGAGACGGAACGTTTTGCCGGGGCCCGGGCCCTGCGCTTGCGATATCGCGGGAGAATCGAGAGCGATCAGCGGATCGCTGTGGAGACGGCAGAGACGGAATACCAGCGGGTCAAGTCAGCCTTCGAACAAGGTCTGAGGGAAAAACCGGGCGTCTCCGGGAACCGACGCTACGCCCATCCCGAGGCCGTCGAAAAGCGGGCCCAGGAGCTTCGGGAGAGGCTCGAAGCCCATCTCCAGTCGCAGATCGACTCCCTCGATCAGGACCTCGCCAACCGCACCGCGGCGCTCGAGCACGGGCGCGATGAGGAACTCGTGCGACTCCGCGCCGAGACCACACCCGACGACGATCCCGCCGCTCCGTTCGAGCGACTTGTCGAGGAATGGAGGCGAGAGTTCCTCCCCCTTGTCTCGAGTCTGGAAGAACAGACCCGCTCCGCGATCGAGGGGACCGATCGCGCTTGGCTCGACCGGGGACCCGAGGCGTGGACCGCTCCGCGAGCCCTTGATCATGCGGTGACCTTCGGAGAACTCACCTACCAGGCAGCGGCGAGCGATCTGGTCCTGCCGGTCTCGGAGGCAATGCGACTCTCGGACTCTCCCGAATTTCGGCTGCCGCTGAGACTTCACCTGCCCGACGCCGCCTCGCTGCTGCTCGAGACAAAACAACACGGGAGAGACGAGGCCATTGCCCTCCTCAACCATCTCGTTCTCGCCTGGCTTGCCCACGCCCCTTCCGGCCGGCTCTCGTTTTCCCTCTGTGATCCCGTCGGCCTCGGTGAGAGTTTCGCCGGCTTGATGCATCTCGCAGACTACGAGGATCTCCTCATCAACAGCCGCATCCGCACCCAGTCTGATCAGATCGAAAAGCGTCTCGGCGAGCTCTGCGATCACCTCGAGAAGGTGATCCAGATGTATCTGCGCAACGACTACCGCAGCATCACCGAATACAACGAGGCCGCCGGGACGATCGCCGAGCGCTATCATTTCCTCGTCGTGGCAGACTTCCCCCACGGCTTCAGCGAACTGGCGGCAAAGCGTCTTCTCAGCATCGCCGCGTCGGGGGCCCGCTGCGGAGTCTTTCTCCTCATCCACCACGATCAGCGCGCCGACCTCCCCCAAGGCTTCCGCTTGGACGATCTGAGAAAAGCCTGCCTCTGCCTGGAGTCGGGCATCGGGGGATTCCACTTGAGGGAGGCTCCGGTGAAAGGTCTCGGCCTTGCCCTGAACAGACCGACTTCGACGGAACTTTTTGCCCGATGGATCCACGTGGTCGGCTCCGCCAATCGTGACTCCAAACGCATCGAGGTTCCCTTCTCCTTGATCGAACCTCCGGCTGGGGAGCGCTGGAGCTTCACCACCGCGGACGAACTGCGCGTCCCGATCGGACGAAGCGGTGCGACGAAGTTGCAATACCTCGCACTCGGGCGTGGCACCTGTCAGCACGCCCTCATCGCCGGGAAGACCGGCTCAGGCAAGTCGACCCTCTTTCACATCATCGTCAGCAACCTCGCTCTCTGGAGCTCGCCCGACGAGATCGAGTTCTACCTGATCGACTTCAAAAAAGGGGTCGAATTCAAGTGCTATGCCGATCGTGAGCTGCCCCATGCGCGGGTCATCGCGATCGAAAGCGACCGCGAGTTCGGGCTGAGCGTCTTGCAGCGGCTCGACGAGGAATTGCGCCGACGCGGCGAGATCTTCCGCGCTGCCGGCGTGCAGGATGTCGCCGGCTATCGATCCAGACCCGGTGCCGAACGGATGCCTCGCACCCTCTTGCTCATCGACGAGTTCCAGGAATTCTTCACCGAAGATGACGCGATCTCGCAGCAGGCCGCGGTGCTGCTCGACCGCATCGTGCGCCAAGGCCGCGCCTTCGGCATCCACGTGATTCTTGGCTCGCAAACCCTTGGCGGGGCCTTCACCCTAGCGCGGTCCACTCTGGGGCAAATGACGGTCCGCATCGCCCTCGCCTGCAACGAAGCCGACGCCTACCTGATCATGGACGACTCCAATCCAGCTCCACGGCTGCTCACCCGGCCCGGTGAGGGAATCTACAACGATCGCGCCGGAGCGGCCGAGGCGAACTCGCCTTTTCAGGTCGTCTGGATGGGAGAGGACGAACGCAACCAGCGCCTCGACCTGGTTGCCGCTCTCGATCGCGAGCGTGGCGGAGAACCACGCCCCCGCGTAATCTTCGAGGGGAATGCCCCCGCCGACGTCTCCACCGCCCCCCTCCTGACTGAACGACTGATGAGCGGGCCAACGCTTGGCTTGCCTCGGCTTTTCCTCGGCGCGCCGAATTCAATCAAAGGTCCCACCGAGGTGACCTTCTCCCGGCAAAGCGGCAACCACCTCCTCTTCGTCGGGCAACGCGAGGACGCGGTCGATGCGCTTGTCGTTGTTTCCTTGCGTCTCCTCCGGGCCCAGTTTGGCACGGCGATCCGCCTCGTCCTGATCGACAGCCGCTTCGCCACCCCCGACGACTCCGCCTTCCGCCACGCCGTCGAACGAATCGTCGGAGTCGAATGCCCGGACGCCCACCAGATGGGCCAGCTACTCAACGAACTCGCCGCGGACATCAAGGCTGTCGCTGATGGCAGCCGTCCCTCCCCAGTCCAGCCGGTCGTGTTGTTCATCCCGAACCTGCATCGCCACCGCAAACTGAGACACGAGGAGGATTATTCCTTCTCGCTCGATGCCGAGGCCGACGCGAAACCGGCTGACTCCCTGCAGGAAATCATCCTCGAGGGACCTCTTTGGGGATACCATCTCGTCGCCTCGTTTGATTCCTACAACAACGTCACCCGCACCCTCGGCCGCAAGGCGGCAGGCGAATTCGAAAAGAGGGTGCTCTTCCAGATGAGCGCCACTGACTCCGCCAGCCTGATCGACTCCGGCAAGGCCTCGGAGCTCGGCCTGAACCGGGCGCTGCTCCATGATGAGGCCGCGGGCACGATCGAGATTTTCCGGCCCTACACGATGCCGGGAGCGGTGTGGCTTGCTTAGGACGGATCATTCACCGCCATCGGATCCCTTTTCCCGTCGGACCGCGCGTCTCCGATTCCCATTGACTCCCTTCGCCCGCTCGCTCCATTGTCCCCCGAGATGACGCTCAATCCGATTTCCCGCCGCGGCAGCTTCCTGCTCGCTGCTTTCACCACAGTCCAACTCACTGCCCCACTCATCGCCGAGTCCGGCACCGGGCCCGAGATCGTCTGGCACGACGTTTCCTCTTGGGGGGTCGAAGGTCAGGGCTGGGCGCCGGAAGACCTCAGGGCCCGATACGACCGCCTCCCCGCCAAGGCCGAAAAAATCGTGCGACCTCCGGTTTGGAGCCTCTCGCGAAACAGCGCGGGCCTTTCCTTCCGCTTCAACACTGACGCAACCACGCTGCACGTGAGACATACGGTCGCCGGCGCGAGCCTCGCACTCCCCCACATGCCCGCTACGGGGGTGAGTGGGATCGACCTTTACGCTCTCGACGGGAGCCGATGGAAATGGGTCGAAGTCTCGAGACCCAAAGAGCCCACGACGGTGCACACGGTGAGCGGCCTCGATCCGGGACTGCGCAGTTGGATGGCCTACCTGCCTCTTTACAACTCGACGGTGAAAGTGGAGGTCGGCGTGCCCAAGGGAGCTACCTTTCAACCGGTCGCCCCGCGCCAGGAACCGCCGATCGTCTTTTATGGCACCTCCATCACGCACGGAGCCTCGGCATCGCGCCCCGGCATGCCCCATCCGGCAATCCTGGGACGCCGCCTCGACCGTCCGGTCATCAATCTCGGTTTTTCCGGAAACGGCAAAATGGAACCCGAGGTGGG
>NEUQ01000015.1 GCA_002288445.1 Verrucomicrobiia bacterium Tous-C2TDCM | reverse complement strand
GCTCGAGCGCGATGGATTGCAGACCGCCTGCTGGCAGTAGGCGCGCGTGAACGTGGTGCCACGCGCGGCGAGGGCATCGATATGCGGTGTCAGCGCGGGCGACCCGTAAGCACCCAACTCAGGACGCAGATCGTCAGCGGTGATGAGGAGGACGTTCGCCGGAGCGGCGGCGGATCGGTCGGCAAGGCCTGCGATCGCAAGGAACGCGGACAAAAGGCATAACAGGGAACGGTTCATCAAGCGCGAGAATGCCGGACGCGAAGGGATTGGGAAAGTCTTTTCCGAGTTCACGGATGGCGCCTCGAATAATTTTTGGCGGTTTGCCAAAATCGGTTCGGCGAAAGACTTTTCCTCAATTCAATATCCTCGCGCTGTTGCCCGGCGCCTCGACAGGGCCAAACTTCCCGCGGGCAACCATTGGGGCAGACGACTCATAAGACAGGCAGGGCGTATCTTACGGCTACATGCCAGTTGCCGTCCCCACCCCAAAAGCCTCATCCTTGCTTTTTCAGTGGATGCTCGCTCCGGCCCCTCGATCATGAACTTACCCGAACCACCCGACCTGGGAAAAATCTCCGCGATTCTCCTGCCAGCGTTCGCGCCCTGCCTCCTGTTTGGTGCCACGGGGACGCCTCCGGCCCCCGAGGCCAAGGCGCTTCGCGAAGGGGTCAGCATCGAGATGATCGCCGAACACCCTGCCGTGGTGACTCCGATCGGCCTCGACGTAGACCGGCAAGGGCAGATCTGGCTGGTCGCCTCGCACACTCACGAGACGCCGAAAGGGTATTCGGGCCCGGACCGGGACGAGGTGCTCGTGTTCAACCCCGACGGCGAACGTACTGTCTTCCACAGCCAAACGATCCACACCATGGATCTGGAGCTGGGTCGGGACGGATGGGTCTACCTCGCCGAGCGCGATCGCATCCTGCGCCTCCGGGACACGGACGGCGACGGCTCCGCCGACGAAGAGGAAACGGTCGTGAAGCTGGAATCCGAGGAGAGCTACCCCCACAACGGTATGTCAGGGCTGGCCTGGCATCCGAACGGGGACCTGATCTTCGGGCTCGGGGAGAATTTTGCGAAGCCCTGGTCTCTCACGGGATCCGATGGCAGCACCCACGCCGGCCGCGCCGAGGGTGGTATCTTTCGCTGCTCCGCCGATGGATCCAAGCTGCGCTGGATCGCACGCGGTCTCTGGAACCCCTTCGGCATCTGCGTCCGGGAGGATGGAGAGATCTTTGCCGTGGACAACGACCCTGGCGAGCGCCCTCCCTGTCGCTTGCTTCACGTCGTCGAGGGCGGCGACTACGGATTCCGCCGTCACTACGGCGGAGAGTCCCATCACCCTTTTGTCGGGTGGAACGGTGAGCTGCGCGCTTCCCTGCCCATGATCAACCCCTCAGGCGAGGCCCCCTGCGCTGTCCTGCCGCTCGGCCGCGGCGTGCTTATCCCTTCTTGGGGCGATCACCGTATTGATTTCTTTCCCCTCGAGCCCCGGGGAGCCAGTTACAAGGCGGAGGCGCGCATCCCTCTGGTGCAAGGCTCCTTCTTTTTCCGTCCCACCTGCCTCGCGCAAGACCCGTCCGGGAAAGATCCTGACAAACGCACCTGGTATCTGACGGACTGGGTCGACGGGCGTTATCCCGTGCACGGTCTGGGCAGACTTTGGAAACTGGAAATCGACCTCGCCAAGGCCGACTGGCTGGGACCACTCGATCTGGAGAAACCAACCGAGGAGGCCCTGCTCGCTCGCGACATTCGGACGAGGGCGGGTGAGCTGTCCGAAGACGAGCTGTTCACGCTGGCCGGCCACAAGGATGCCTTCATCGCACGATCCGCCCTCGTCCGTCTGGCCGATGAGGTCACGCCGCGCTGGACCCCCGGCGACTTTCCACGCCTCTCCCCGGAGCGCCGCATCCTCTCCGTCCTCGCTCTCTCCTCCTCGGAAGCGGATCCCGCCCCCTGGGTCGAAACCCTTCTCCGTGACCCCGACGCGGTCGTGAATTTCGAGGGGCTGCGCTGGTTCTCCCATCGCGAAACCCGCGAGGCACTTACCGCCGTGAAGCGGTTCTTGAGCCGGAGCGATCTCGATTTCGCCGCCTTCGAAGCCGCGGTCGCCGCCCACAACACCCTTTCGGGAATACCCGAGCAGGGCGTGCGAAATCACGATCTCCTTCTGGACCGCATCCGCGACAAAAACAGCGCGCCATCCCTTCGTGCCTTTGCGCTGAGACTGCTGCCGTCGCAGGACTGGCGTCCTCGCGAATCGGGCCCGTCCGGCCGGGTCAGCTTTCCGGCGGAGCTCACCTCCGATCTCATGCGGGAACTTCTGTCCGAGGGCAACGGAGACCTTTCCCGCGAGGTGGTTCTGGCACTCTCCGACAATCCGGAGGCGGGTACGGATTTGCTCGCACAGGTGGCAGCGGACGCCGCCGCCGATCCCGCACTGCGCGCGCTCGCGGTCGCCGGCTTGGCCTCCGTGCCGGAGCAATCACCCCTTCTGTTGCAGCTCGCGGGAGACGATCACCGGGAACTGCGCGAGGAATCGCTCCGCGCCCTGCGCCACCGCAGCCTTACCGATCGCGAAAAAGAGATTTTGAAAGCCCTGCGGCCGCGCGTCCCTGAATCTGACGATCTTTTCGCGGCCGTGCTCACTCCCGAAATCCTCTTTCAAAATCGTCCTCCCGCGACCGACACCGCCGCTTGGAAAAAGCGCCTCGACGCCGTGCCGGGCGAGCCGGATCCGGCAGCGGGATCAAGAGTCTTTCACCACCCCACCGTCGCTCTCTGCGCCAACTGCCACCGGCACGAGGGACGCGGCCGAAGCCTGGGTCCGGACCTCGGCGGCTTGGAAGCGGGAGAGGCAGTCGATGGAGTGATCGAGAGTATCCTGCAGCCGAGCCGAAAGATCGCCCCCGAATACCTTCCCCGCGCCGTCACCTTGAAGGACGGGCGCACCATCGTTGGCATCCGCATGCAGTCCTACACCCGCGAACGCGTCAAGGATGTCAACGGCCACTCCCTCACCTTCGAACTGGGGGAACTGGACTCCATTGCCGAACTCGACACCTCCCTCATGCCCGCCGGACTCGCGCTCTCCCTGACGGACCGCGAACTGCGCGACCTGGTGGCCTTTCTCATGACTTCCGAAGGCAGGAAGTGAAGATGATTACCCAACCGAAGCGAAAGA
This sequence comes from Verrucomicrobiia bacterium Tous-C2TDCM, assembly GCA_002288445.1. Taxonomy (GTDB): domain Bacteria; phylum Verrucomicrobiota; class Verrucomicrobiia; order Verrucomicrobiales; family DEV007; genus Arctic95D-9. The sequence continues at coordinate 22,630 of NEUQ01000015.1, read as the reverse complement.
AGACCGCCTCCCCTTCCCGATCGAACAGGGTCCGGCCCACAAAAAAACCGGAGCGGATCCCGCCCCGGTTTTCGTGAAATCGAAGGTCTCTTCCGATCGATCAATGGTAGGAAGCCTGCGCACCCTTGGTGGCTCGCTTTTTGATCCAAGGCATCAGGCTGCGAAGACGAGCACCGACTTTCTCGATGGCGTGGACTTGGCCTTCCTTGCGGAGCTTGTTGAAGTTTTTGCCGCCGCTGTTCGACTCTTCGATCCATCCCTTCGCGAACTTGCCGCTCTGGATTCTCTTGAGGGCCTTTTGCATGCGCTTCTTCACGGAGGCGTCGATGATGGTCGGGCCAGTGGTGAGGTCGCCGTACTCGGCGGTGTCGGAGATGGAGAAACGCATCCCGGAAATGCCGGACTCGTTGATGAGGTCGACGGTGAGTTTCAATTCGTGGAGGCATTCAAAGTAGGCCATCTCGGGCTGGTAACCGGCCTCGACGAGGGTCTCGTAGGCAGCGGTGATGAGTTGGCTGACGCCGCCGCAAAGGACGGTCTGTTCGCCGAAGAGATCGGTCTCGGTCTCTTCCTTGAAGTCAGTCTCGAAGACGCCGGCGCGGGTGCCACCGATGCCCTTGGCCCAAGCAAGGGCGATCTTCTTGGCGTCCTTGCCGGGATTCTGATGGATGGCGATGAGGGAAGGCACACCCTTGCCCTCGACGAACTGGCGCCGCACGATGTGCCCGGGTCCCTTGGGGGCAACCATGATGACGTTGACGAAGGCCGGAGGGGTGATCGTCTTGAAGTGCACGGCGAAACCGTGGCTGAAGAGGAGGGTCTGACCCTTCTTCAGATTGGGGGCGATATCCTTCTCGAAGATACCGGCGATCTTGGTGTCGGGGGTGGCGATGAAGATGACATCGGCGGCCTTGACCGCTTCCGCCGTGTCCATCACCTCGAAGCCGAATTCCTTCGCGACTTCGCGCGATTGGCTTTTGGCGTAGAGGCCGATGATGACCTTCACACCGCTGTCCTTGAGGTTGAGCGCGTGCGCGTGGCCTTGTGAGCCGAAGCCGATCACGGCACAGGTCTTGCCTTTGAGCACCCCGAGGTCCGCGTCCTTGTCCGTATAGATTTTTGCTGCCATCTCTTTTTTTCTCTGAGTTTTTGGAGCGCGTAGGTTCCGCGCAAAGGGCGGGATGGTCAAACGGTAATGCGGGCCGGGCCAGCTCACCTCCCTGGCAGCAACACCCGCAACTTTCCGACCGCCCTCGCCACAGCGGCCACGGACGCGTCGATTTCCTCCGCGGTGGTGAAGCGTGAAAGCGAAAACCGCACGCTGGCCCTGGCTCTCGCGTTGGAATGCCCCATCGCCCGGACAATGCGACTCGGCTTCACCTGGCCGGTGCTGCAAGCGGAGCCTGGCGAGCAACAAACACCCGCCTCGTCGAGGAGAATGAGCAGTCCCTCGCCGTCGACCCCGGGGAAATAAAGATTGCTCGTGTTGGGAAGCCGACCCCCGGGATCTCCGTTGATTTCGACGCCGGGCAGGGTCTCGAGCACGCTGCGTTCGAAGCGGTCGCGGAGGACGGCGATGTCCTGACGCGTCTCGAGGGCACCGGCGGCGAGGGCGGCGGCGACACCAAAGCCGACGATCGCGGGCACGTTCTCGGTGCCGGAACGGCGTTCGCCCTCCTGCCCCCCTCCCAGAGTCTGGGGCAGAAAACGGGCGCGCCGATTCAACCAGAGCGCCCCGACCCCTTTCGGTCCGTGTAGTTTGTGGGCGGAGAGGGAAAGGGCGTGCAGAGGCAGGTCGTCGACCCGCAAGGGGATCTTCCCGGCAGCCTGGACCGCGTCACTGTGGCAATAGACATCCTGCTCCGCAGCCAGTTCGAACGCTTCGGCAACGGGACTGATCACCCCGGTTTCGTTGTTCGCCCAGATCAGACTGGCGAGGGCGACGCCGCCTTTTGCAAGATTCGCCTTCCAGGCCTCGAGATCGAGGCGGCCCAGCGAGTCGACCGGATTGGATCGGCCCTCATACCCGATGGACTCTTGGAATTTCACGACCTCCGCGACGGCGCTGTGCTCGACCGTCGAGGTGAGAAGGGCCCGATGCGCGGGGCGCAGCGCCAGAGCGGAACGGATCGCGGCATTATTCGCCTCGGTCCCGCCACTGGTGAAGACGATCTCCTCCGGTTGAGCGCCGAGGAGTGCGGCGACCTGCTCCCGGGCATGCTCGACCGCCTTGCGGGACTCGCGTCCGAACCGATACCCGGATGAGGGATTTCCATAGGCTTCATCCATCCACGGCCGCATCGCCTCGATCACCTCGGGTGCGGGGCGGGTCGTGGCGTTGTTGTCGAGGTAGATCATCGTTACGGAGCGCTACTGTAAGCTCACCTCGAAGCGTTCGCCGAGAAAATGCCCGAGGGCCTCGCCGACGAGAAACAGGGATCCAGCGACGAGCGTCTTTCCTCCCCGCGCCTGAGCACTGGCAACAGCATCGGGCAGCGACTCGAATTCCTCTTGGGGCACAGCGCCGCCGCCGGCTTCGCGGAGGAACGCCCTCATCTCCTCGACGGTGAGGCGTCGCTCCGACTGCACCGGGATGAACGAGACGGACGCCAGGATCGGCAGCAGCGCCTGGAAGACTCCCGCTATATCCTTCGAGCCGACTGCCCCGAAAACAAGATGGGCTTTTTCGTCGCCACACTGCTCCTGCCAGGTGCGACGCAGGACCTCTGCGGCGGAGGGATTGTGGGCTCCGTCGAGATAGAGCGAGTCGTCGATCTGCTGGAAGCGTCCCGGCCATTGCACCGTGGCGACGGAGTGCCGAATGCCCTCCTCGGTGAGCCGTTCGCCCTCGAGCCGGCAGGCGGCCTCGACGGCGAGGGCGGCGTTTTCTCGCTGGTGACTTCCCTTCAGACCAGTCTCCCAATCGTCCGGCAGCGGGTGAGCCTCGACGCAGGGGATGCCGAGGGCGAGGGCACGACGACCGACCACCTCTCGGGCCTCGGGATGGAGGTCGCCGATGATGACGGGAACGCCTTCCTTCAGAATGCCGGCTTTTTCCGCGGCGATTTCTCGAATCGTCTCTCCGAGCCACTGCTGGTGATCAAGACCGATCGATGTGATGACGCTGAGATCAGACCAGATCGCGTTGGTCGCGTCGAGCCGCCCGCCCATGCCGGTCTCGAGGATGACGACCTCGCATCGCTCCCTGACAAAATGCCCCATGGCGAGGGCGAGACTCAGCTCAAAGAAGGTGGGATGATTTTCACAAAGATAGGTCCGTCCGCGCAGCTCGCTCAGACCCTCGGCGACCATTTCTTCCGAGATCATCGTCCCATTCACCCGGATGCGTTCGCGATAGGTGACGAGGTGGGGCGAGGTGAAAAGTCCCGTCTTGATGCCGACGTCTCGGAGGATGCGCTCGGTCATGGCGCAGACGGATCCCTTTCCGTTCGTCCCGGCGACATGGAGAATCGCGGGGCCGGGGTCGTCCGGATCGATCGCGAGCGCGGAGAGGAGGGTGCGGGGATTCTCCAGTCCCAGTTTGATCCCGAAGGTCTGGGTGCCATAGAGCCAGTCGATGGATTCCGTGTAGTTCACTCCCGGAGAATTACGGACAAAGAAAAAGCCCTGTCCACGGACAATCTACGAGCGGAGCTGGTTGGGAGAAGTTTAGGGTGACGGGACCGAGGCTCCCGTTGACCGGGCTGGGATCGGCCCAGGTTGCCCGCCCAAGTCCTTCAGCTGACGCCCCGGGGCCCTCGGGATCCACTCGAAATTCGGCCTGCACATCGCCCCGTTCCGTGGTTAGTTGGCGTCTTGGCCCCTCCGTCCATGGTCATCGGCACCCGACTTCCCTCCGCCTTCGGTCTCACTCTCGATGATTGGATCGAGTGGACGGAGGCGCGCAGCCACAGCAAATTCCGGGCGAAGCAGATCGTCGAGTGGCTCTATCAAAAACGCGCGAAGACTTGGGATGAGATGTCGAACCTCTCACAGTCGCTGCGCGAAGAGCTCAAGTCCGCCTTCTCCCTCGACCGTCTCCCGGTGGTGCGACTGACGGGATCGAAGGACACGACCCGGAAGTTCCTCTTCCGCCTCCACGACGGGCGTCTCGTCGAGACCGTCAAGATTCCGGCAAATGTCCATTTCGACGGCGGCCAAAGCGATCGCATCACCCTCTGCGTCTCCAGTCAGGTCGGCTGCGCCTACGATTGCAAGTTCTGCGCAAGTGGGCTCGCCGGTTTCACCCGCAATCTCGAGGTCGAGGAAATCGTCGGCCAAGTCATGGCCGCCGAGGAGGAGTCGAGCGAGTCGGTGCGAAATCTCGTCTTCATGGGCATGGGCGAACCGCTCGCCAACTTCACCCGCCTGACCAAGGCCATTACCATTCTCAATGCCCCGTGGGGACTCAACATCGGGGCGCGGCACATGACCGTTTCCACGAGCGGGCTTGCCCCGCAAATCGAAAAGCTCGCCGAGCTCCCGATTCAGATCCGTCTCGCCATCTCCCTCCATGGAGCCAGCGACGAAGTGCGCGAACAGATCATGCCGGTGAACAAGAAGTATCCCATCGCCCGGCTTTTTGAGGCGCTCGAGGTCTGGCGCGAGAAGAAAAAGCAGAAAATCACCCTCGAATACATCCTCATCGAGGGCATCAACGACTCACCCTCCCAGGCGGCCCTCCTCGCAAGGCGCGCCAAGGGACTCGATGCCAAGGTCAACCTGATCCCCTACAACACCGTCGAGGGGCTGCCGTGGAGTCGCCCCACCGAAGCGCAGCAAGAGGCCTTTCTCCAAGTCCTCAACCGAGCCGGCGTGGTCGCGACGCTGCGTCGGGAGAAAGGGCACGACATTTCCGCCGCGTGCGGCCAGTTGCGCCTGCAACAAGAGACCGCGGAAGGAATCGTGGCGGTGGACCGTTGAACCTCGAAGGAAGGCAGGATAAGCAGCAGCCTGCGAGCCGTCCCCGTTCAATGTGGGCAACCATCTCCTCAGGTGGGACGCCGATCCCCCACGTTCATTCGCAGCCGGAGAAAACGAAAGTGTCGGACTCAGCCTTTGAATTGCGCCACCAATCCCGTGATCGTCTCTTTCGCATCGCCGTAGATCATGCGGCAATTTTCGCGGAAAAAGAGCGCGTTCTCGAGCCCGGAGAATCCCGAACCCTTGCCACGCTTCAACGCAAAAACCGTGCGGGCCTCGTGGACGTTGATGATCGGCATGCCATAGATCGGGCTGCTCGGATCGTCTCCGGCGGCGGGGTTGACGACGTCGTTGGCTCCGATGACGATGGCGACGTCGACCTGTCCGATCGTGGGATTGACGGCATCCATCTCGCAGAGTTGCTCATAAGGGACGTCGGCCTCGGCGAGGAGGACGTTCATGTGCCCGGGCATGCGGCCCGCGACCGGGTGGATCGCGAAGCGGACTTCGGCCCCGTTCTTCTCCAACAACGCTCCCAATTCCTTCACCGCGTGCTGGGCCTGGGCGACGGCCATGCCGTAGCCGGGGACAAAGACAACATTCTGCGCCGCCTCGAGTGCGTAGAAGGCATCCTCGACCGAGATGCCCTTCATTTCGCCCTCGACCGCCTTGCCGGCGGCGGCGCCGGCGGCGCCGAAGCCGCCGAAAAGAACGTTGCCGAAGGTGCGGTTCATCGCCTTGCACATGATGATGGTGAGGATGATGCCCGAAGTGCCGACGAGACAGCCCGCGACGATGAGGACCTTGTTGAGGATGACGAAACCGGCCGCCGCCCCGGCCAGTCCGGAGAAGCTGTTGAGGAACGCGATAATCACCGGCATGTCTCCGCCGCCGATGGGCAGCACGCCAAGGACCCCGAGGGCAAGGGAAAGAACGATGATGGCATAGAGCGCCCAGGCCGGGCCCTGCATCACGTAGATCACCCCGAGAACGAGGAGGGCGAGAAAGAGGACCGCGTTGACGGCCTTTTGAGCGGGAAAGAGCGTGGGACGACCGCTCATTTTGCCGGCGAGCTTGAGGTAGGCGACGAAACTGCCGGTGAAGGTGACACCCCCGATGAGGATGGCGAGGTAGATCGCGATCTGGGTCACGGGATCGGTGCTTTTCCCGAATTCAAACTCCGCCCAGCCCACCAGGACCGAAGCGAGTCCACCAAAGCCATTGAAGAGGGCGACAAGCTCCGGCATGCCGGTCATCTGCACCCGCACCGCCCAGACCCATCCGATCACCGCACCAATGGCGACCCCGGCAAGAATCATCTGGTAATCGACGACCTCCTTGTAAAACAGGGTCACGACCATCGCAACGAGCATGCCGACCGCGGAGAGCAGATTGCCTTTCCTCGCCGTTGCGGCATTGCCCAGCATCTTGATTCCGAAGATGAAGAGGATCGAGGAGACGATGTAGGCCAGGTCGATGTATTGTTTCAGATCCATGGAAACGGAGTGAAAAGGGAGGAAGCAGGGTGGAGACAAGGGTCAGAAGAAAGCGTTACCGGCCCTTCTTCTTGAACATGCCGAGCATGCGGTCGGTGACGACGTAACCGCCAACGACGTTGATGGTGGCGAGGATGATGGAGGCGAAGCCGAGCCACTTGCCGAACTCGCCCTCGGCGACACCACAGGCGATGATGGCCCCGACCACGGTGATGCCGGAGATCGCGTTCGATCCGGACATCAGCGGGGTGTGGAGCTGGCTCGGCACCTTTTGGATCAACTCAAAGCCAAGGAAGGCGGCGAGGACGAAGACGAAGAGGAGTAGGATGAGGGTGTCCATGGAATCAAGAGTCAAAGGTCACGGGTCACGGGTCACGGGGAGGATTGGGTTTCGACCACGGATGGACACGGATGGACACGGATCAAGGCCCGCGTAACCGAAAGGCATCCGTGTGAATCCGTGTGCATCCGTGGTTCTGAAATCTTAGCTTTTAAAACGTTCGTGAACAATGGCACCGCCGTGGGTGATGAGGCAGCCTTTCTGAATTTCATCTTCGGGTTTGATGAGGAAGGCCTTCGCCTCCCTGTCCCAGAAATGCTCGATCATGTTCGCAAAGTTCGCGGCAAGAACCTGGGAGGCGTGTTTGGCGACGTGGCCCTCGTAGTTGGCCAGACCGATCAACTTCACGCCATTGGCGCTGACCGTTTCCTCGCCAGGTACGATCCCCTCGACATTGCCCCCGGTCTCGGCGGCAAGATCGATGATGAGGCTGCCCGGCTTCATGCCCGCGACGACGTCGGCTTTGATCAAAATGGGCGGCTTGCGACCGAAGACCTTCGCGGTGGTGATGACGACATCACTTTCCGAGCAGACCTTGGCTTGGGCGGCGATCTGCTTGGCCAACTGCTCAGGGGTGAGCTCTCGGGCGTAGCCTTGGTCGGTGCCTCCGGTTTCGCCCAAGTCGATGCGGAGCGCTTTGGCGCCGAGGGATTCGGCCTGTTCGAGAGCCTCGGACCTGACATCGAAGGCTGTGACTCGCGCCCCGAGTCGTTTCGCGGTGGCGATGGCTTGGAGTCCCGCCACGCCGATCCCGAGAACGAAGACCTTCGCCGGCGAGATCGTGCCGGCCGGGGTCATCATCATGGGGAAGATCGTGCTCATGCGATTCGCCGCTTGGATCACGGCGACGTAGCCGGCGAGGTTCGCCTGCGAGCTAATCGCGTCCATCTTCTGGGCGAGAGTGGTGCGAGGGACCATCTCGAGGCTGATCGCGCTGACGCCCTGGCTGGCGAATTTCGCGATGAGGTCCTTCTCGTTGAAAGGATCGAGGAAGCTGAGGTGGATCGCGCCCGGCTTCAGGCTCGCGATCTCTTCCTCCGAAGGTTTGCGGACTCGGGTGACCAAGTCGGCGGCGGCGAGCGCGGAAGCCCGTTCGTTCGAGACGGCGGCGCCCGCCTCGGCATAAGCGGCGTCCGAGTGGTCGCAGCGCGCTCCGATCCCGGATTCGACGACGACCTCGGCACCGAGACCGACGAGCTTTTTGACCGCCGCGGGATCAAGGGAGGCGCGGGTTTCGATGGGGTCGTGCTCTTTGGGGGCGAAGATCTTCATTGGCCGAGAGAGGATTTCCTTGGGAGAAAGGGCAGAATCGTCACTTTAGCCAACGGGTTGAGGCTGTCGACCTTCAATTTCGATGGGAAAAGCCCCCCGACGATCAGGTTCCAAAATTCAGCAACCCCTCAATGAGATCGCGATAAGCCAACGCCGCCCGGATGATGAGTGCCCCGACGAAGAAAAGAACACCCCAGTAAAACAGTTTCGGAGTCCATTCAGCGAGTCGCGCCATGGCCTCGCCGGCCGATTCCGAGTAATGCCGTCCCCATTCGGCAAGTTCCCGATCGAGGACGCCCGACTCCTCAGCCACGATCATTCCCCTCGTGAAATCATCGGGAAACGCCTCGGGAGCCGCGAGGAGGGCCCGTGCAAGCGGATCACCCGCTGCGACGATCGCCTCGCCCCGCTCACCCGCTGCGAGCAGGAGTCCGCTGCCGGAAGCACGCGCCGCGCCGGAGAGAGATTCACTCATGGTGCGGCCGGCAAGCAGGAAGATTTCGAAGACTTGGGTGAAGCGCTCCATCGCCACACCCCGGCGCGCTGTTCCCACGATGGGAATCCGCCAGAGGATCGCATCGACAAGGGTCGAGGTCCGCCCGAGCCTCGCCAGAAGCCAGGCCACCGCGAGAAAGACGAGCAATGCCACCCAAAGCCCGAGCAAGGCCCAGCCGCAGTTTTCCAACGCGACGCGATAGCCTCCCTCGGGGGCCTCGCCGTCGAGACGAAAACTCCGGAAGGCCGTCACCGCCAGGGTCGAGACTGGAATGGCGAGGTGCAACAGAAAGAGCGGGTAGGCGAGACCTTCGAGGATCTTTTTGCGAGTCCGGTCGAACCGCCGGAAATACTCGGCAAGGTGGGCGAAACCCCTTTCCAGCTTTCCTCCCGATTCGGCCGCGACAACCACCTCGTGCTCGAGCGGCGTCACCCATGCGACCGCTCCACCGAGCGCATCGCCGATGCTGCGTCCCCGTTGCATCCCTTTGAGGAGCCCTTGGTAAAGCCTGCGCTCGCTTCCCGAGATCCGCGGCTGGCGGAGAAGCGATTCACACGCCTTCTCCATTCCCATCCCGGAGCGGGCATACTTTTCGAGGTTCGAATAGAGAAGGGCCTTCGCCCGGGGCGACAACTGCGACATGCCTCATTGTGCCACGGCGGAGTTGAAAGGGGAATCCCGAATCCATGCCGGAATCCGCGTGAAGAATGACAAGAGATTCTCTGTTTCCGCGCTTGCCGTCCGATCGCGGCGGCGCGACCTCCTCTCCATGAGCGAACACCACGCCACCCTGTTGTGGAGCCGCGGCGAGAGCGGCTTCGGCTACAAAGAATATTCACGCACCCACGACTGGACCTTTCCACGGAGCGGTCAAGGCGTCCAGGCCGCCGCCGCCCCCGCCTTTTTAGGCAAGGCCGACTGCGTCGATCCCGAGGAGGCCTTCACCGCAGCCCTTGCGAGCTGCCATCTCCTGACCTTTCTGGCGATCGCCTCAATGAGCGGTTTTGTCGTTGATCGCTATGACGATTCGCCGGTCGGTCACCTCGAAAAGGGCGAAGATGGCAAACTCTGGCTCGCCCGGGTCGTCATGCATCCAAAGATCGTCTTCTCCGGAGAGAAACAACCCACGCCCGAGGATCTCGCCCGCCTCCATGAAAAGGCCCATCACGAATGTTTCCTCGCGAACTCGGTGAAGACCGAAGTGACGTGGGCGTGATCCTTCTGCCTTACGGAAAAATTTCACCGGTTCCGTCACGGGATCAGGGGTGGATTTTGATTGCGCTAGCCGCCGCCCCCCCCTACCCTGCTAGCTCTCGCAAGGGCGGGGAGGTCCCGCCGCGAAAAAATCCAATCGTTTGAATTCTACATGAGCAACATCATTCCTCTCATCAGCTCCGGCACCGCCGGTCCCCTCGGCGTCCTTCACCTGCCCCGCCTCTGGCTCAAGGCCTCGCTCGGCGCCGCCGGCAAACTCCACTCCGACTACCCGGCGATCGGCGCAGGCTACGATCAGATGGTCCTCGACGGCATCGGCATCGACAAAGGCGATTTCGAAGCGTTCATCCGCGACTCGAAGCCCTCTTACATCGAACTCGAAAGCTGGATTCTCCAGCAAAAGGGCGGCTCCCTCGATCAAGACGCCGTTGAGAAACTCAATGCCGCCATCGTTGGCTACATTCACGCCGACGCCACCCGCACCGATATCCTTGCCGCGGCCGGCCGTTCCGATGATGGCACCATCAAGGATGCGGTGAACCTCAACAACCTCGACGACTGGGCGACCTTCCACGCCGCCGAGCTGAAGTAAGGCCGCGCGCCTCAAGCGCCTTTTCCAAGCCCGCCGCCGATTCAGAATCGGCTGCGGGCTTTTTTGTTTCAACGAAGTCTCCAACGGCTCGTGGCGACCTGGGTCGCACAATCTTTACCGACGCGGAACGACAAAGCGGTTGTCATCCCGACGAGCCCCTGCTATCGCTTTAAAAATCCAGTTTCCTTGATGATTATTGCTCCGAAGATCCGTGGTTTCATTTGCACGACGGCGCATCCCGAGGGGTGCGCGGCCAACGTCCGCGCTCAGATTGATTATGTGAAGAGCCGGGGTCCCCTCGCCGATCCGCCGAAAAACGTGCTGGTGATCGGCGCCTCGACCGGCTACGGCCTCGCCTCTCGGATCGTGCCCGCCTTCGGCGGTGGGGCCGCCACCATCGGGGTGTTTTTCGAAAAGCCGGGTGTCGAAAACAAAACCGGCAGCGCTGGCTGGTATAACTCCGTGGCCTTCGAGGAAGCCGCCAGCGAAGCCGGGCTCTACGCCAAGAGTTTCAATGGGGATGCCTTTTCGAAGGAGGTCAAGGAAGCGGTCATCGCGGCGATCAAGGCCGACCTCGGTCAGGTTGACAGCATCGTCTACAGTCTCGCCTCGCCGCGCCGCACCGATCCAGCGACCGGCGAGGTCTACAAGTCGGTCCTCAAGCCGATCGGCGGTTCCTACTCTCAGAAGAATCTCAATACCGACACAGCCGAGGTGAACTCGGTCTCGATCGACCCCGCTTCCGAGGAGGAGATCGCCCACACCGTGAAGGTGATGGGAGGGGAAGATTGGGAGCTTTGGATCGAGGCCCTCGCCAGCGCCGGCGCCCTCGCCGACGGTTTCACAACGGTGGCGTATTCCTACATCGGCCCCGACTTGACCTATCCGATTTACACCAACGGCACGATTGGACGGGCCAAGGAACATCTCGAGCAGTCCGCCGTCCGAATCAATTCCCGCTTTGGAGCGGGCAGCGCCTATGTCTCGGTGAACAAGGCGCTCGTCACCCAGGCCAGTTCCGCGATCCCCGTCGTTCCTCTCTACATTTCCCTCCTCTACAAAGTGATGAAAGAGGCCGACCTGCACGAGGGCTGCATCGAACAGATCCAGCGGCTTTTCGCCGAACACCTCGCCTCGGGCGGGGCCCCGGTGCTGGATGAGAAGGGCCGCATTCGCATTGATGACTGGGAGATGCGTCCCGACATTCAGGCGGCCGTTGCTTCCGCGTGGCACACGGTTACCACGGAGAACCTTTCGGCAATTTCCGATTTTTCAGGTTATCGGAAAGAATTTCTCCGGCTCTTCGGATTTGGATTAGAAGGCGTTGATTACGAGGCGGATACGAATCCAGAAGTCTCCCTTCCTTCCGAAAAGTAAGGATCTGCCAGAGGTGTAGATTATAAAACTATTTGAAATTTCCATAAACAAAGCGAGCCTTCCCCTCGAATTTCACCGACTGATAGTTCATGAAAAACAGGGCAGTTTCGCTGGTTCTCGCTTTTGGTTTCTTGTTCGGGGCGATGGCGTTGAGTTCCTGCCAAACCAGCGGCAGCCGGAACAAGGTCGCCTCTGCCAACCGCGAAAGAGGAGTCTACTTTCGGGGGCTATATGCCCGCCCGAAGATCGAACGTCAGGAGAGCGGGGCCCGGATCCATCCGATGGTCCTCTCCCAAAGCACCAAGGGGAACACCCGCCTCGTCATCGACGTTGCCGAACAGAAGGGCTACCTGCTCGTGGATGGAAAGGTCGCCGTTGAGACGCCGGTCTCAACCGCTCGTCCCGGAAAATACACACCCCGAGGAAACTTTTCGATCAGCCAACGGGTCCGCACTGGGAAATATTCGACTATCTACGGGGTCGAGATGCCTTACTGGATGCGTTTGAGCGGTACGGTTTTCGGCGTCCATGCCGGGCATCTTCCCGGCTATCCGGCTTCTGCCGGCTGCGTCAGGCTCCCGGTCAGTGCCGCCGAGGTCATTTTCGACAACACCACCTACGGAACCAAGGTCAGCATTTACAGCAGCTGGGACGGCGCCTGACCGACTCGGCGACGATCGGAGGTTTTCGCAGGGAAATCCGCAAGAGGGCTCGGACGGGTCACCTTTGCGAGGCTCTTCAACCCGAAAAGAGCTCGTAGGCTCTTGGTAGGCCGGCAGCCTCCGCCTGTCCGCTGAAAAAGACGCTACGGTAACGGAAAAAAATCGAATCGCCGTTTCGGACGATCCGGGGTAGTTCCTGCTGCCTTTGCGGCGCGCCGGGTAGAACCTTCTGGTCGGCTGATGGCACCCCGGGTGCCGACTCGCCCAGGGTGTCCGAAGGTTCCGGCGAAGAAGCCGGTCCAAGTCCGAAGGGATTTGAGGAGATGAGGCCCGCACCGTCAATCGTCCATCTCGCGGGAGATCCGGGGTTCTCCGGATGATCGAAGATGGCGACGCCTCCCGGCAGATTGCCCGCGTCCAAGCCCTGGCAAGCCAACCATTTCGCCCGGTTCCCGGCGATTTCCTCCCCGCTCATTCCTTCGCTGCAAGTGAGACGTCGATTTTTCTCCTCCGCTTTCCATGCCAATCCCTGTCCGACCCGAATCGACCAAGCGCCGATCTCCTCGTGGCCGATTTCAAGGTCTCCGGCATCCGCGATCAGTTCGATCAGCGCGCTGATGGCGAGGGATCCGTCTTCTCGGTGAAACAAGGTGAACTCCCGCCGATCTGAGCCCATGCGTCGTTCCGGCGATTCAGCATCAACCCACTCCGACTTCACCCGGAAGACGAGGACCGCGCCCTTGATGAGGACGCCGTTCATGCCCTTGTGGACGATGCGGCCGCGCTTTCTTCCCGCAGGTGTCGCACCTTCGTGTCGGGGATGAAAATCGCAGCCGTTCACGTTCCCCAGCGAGAACCAAAGCCCGGTCGGGCTGCCGATCGGCCCCAACCGGCGGGACGGGGCGGGTGCCGTGTAGCTTTTGCCGCTCGGACCAACAATCGGATCAAAGAAGGGCACGCCGCTCGAAACGCCCGCGTGATAGGCAGTGACACGACGGTCTCCCCAGAAAATTTCGATCGGATCCGTCCCCCGGATCGACCATTCGCCCTCGGAATGACTGATTAGTTGAGCCATCGCCCCGCCCGCGGGCAAAAGGCTAGCGATCGTCGCAAACTGTCTTCGGGAAAGCGGAATCATCGGGGAGCTGTCGCCTAGTCTTCCATGATCTCAAGTCTTGCCGATCCCCGCAAGCACCGATACGATAGCGCAATGACTTGCCCCGACTCTCTGAGCCGCCGCCGTTTCCTCGGTGTCTCGGCCGCGACCCTCGCCTTTGTTCCCTCGTTTGCAGCGGACTCTCGCGCGCAAGGAGCGGCGAAGGAACACCGCTTCGAATTCTGCACCTTCACCAAGCCGCTTCAGGCCCTCTCTTTCTCTGAAATGGCGAAGACCCTGGCGGCGATGGGGTTTCACGGCATCGAGGGCGCGGTACGGCCCAAGGGACACGTCCTCCCCGAAAAGGTCGACGAAGACCTACCGAAGCTCGCCGAGGCGCTCCGTGCGGAGGGACTTTCGTTTTCGGTGATGACCACCGCGATCAATGAGGTCTCAGCTGAACAGCAAACCGAGAAGATTTTGCGCGCTGCGGCTGCCGCTGGGGTGAAGCGCTATCGGATGGGCTACTACCAATACGACCTCACCAGGCCCATCCGCGCCCAGCTCGCTGAATTCCGCCCGAAGTTAAAGGATCTCGTCGCCCTCTCCCGCGAGCTCGGGATCAAGCCCATCTATCAAAATCATTCCGGCAAGGATTACTTCGGCGCTCCGATCTGGGATCTCGCCGAGCTCCTCTCCGAGCACGAATCCTCACAGGTCGGCGTTGCTTTCGATATCGGGCACGCCACGGTCGAAGGGGCCAAGGCCTGGCCGCTGAATTTCGCCTTGATCCGGCCCTATCTCGACACCGTCTACGTCAAGGAGCCTTCGTGGAACGACAATGTCCTCGGATGGGGGCCCCTTGGCGAAGGCGCCGTCGACAAGGGCTTTTACCAACTGCTCAGGGAGAGCGGCTTCAAGGGTCCGGTCAGCCTGCACGTCGAATACCTCGGCCAAACCGATCCCGCGAAGGTGCCGGCAGTGCTCGCCGCGATCGAAAAGGATTTCGCCACGTTGAAAGGTCTTCTCTCCTGATCCCATGTTCGACACCCGCGAGAAACCAAAAATGGTCGAGAGCGCCTTTCTCATCGGCGCCTATTTTGACCGTGCCGATGAAACCGAGGCGCGGAGCCTGCTCGCGGAGCTTGTTGAACTGGTTTCCACCCTCGGCGTCGCGATCTCGGGTCAGGCCTGTGTTTTTGTCAGGGATCGAAACAAACGTTACCTCACCGGATCGGGGAAGGCCCACGAACTAATCGAGGAGGCGAAACAGACGGGAGCCGACTGCATCGTCTTCGACAACGAACTGGCCCCCGCCCAGCAGCGGGCGTGGGAGGAGGAGGGGGACATCACCGTGATCGACCGCGAGGAGGTGATTCTCGACATCTTTCGAATGCGGGCGCAGACCCGCGAGGCCCGGCTCCAAGTCGAGCTTGCCCGGATGCAATACTCGCTGCCGCGCCTCGCCCGGATGTGGTCGCACCTCGACCGCCAGCGCGGCGGCTCGGGCGGCGGAAAGGGTGGCGGGGCGGCCTCCCGAGGCGAAGGGGAACAACAGATCGAAGTCGACCGGCGTCTCGCCCGGGGGCGCATCGAGCGCATCAAGGAAGAGCTCGATGACGTGCGCCGGGTGCGCCAGACGCAGCGAAAGCAGCGCACCGATGAAGGGATCTGTCAGGCCTCGATCGTTGGATACACCAACGCGGGCAAGAGTTCGCTTCTGAACCTGCTCGCCGGATCGGACGTCCTCGCGGAAGACAAGCTCTTTGCCACCCTCGATCCAACCACCCGGCGTATCGAGCTGCCCGACGGGCAAACCCTGCTACTCACCGACACGGTCGGATTCGTCCGCAACCTTCCCCACCGCCTCGTCGAAGCCTTCAAAGCAACGCTCGAAGAGGCCGTGCTCGCCGATTTTCTGATTCATGTCCTCGATGCGAGCGCGCCCGAGGTCTTCGCCTTTCACGAGACGACCCTGTCGGTCCTGCGCGAACTGGGTGCGGCCGACAAACCAACGATCACGGTCCTGAACAAGATCGACCTACTTGCCGGAGACGCGGCGAGGCTGCACGAGTTGAAGCGTCATTTTGACCGCGACGCCGTGCTCATTTCCGTCCACACCGAGGAAGGCATCGGCGCGCTCGTTGACCGTCTCATGGATCTGATGATCGACCGGGTCTCGCGGCTCCACCTGCGAGTTCCCCAGCTCCGTCAGGATCTCATCGCCCTGATCCACCGCGAGGGGAAAGTCCTTTCAACCGAGTATGACGGGAACGATGTGCTCCTCACCGCCATCATTCCCCATCCACTGAGGCATCACTTTGAGCCCTTCGTCGAGGACGGTGCAAAGTCGTCTCCCGGTTCGCCCAATCGTTGAGCGGGAGGAATCGATCCACTCGACGAAACCCTTGCCCCGGTCGCTCCCGACGTTGCCGCCGAGGCCCCGCGCGGTGGATTGACCCGAGTTGTCAGGAGGATTCCCGAGAAAGGGGCGTTCACCGTCTCGAAGGCGATCTGCGTCTCCCGAAGTCTTCGCAGCGACAAGCCGTGGTAGGGGGTAACGATCGCGTTGAACTCGGAAATGGCTGCCAGAACGACGGCATCCGAGACTTCGTGGATCGAGGGCGAAGCCACGAGAATAAACTCAAACCGGCTTCGCAATTCACGAACCAAGTCATCCATCCGCTTTCCACTGAGAAGGCCACCCGGGTCCGCATGCAAAGGACCAGCGGGCATGAACCACAGGTTCATCCTCCGCGTTCGGATTACCGTCTCCTCGAGACGCATCTCCCCGCTAAGGTAGTCCGAGAGCCCGGGATGGTGCGCGGCGTCGAAGAAAGAGTGGAGTGAGGGTGCCCGAAAATCGGCGTCGATCACGAGCACGGTATGACCCGAATCAGCCAGAACGGCGGCGAGGTGCACAATGGCCTCTCGTCCCGGCTCGCTGCGGCGCAGCGGCATCATCGTCATCCAGACATGGTCCCCAGCCGGGAGTCGGAGGAGGCGATTCCGCAGTTCGCGGTATGGCTCGAGAATGGAACCAGATCCGTCACGACCCGTTAACCCTCCTGATGGGCCAATCGGCGCAAATCCAGCGAAGTGGAGTGGAAACCGCTCCATCAAATCGGCAATTACCCGCCAGCGCGAGCGGGGAGCGCAAAGCGCCATCAAAAAGATCGTGGCCACACCGGCACAGAGGCCAGTGGACACGAGGCCGGGTCCGCTCAGCCAAAAGGGAATGATCACTTTCGCCCGATCCGGCGACGCGGCTTCAATGACACGGGCATTACCCTTCACCGCTCCGGTTTCGAGATGGGCGAGTTGGAGCTTCGCCCGCAAGGAGCGAATCAGATTCTCCAACGTTACAAGACGCCTTCGCTCGTCTTGAGCGGAATGGGAGCCGCCACCCGCTCCGCCAGCGATGGAAACCAGTTCCACCCCGACCGCGTCGAGCTCCTTTGTCCTCCTCTCGATCTCCTGCTCGAGCAGCGCCACTCGGACATGCGCTTGGGCAATCGCCTCAGCGTCTTTCCTCGAGACGAAGCGATCGGCAATGGCATTGACCAGGGAACTGGCATCCGCGGCAGAGCCATCACTCAGACGAACTATCAGGCATCCCGCGGCCGGCAGGATTTTCACTTCGAGCCGCGCACGAAGCCGCGCCGTCAGGTCGTCCGCCGCTTTGACGTTCCAACCCGATGGCAGGGCAAGGGACCCAACCACTTCAGAAAGCAGCGCAGCGCTCCGGAGTTCCTCGGCAGCAACGAAGAGGTCATTCGATGGGGATAATTCCCAACCCTGGGGATCGGATGGGAGCCCCCCTGATGGAGAGGGAGGCTCAAGAACGATTCTTGCCTCCGCTTCGTAAAGGGGGACCCGCCATCGTGCGGCGGTCGCCCCCGCGAAAAGCACCAGCGAGCCGACCAGCAAGGCCAGAGGCCAACGCGATGAGAGGAGGTAGAGGCTTTCCCACCCAAAACTTGTGGCAATGCGCCTAAAAGCCATGAAACCCAGAGTAACCGGATTTAATGGCAATACAAATCAATTATGGAAGGCAACCGACTTCCCATAGCTCCAATCCACGAGGAACTCGGCTTCGCAGAGGCACGCGAATTCTCGGCTCACAGGTTAGCTCGAAGCGATCGCCTATCTGCCGAGGGCCCGTCCACCAATCGGGCGAAGATTTCCATCATGGTGGGCGCAGACTCCTCGGATCCCTGTTCTAAGTTCGATTGGGGCGCCCGGTCACCTGCTCTGGATGGGGGCGAGGCCGACATTGCCGACCCCGCCAAAGGCTGGCTTTCGACGTTGACGCAGCGCCGAGGAACCTTTCCCCCGCGTTCACCGCCGCGTCTCACTTCCCTGCGGAAGCCCTGTCGAGGGCGGCTTTGACTTCCGTCTCGATCTCGGCGTAGAGCGAATCGTCAGCCTTGAGCACGTCTTTGGCTGCGTCGCGCCCTTGAGCGATCTGGGTCCCCTTGAAGCTGATCCAAGATCCGCGCTTTTGCAGGATCTCATGCTCGATGGCAAGATCAAGGAGCGAACCGACCGCAGAGATGCCCTCATTGAACATGATGTCGAACTCGGCCTCGCCGTAGGGCGGCGCGACCTTGTTTTTCACGATCTTCAGTTTGGTGCGGTTGCCGGTGACGGTTCCATCGGCCGATTTGATGCTGCCGGTCCGGCGGATGTCGCAGCGCACGGAGCTGTAGAATTTGAGGGCGCGCCCCCCAGGCTGGGTCTCGGGGTTTCCAAACATGATGCCGACTTTCTCACGGATCTGGTTGGTGAAGATGACGACGGTGCGTGCCTTCGAGATGATGGCGGTGAGCTTGCGCATCGCGGCACTCATGAGACGGGCCTGGGCACCGACGGTGGCATCACCGATTTCCCCGTCGAGTTCCTGCTTCGTGACTAGGGCTGCGACCGAATCGAGAACAATGACATCGAGGGCGTTGGAACGCACGAGGGTCTCGACGATGCGGAGCGCCTCTTCCCCTGAACTGGGCTGCGAGAGGAGGAGGTTGTCGAGATCGACGCCGAGACGTCGGGCATACTGAGGATCGAGGGCGTGCTCGACATCCACGAAGGCGGCAAGGCCGCCCTGTTTTTGAGCTTGGGCGATGACGGTCAGGGTGAGGGTGGTCTTACCCGAGGATTCCGGCCCATAGACCTCGACGATCCGACCGCGAGGGAACCCACCCGCCCCCAAAGCTCGGTCGATGAGAACATTTCCAGTCGGAATCACCTCGACATCCATCCGGTTGTCGGTGCCGAGACGCATGATGGCGGACTCGCCGAAATCCTTCTGAATTTGAGAAATGGCGAGATCCAGATTCTTCGCGCGGGCATCGTTGATGCGGCTGGTCTCCTTGTCGTTGCCTCGGTCGTTATTCTTTGGGGCGGCCATGTCGGGTGAGGTTGGAGTGGTGACACGCGTTGCCGCTTTTCGCGGTGCGGTCGTCTTGATGGGGGTGGATGCGACATGGGAATCCGCGGACGGGAGGTCGGCGAGGTTCACACGTTCTTCAGCGTCATTAGGAGATAGCAGTTCAACCATGGGATGACAAATTGTTGTTTCGAGTTCAATTTATTGAAAAGTGTTCACCCGTCCAGTAAAAAAGTGAACATTGTTCAAATTGATGCTTTTGGCGGCATTTGCTTTCAGCCAGAGTCTGTTGGATGCTCGATCCGCCATTCGTCTTCGCGGCGGGCGGTTTCACCCGAATTTCCCATGCGCATTCTATCCGGCATCCAACCAAGCGGCCGACTCCATGTTGGCAATTACTTTGGCATGATGGAGCCCTCGATCCGCCTCCAAGACGAGGGCGAGGCTTTTTACTTCATTGCCGACTACCACGCGCTGACCTCAACACATGATCCCAAGGCGCTGCGTGCCAACGTCCGTGATCTCGCGATCGACTTCCTCGCCTGCGGCCTCGATCCTGACAAAGCCACCTTTTGGAAGCAATCGGAGGTGGTCGAGGTGACGGAGCTCGCCTGGATCCTCAGCTGTGTCACCCCGATGGGACTTCTCGAACGCTGCGTGTCCTACAAAGACAAGATCGCGCAGGGCGTCTCGCCCTCGCACGGCCTCTTCGCCTACCCGGTCCTCCAGGCAGCGGACATCGTCATCTTTGACGCGAACGTCGTGCCGGTGGGCCGCGACCAGAAGCAGCACCTTGAGGTGACGCGGGATATCGCGCAGAAATTCAACGACCGCTACGGCGACGGGCTGCTGGTGATACCCGAACCGCGCATCCGCGAGGAGACTGCGGTGGTGCCGGGGCTCGATGGACGGAAGATGAGCAAGAGCTACGACAACGCCATCGATCTTTTCGAGGAGACAGAGAAGAAGCTGCGGTCCAAGATCATGAAGATTGTGACGGACTCGACCCCGGTAGAGTCGCCGAAGGATCCGACCGACAACTACATCGTGCAGCTTTACCGTCTCTTTGCCACAGCCGACGAGGTCGCGGAGATGGAGGCCTCCTTCCGCGCCGGCGGACAAGGTTATGGACACTACAAGCAACAACTCTTCGAACGCGTCCGCGATCATTTCGCCCCGATGCGGGAGCGTCGCGAAGTCTTGGTGAACGATCCCGGTTACGTCGATGACGTGCTCGCCACGGGCGCAGCCAAAGCCCGCTCGGAGGCCCGGAAGGTGATCGACCGGGTGCGGGTGGCGGTCGGGATGTGAGGCTGGCTGAGGCCGACTTCGGACTTCAGATTGGAAATCCTTTGGCGAGGGACCGGTTTATTCTTTCTTCTTGAAAAACTCCGAGGCATCCACGGGCGGTTTGCGCTTCGGAGCCTCGGGAGCGGGGGCGGTTTCAGGCTCCGGTTTTGTGGTCGTGTCGTTTGCGGAAGCGGCAGCCACGGGCTTGGATTGGGGCGGCGGAGGAAAGACGGCGTCAGGCGCGAGGAAGCTGACCTGCCTTGGATCGGTCAGCTTGATCTGCGGTTTCCCTTGGTAGAGAGCGACGGTCCCCTCGACCGCGATCCGCTTGCCCTTGTAGAGGTCAGTTGGTTCGCCCTCGGAAAATCGCGTGAGATCGCTCTTGAAGGTGACGAGAAAAAACTCCGCATTTTTGAAGTAGACGAAATTCGTTCCCGAAGCCGACTTTTGGGAGTCGCTCACCTCTCCGTGAACCACCGCCTTCTGCCCTTCCTTGGCAAGAAGGCCTTTGCTATCGCTTGCCGCGAGAAACAGGGTTTCCTCTCCGCTCGCCGCGGCCTGGGCGAGGAGCACCAAAACGGCCAGAAAAAGGGGGGTCGACTTCATGGGGCTTCGTGATCGGGATTATGGAGTCCGGCGACGCGGCCATTCGCGTAAACGACGGAAATTTCGGGGACCGGAACCGGTGCGATCTCCTGGATGACGATGACCGAGTCCTCAATAGCCTCGAGCAGGGGCCGGTCGTGGGGAACGATTTCAAATGCGACCTTCCGGCCATCCGGGTAGGGGCTTTGCAGGAGATCGGCAAGCTCTTCGGCGGGGACAAAACGCCCGGAAAGCGCTTCCCATCGAGCGGGATAGTGGTCGCGATTGGCCCGGGCGTAGGCCTCGCAGGCGACGAAAAGGCGCGAGGCCTGGGCGCGGCTCTCGGCGCGATGACGGCTCCCCTGATCCGCGCGCCACTTTTGAAACGCAGGAAAGGAAAGCCCGAGCGCTAGCGCGATAACCGGGAATGTGATCATCGTGAAATAACTCAGCCAAAGGGCGACCGTCGCCAAGCGCCGCCCCCGAAGCCCGTGCCCCCGGCATTCGTAGCGGGCGAGATGACCAAGGATGGCCGCAAGCCCGGCGAAAAGGAGACCGAAGGCGAGCCAAAGAGTCGCAAAGCCCAGGATCGCAAAGACGGCGCCAAAGATGGCCTTTTTCGACCACTCGGCGGGAACGGAAGCTGGAGCCGTGGGACCCATGAGCATGCCTGACTTTTTTATCACGGAACGGTGCCCGGGGAAACCGCTATTTCCCCCTGCTCTCTCCGCGGAGGGATTCGCGAAAAGAGCAACGCGATGATCAGCAGGGAGCAGGTCGCGAGCCCGGCCCCGAGGAGAAGATTGGCACGAAGGCCGAAGGTCGAGGTGACCAAACCAGCGGAAAGGCTCCCGAGGACGCGGGCGCTGCCGGTGACCGCCATGGTGTAGACGCCTTGGATCGAATTGCGGAATTCGTCTCCAGCGAGGCGGTTGAGAAACATGACCGGCCCAACGTAGAGAGCCAGCACTTCGAACCCGTGCCCGAGTTGAGCCATTACCGCGACGGCCGGAGACGGAAAAAACGAGAGCAGCAGCATCCGGGTGACCATGCAGCCCAGCCCCAGAATCAGGATCCCCTTCAGGCCGATGCGGCGTTGCAACCGCGGCATGAGCAGGGTGCAGCCGACTTCGATCAGCACCCCGAGATTGATGATCAGGGCGATGTAGGGCTTGGGAACCTCCACGACCTCGTCAAGATAGTTACCGATGAACGTGTAATAGGTGGCCGCGGCGAACAGGCCGAAAAACAGTCCGATCGACAGCCAGCGAGCGTTCGGCGCGAAAATCGCCTGGAGGGCTTGTCGCGATGGCAGGCGAGTCGGCACCTGCCTCGCCTCCCGCAACACGGGCGAGAGGGTAAAGCTGTTTGCCAGACTGAGGAGACAAAAAAACACCGAGCAAGGCAGGATGAGCCTCGCCTCGGCGCCCATGAGGAGCGGATAATACAGGATCAGGCTCGGCAGAATGTAGCCGAGGGTTCCCCAGATCCGAATCGTGGGATACTCAACCGAGATCCCGGTGCGTTTTCTCTCTGCCTCGGAGAGGGAGAAAAAATAGCCGTCCTGCAGCGGTAGCATGGCGACCGACGCAAGCCCGTGAAGGATCAGCAGGACGAGCGTCAGGACGATGTTTTCGGAAAAAAACATCACCCCAAGGACTGCGGCGCTGCCCGCAAAAGCGATCGCGAGGATGCGGCGCGTGTCGAGATTCCGATCGGCCAGCAGGGTGATAAGAGCCGGGGAAAAGAGCGTTGGCAATCCCATCAAAGCCATGGCCAAGCCGATCTGGAGAAAATGGAATCCACCCTGCTCCCGGAGAAAGACCGTGACGAGGGGCATGACGCTGCCAATCGCGGCATAGCTCACGAAATACTGTCGGCGGATGGCGGTCATGAA
>NEUQ01000014.1 GCA_002288445.1 Verrucomicrobiia bacterium Tous-C2TDCM | reverse complement strand
TGCTCTTCGAGATGGGCACGCCCACCGGCTACGAGAAAAACACCGGACGCTGGGCCTCCCAGTCACCCGGCTCATGCGCCGTGCATTCCGGCCCTGGCATCGCGCTCGATTGGTTCGAGGTGGAAGGCCCGATCTTCGACCAATGGCCACCACGCAGTCACACCGCGATCTTTGGCACTCTGCCGATCCGCCCGTTCGCAATAGACAGGGGCATCATCCCGCCGAAACGCGAGCCCGTGCGGCAGCGCTCGCGCACCGGCGGCAATCGCCCGAGCAACAACGAACTCACCAAGGACGAGAAAGAAGCGCCGCTGGAGACGGTCTTCAGCGAACATCCGCAGGAGGACGCGACGCGGCTGCTCGCGCAGTTTCTACCGCGTGCGTTTCGTCGTGCCGTGCCAGCGGATGAAGTGCAGGGCTATGTGCAAATTGTGACACGAGAGATGCAGGGCCACGCGTGCTTCGAGGACGCGATGAAGGAAGCCCTCAAAGCCGCGCTTTGCTCGCCAGACTTCCTTTTCATCGGCGAGATGGTCTTGTCCGAAAACAACGCGCCGCGCATCCGCCTCACCGACCGCGCCATCGCCGAGCGTCTCGCGCTCTGGCTCTGGAACAGCGTGCCCGATGATGAACTCCTCGCGCTCGCCAACGAAGACCGCCTCCACCTTCCCGAAAACCTCAAGCGACAGACCGAACGCCTGCTCGCCGATGCGCGCTCGGATCGTTTCATCACCGATTTCACCGACCAATGGCTCGACCTGCGAAAGATCGACGCCACGCAGCCCGACGCGAGGCTTTATCCCGAAGCTCGCTCCCACCTGAAGCACAGCATGGTGGCGGAAACGCGCGCCTATCTGCGCGAGCTGATCACGAAGGACCTCAGCGTCACCCATCTGGTGAAGTCCGACTTCGCGATGCTCAATCAAAGCCTCGCCAACCACTACGGCATCGCGGGCGTTACTGGCTGCAATCTGCGACGCGTGCCCTTGCCGCCGGACAGCCCGCGCGGTGCCTTCCTCACGCAGGCCGCCGTGCTGAAAGTTACTGCCAACGGCACCAACACCTCTCCGGTCACGCGGGGCGTGTGGATCAACGAACGCATTCTCGGTCATCACATTCCGGCACCGCCCTTCAGCGTGCCCGCGATCGATCCCGACACGCGCGGCACTTCGACCATTCGTGAGAAACTGGAGAAGCACCGTGCCGACGCGAGCTGCGCGGGTTGCCACGCCAAGATCGATCCACCCGGATTCGCGCTGGAGAGCTTCGATGTCATCGGCGGCTTCCGCGAACGCTACCGCTCGCTCAGCGCCGGCGATGAATGGATCGATTTCCGCTTCGACTCCGGCTTCGACCCGCGCGTCCGCCTCAACCAAGCCGTCGATCCCTCCGGCCAGCTCGCCACTGGCGAGTCTTTCAAAAACCTCGCCGAGTTCCAAGCCCTCGTCCTGCGCGATCCGGAGGCTCTCGCCGCGAACATGGTCCGCCAGCTCCTCATGTATGCCACCGGTTCCGAACCCCACTACTCCGACCGCCGCGAAGTCGCCCGTATCGTCGCCGACACGAAAGCCACCCGCCACGGCCTGCGCTCCCTCATCGACGCCATCGTCCAGAGCGAGCTGTTCCTGAAGAAGTGAAGATGAAGCCTCAGTCCGATCTCGCGGCCGGTCCTTTTGTGGGAAGGTGTGCGGACGGATGGGTCTAGCCCGCATTCCTCAGACGCCTTCGTCGCGAGACGCCGCGAGGACATGTCCGCGCAAGGCGCGAACCGGATTTTCCGCAGGGCTGTATGAGAACATACTTTCCGAGGGAATTCCGCGCTGGAACGAAGCGTGGGCGGGCCGCAGCCAGTCGCAGCAGAAGGGGGATGAGAAAGGCGGGCTAGGACGACCATTCTCCGAAATGTGTCCCGGAAACCTGATCGCGTAAGCGACTCGTTCTTGATTGCGGAAGCCTGAAAGCTGCTGGTTCAGTGCCATCAATCATGGCACTGACGCAACTGACACGACGCTCGCGGGTTCTTCTCCTCTCGCTGGCCCTGGCCGACTCGTGGTCCACCCTCTCCGCCGCCGATCTCACCCTGACCGCCCCGCTTCCACATCAGGTGGTGCAGCGGAGCAGTCCGGCAAAGGGACTGCTGCGAATCACGGGCGAACTGTCGGAAGAGGTTTCCGGAAAAGACTTGGCAATCGAGGCTCGCCTCGTCGGCGAGAAGGAAGCCACGGGATGGCAGCGCGCGGGCGGTTCGATCTCGGGGAAAAGGCTCTCGGGCTCGGTCGAGGCTCCGGCGGGCGGCTGGTGGACGCTCGAGGTGCGGGTGACCCGCGAAGGAAAGGAACTGGCGAGCGGTAGCGTCGTGAAAGTCGGCGTCGGCGAGGTCTTTGTCGTCGCGGGCCAGTCGAATTCGGCCAATCACGGCGAAGAAAAACAAACGCCACAGACCGGTCTCGTCGCCTCCTTCGACGGCAAGACGTGGAGACTCGCCGAGGACCCGCAGCCTGGTGCGAGCGGGAATGGAGGGAGTTTTCTGCCGCCGCTCGGCGACGAACTCGCGCGGAAACTCGGCGTGCCGATCGGCTACGTCGCCTGCGGGATCGGGGCGACGAGCGTGCGCGAATGGCTGCCGAAGGGTGCGACCTTCCGCCATCCTCCGACGATCGAAAGCCGGGTCGAGAAGCGTCCCGATGGTCTCTGGATGAGCAAGGGCGACGCCTATCAAACCTTCCTCGCCCGGATGAAGCCGCTCGGGCCGCGCGGCTTCCGCGCCGTGCTCTGGCATCAGGGCGAGAGCGATGCGAATCAGAAGGATCCGACCCGCACCCTGCCGGGGGATCTTTACCGGAAGTCTCTCGAAACGATCCTCCGCGAATCGCGTCGCGAGATCGGCTGGGAGGTTCCCTGGTTTGTCGCGCAGGCGAGTTACCACGTGCCTGGCGACGAGGGCAGCGACGACATCCGCGCGGCGCAGGCTTCCCTCGTCCGTGATGGCATTGCCCTCGCCGGTCCGGACTCCGATGCCTTGAAGGGAGATCTGCGCGAGCGGAACGGGCAGGGCGTCCATTTCTCCGGCAAGGGGCTGCGCGAGCACGGCCTGAAATGGGCCGAGGCGATCCTGCCCTGGATCGAGCGCCAATGGACTGAGCCGAGAAAAGCCGCGGGCGGCACGGAGTGGTCCGACTTCGCCCAGCTGCCCGCGAGCCACGCGATCGGTTGGGTCGGGTCGAACGTCTCCGCGCGCGACACGAAGAGCTGGGACGGTGTCCTTGATGAGGCGAAGTGGGGCACGCCCTCGCCCGATCAGGTCGTCTCGCGCAACTGGGATTGGAAGATCAGCGACGAGGCCTGGGCCGCGGCGGTTAAAGAGAAAGGCGAGGGCCCGCGCGAGGAGGTGCGTTTCGATCTCTGGTTGCCCGAGGGCATCGCGGTGGTGAAGGGAATGGTGGTGATGTCAGGACACGGCAGCGGCGAGAGCCTTTTCCATCGCGCCGATCTGCGGGCCCTCGCGACGGAGCTAGGACTGGGCTTGTTCAAGTTCACCGGCAATCCGATGCAGCGCGGATTCTGGCCGCGGAGCCTGCTCTTCGATCGTCTCCGCGAGTTCGGCGCGAGGAGTGGTCACGCGGAGATCGGAGACGCGCCGCTCTTCCTCTACGGCCACTCGAACGGCACGGGATTCTCCGGCGTCTTCCCCTCCTACGAGCCGGAGCTCGTCTGGGGCTGGGTCTCGATGCGGCCGGGGATCACCTTTCAGGTCTATCAGCCGGGCGCGGCGCAGGTGCCGGGGCTGGTCATCTTCGGGGAAGAGGACCACTTCCTCGCCCGTCCCTCGCGCGAGGAGAATCTCGCCGTCGTGCCCGCCCTGCGGAAAAAGCACGGGGCGTTGTGGAATATCGCGGTCGAACCGAAGACCGGCCATGGTCCCGGTGAAAAGACCTGGCCGCTCGTGTTTTCGTTTCTGCGCCACACCTTCGCCGCGCGTGTTCCCGCGGACGCGGATCCGCGGAAGGGACCCGTGAAGCTGAAGACGCCCGCGCCTGAAAACGGTTATCTCGGTGAAAACTGGGAATCCGCGAAAGGCGGTTATCAGGAATTGACGATCGCGCCTTTCGCCGGATTCTCCGGAGACAAGAGCACCACCTCCTGGCTCGTCAACGCCGCCTACGCCGCCGACTGGCAGGCCTTCCAGCGCGACGGCGAGATCTCGAAAGCCGATTCCACCCATCCGAAATGAAACGCGTCAACTCCCTCTGGCTCGTCTTCGCCTTCGTCTCGTTCTCCGCCCTGGCCGCCGACGCTCCCGTCGAGACGGACCCGCGGCTGCACTCCGATGGGAAAGGTTGGAAACTCAACCAGGCCACGGTGATGGACCCGGCCCGGCCCCGGGTGCTGCTGATCGGCGATTCCATCCTCGGCGGTTACATGGCGCATGCGATCAAAAAACTCGAGGGCAAGGCCTACGTCGATGCTTGGGTGAACCCCTACAACCAGTCCGAGCATCTCAATACGAAGATTCTGCCCGAGGTGCTAGCGAAAGGGCCGTATGACGTGATCCATTTCAACATGGGACTGCACGGCTGGCAGGAGGGCCGCATCAAGCCTGGCACCTTCGAGCCGCTCACCAAGGGTTACGTTGATGCCATCCGCGCAAAACTGCCGAAGGCCAGGCTGATCTGGGCGAGCAGCACGCCCGTTCTGCTCGGCGGCGACGTGAAGCAGCTCGATCCCGTCATCAACGGCACCATCATCGAGCACAACCGCATGGCCGCGAAGGTCATGGCGGAAGGCGGCGTGCCCGTGAACGACTTCTACGGATTGCTCGTGGACCGGCTCGACCTCGCCCGCGGCGGCAAGGACAAGTTCCACTGGAACGGCCCCGCCTACCAAATCCTTGGCGACCAGTGCGTGGAGGCGGTGTTGAAGGCGTTGCCGCCCGCCAATTGATTCCAGAGCTCCAAGCGGGAACGATCACTCCGTTGTTGCCCATGAAACCACTACTCTGCCTCTTGCTCCTTGCCAATTTCACGCCGGCGTTTGCCCAAACCGCCCGCGAGGCCAAGGCGAAAGCCAAAGCGCCCGCGGTGCCCGCGTATGCCCCCTCGGTCCCGGAACCGACGCTCCGCGGCGTGTCCTACGGAACGCACGAGCGGCACATTCTCGATTTCTGGAAGGCGGAGAGCCCGACGCCGGCTCCCTTGGTGTTCGTCATTCACGGCGGCGGGTGGCAAGGCGGCGAGAAGGAACGCGTCGACCGTTTTGTCGACGTTTCCGCGCTTCTGAAAGCGGGCCTCTCCGTCGCGGCGATCAACTATCGCTTCATCAAGATGGCGGAGGAAGAGGGGGTGAAGCCACCCGTGAAGATGCCGCTGCACGACGCCGCCCGCGCCCTGCAATTCGTGCGCAGCAAGGCGGCCGAGTGGAACCTCGACAAGAACCGCATCGGGGCCGCCGGGGGTTCCGCCGGAGCCTGCTCCAGCCTGTGGCTGGCCTTTCACGACGATCTCGCCGTGCCCGGGAGTGACGATCCGGTCGCCCGCGAGTCCTCCCGTCTGCAATGTGCCGCCGTCACCGGTGCCCAGACCACACTCGATCCGCAGCAGATGAAGGAATGGACGCCGAACAGCCGCTACGGAGGCCATGCCTTCGGTGCGGGCGCGTTCCCGGCCTTCCTCGCCGCGCGGGAGACGCTGCTGCCGTGGATCGCCGAGTATTCGCCCTACGCGCTCGTCAGCAAGGACGATCCGCCGATCTACCTGATCTACGGCGCCCCGCCCGCGGTCGGTCAGGAGCAGCGCGATCCCACGCACACCGCGAACTTCGGCGTGAAACTACAGGAGCATTGCGCCGCGATCGGCGTCTCCTGCGAACTGCAATATCCGGGTGCCACCAACGCACCCCACGCCACGCCGACCGACTTTCTCATCGCTACGCTGAAGGCGGCGAAGCCTTCGGAATGAACCGATGCCGCATCTACTGAACGACCGAAATCTGCGCTGCGATGGAAGGGATTCTTGATTCTCCGATCTCAACCCCCCGCTGATGAAAGCGATCCCGTTCTTTATTGCGGTCTTATCCACGGTTCACCCCAGCTCGTGACCGATGATGCTGAGGGCGTAAATCGCGGCGGTTTCGCTACGCAGAATGAGGGGACCCAGAGAGAGAGGGAGAAAACCTTGGGTGAGGGCGATCGAGATCTCAGCCGGGGTGAAGTCGCCCTCCGGTCCGATCATCACGGTGGCGGCACTGGGAGGCACTTCGCCCGACTGCGCGCGCTCGGCGAGGAGGGTCTTGAGCGGGCGGGACTCGGATCCGATTGCGGCAATGAGCCGAATCGCGTCTTTCACCTGCCGGGCCAGCGCTTCGACGCTTGCGGGCGCGGTGACTTCGGGAACCCAATTCTGTCCGCATTGTTTGCAGGCCTCAATCGCGACCCGCTGCCATTTCTGGCGCTTTTTCTCGAGGTCTTCGCCATCGAGCTGCACCACGGTTCGCTCCGAGAGGAGCGGCACGAGCCGCGAGACCCCCAACTCGGTCGCCTTCTGGATGATGAGGTCCATGTTTTTGCCTTTCGGCACGGCCTGAGCGAGCGTGATGGTGACCGGCGGTCGGGGCGTGGTGACAACGAGACGGGTCGAGAGGGAGACCGATCCTCGCGAGACTGCCGTGATCTCCGCCTCGGCCTCGGCGCCAAGGCCGTTGAAGACGACGACCCGATCTCCCGCGCGGCAGCGCATCACGTCGAGGCAATGGTGCGCCTCCTCGCCGTCAAGGGCGAGCGGCTCGGGATCCCAGCGATCGGCTGGGAGATAAAATCGGTGCTTGGCCATGGCGGATGGAGTGTTTAGTAAAACCCAGCACCGCGACTTGTCCAATCCCCCGATATCCATGCCGCACGAGATCCCTTCCTCCGACCTTCCTCCGCTCGACCGTCTTCGCCGCATCATGCGGGTTCTCCGGGCCCCCGGGGGATGCCCGTGGGATGCGGAGCAGACGCACGAGAGTCTCGTCCGTCACCTCCTCGAGGAAGCTTACGAAGTGGCTGCGGCGATCCGAGGAGGGGATCGCGACGAGCTCGTCGACGAGCTGGGCGACCTCCTCCTGCAGCCCTTTTTCCACGCCGAGATCGCCTCCGAGACGGGCCGTTTCAACATTGACGATGTCGCCGCCGCGATTTGTGAGAAACTCGTTCGACGCCATCCCCACGTCTTCGGCGAAGCTACTGCCGAGACGGCAGAGGCGGTTCTTACCCAGTGGGAGGCAATCAAGGCGGGCGAAAAGTCCACAGCAGGCACGGCATCGGACCCCGCCGAGGCGGGGCCGCGGGGCGCTTACCTCTTGAAGAAGGGTAACGAGGGTCAGCCGGCCTTGCTCGCGGCGTCGAAGCTTCAGCGCAAGGCGGCATCGGTGGGTTTCGACTGGCCCAGTCTGGCTCCGGTGCTCGAAAAGGTGAGGGAAGAGGTCGAGGAGGTGGCGGCAGCGATCGATGAGGGGCGCGACGAGGAGATCGCAGGGGAGATCGGCGATCTGCTCTTTGCGGTGGTCAATCTGGCCCGCAAAGCCGGTCACGAGGCCGAGGCACTTCTCGACGCGGCAAACCGGAAATTCGTGCGCCGATTGTGCGCAGTTGAGGATGAGCTGCTCCGACGAGGCGAGCGGCTCGACGGGGTCTCCCTCGCCCGGATGGACGAGGCTTGGGACCGGGTGAAGGCGGCAGAGCGTGGGGAATGATTGAGCTTTTCGTTTTCCCTCTTCCGAAAACGAGCGTAACTTCACTAGCCATATACTTTCTGCGTGACAAGCCCGGGAAGCAGGCGAAAGCTAAGGGCCCACACCCTCGGATGAAAGCGGGATTGATAAGAATTTTCTTTCTGGGAGTCTGCGGACTGCTCATTGGTTGTACATCGCCCTCGGGCGGTTCTGTGGCCATTACCAAGGTGAATCCCTACCACCTCCAGAGCGGACCGATCGTGAAGACGGAGGACCGTATGATCGAGTTTGAACATCGCCGTCACCTCCACGGCGCGGTCGAGGCCTCCGAGCGCCGCGACCTTTACGGGAATTACTTTACCGTGTTCTGGAAAACGGAGACTCGCTCGCCCGTCACGGTGCGGCTGGAATACCGTCAAGGCAGCACCGGGCTTGCCATCCACGCCCAGGAGGTGGCCGTCGACGCACCGAAGCGGACGAACGAAACCAAGTTCCAAATCATCGGGGACGATTACCACCGGAACGGGAAGGTCACGCAGTGGCGCGCCCTCGTCGTGGAGAACGGGACTGTCGTCGCCGAATACAAGTCCTACCTCTGGCAGTGATCGTTTTGAGCTGATTGCATGAGCCGTCAGACTGTAGCCACCCCAACCGATTCCGCCTTTCCGGTCCTTCCGAAGCGGGAAACCCGAGAGCAGTCCGGGTCGCAGGCAACCTGCGGGGGTAAACCCTTTTCTTCGTGAGTGCGGAAGAATCCATTCGAGTCGGATGCCTGGGCTCGGTGGCCTGGGTGAGGGTGAGCGGGTCGGCAAACCACGAGAACGCCGCTTGCATCAGGGAGTTTCTCTCCGGACGCTTCGACCGCGGTTGGCGTCGCTTCGTGATCGATCTCGGCGATTGCCGGGGGATTGATTCCACCTTCATCGGTATGCTCTACCGGCTTGCCTCGCGCGTCGCTGCGGAGGATCCCACGGGACTGGTGGATGTCATCAACCCGGGCGAGCGCAATGCCAAATCGATCCGCAAGCTGGGTCTCGACGATTGCATCGGCATCGACCTCGAGGGGACGCGCTGGCTGCGCGAACGCGAACTAGTGGCCGAGAACCTCTCGAAACCGTCGTGTCGCGGCCCGCTCGACCGGGTTGGGCATACCGAGTTCGTTCTGGAGGCGCACGAGGCCCTCATCGCTGCGAACGAGGAAAACCGGGGTCGGTTTTGTGACGTGGTCGAGTTTCTCCGACAGGAGCTCGAAGCGCAGACGGCGGACAAATAAGGTCTCCCCTCGCGGCATCCCATGGAACACATCGTGTATGCCGTCCTCCTCTTTCTAGCCATTTCGGGCGGCCTGTGGATGTGGTGGAAGCAGCGCCAAGCGGTCAGCCGTCTCGCCCGAGAGCGCGACGCCATCGAGGTGGAGGAGCGTCGCATGTTCAACTTCCTCCACGGCCTCGGGGAAAAGCTCCAAGCCGATCAATCGCCGGGAAATCTGCACCGCTACATCGTCGACGGGGTCTCCGACGTGATCAAGGGGGACGCAGGAGTGCTTTACCTGCTCAACGTGGAGACAAACTGTCTCGTCCCCGTCTACCAGTCCGCTGGAACCGCTCCGGTGCTGCCGGTGCCGCCCGAGATTCTCGACGAAAAGAATGAAGCCGATGCGGAAGGTCTCTACCGCAGTTACATCCGACTCGCGACGCTCGTTCCGGCCGGGTCGTTTATCGGGCAGGTCCTGCGCGAGGGTGGCGTGCTCCATGTGCCCGATCTTGTGGAAAATGAGGCCTTCGCCGGCAGTTGCCCCAATCCGCGCTTCATTTCCGGGGTGCGCCTCATCGCCACGCCCCTCGTTTACGCGCGTCGTGCCTTGGGGGTGCTGATCGTGACCCGCAAGGGTGGCGAGGATTTCAGCCGGAATGACGAGGAGGTTTTTGGCAGCATCGCCGAGCAGAGCGCCTTCGCTCTTGGTAGTGCCATCGCCCACTCCGACGCTGCGGAGAAGCGGCGTTTCGAGCGCGAATTGACGCAGGCCAGTGAGATCCAGCGAGTCCTCCTGCCTCGCGCCGCTCCCGAACTCTCCGACTACGGGATCGCCGCGGAATACCGGGCCGCCCGACATGTGAGCGGTGATTATTATGATTATGTCAGGGTTGACGAGGATCGTTATGGGATCGCCATAGGCGACGTCTGCGGTAAGGGGATCGCCGCCTCGCTCATCATGGCGATGTGCCGGTCGAATCTCCGCAGCCGAGCGCCTGAAAACCTTTCCCCGGCTTCGGTTCTGCACTCGGTGAACCACTCGATCTTCCCCGATATCCGTGAGGACATGTTCGTGAGCCTTCTCTACCTGATTCTGGAGAGGGGGTCCAAGGAGGTGACAATGGCCTTGGCAGGGCACGAGCCGCCGATTCTCTTCCGCGAGGCCTCGGGAGGGACTGAGGTCTTTGAGAACACCGGAATGGCCGCCGGGGTGGACGAGGGTCCGGTCTTCAAGCGCAAGGTCAAGGATTACCGTTTCCGAATGGAACCTGGCGACATCCTCCTGCTCTACACGGATGGGATCATCGAGAGCGAGAGCTCTTGTGGGGAGGAGTATGGAATCGACCGACTCGTCATGGTCCTCGTCGAAAACAAGGACCTTACCGCGCAGGAGCTGGTCAACGAGGTCATGGCCGATCTCCACCGCTTTTCCGGTGAGGAGCCCCGAAGCGACGACATCACCTTGATTGCCATCAAGAAAAGGTGAATAGTCCCGGCCCGCGATGTCTCGCGGGGCGATTTCACGCAGGCATGACCAATTCATCAGAACAAGAAACACCCGATTCGAACGAATCCAGCGTCGGTGCGGAAGGTGTCGAAAACGCGCCATCCGTTCCCGTCGAACTCGATTTTGAAGGCGAAGCCGAGTCCGCCGCCGTCGACTCCTCCGCCGAGATCGAAAAGTGGAAGGATGTCGCAGCCCGTGCCACGGCGGATCTCGACAATTTCCGCAAGCGCATGGCGCGCGAGAAGTTCGAGGCGATCCAGTATGCGAACCGCGGATTGCTGGAGCAGCTCCTTCCCATCATCGACAACTTCGAGATGGGCCTGAAGGCCGCCGAATCGGCCGAAGGAAGCGGGTCGATCATTCTCCAGGGAATGTCGATGGTGCGGAAGCAACTCGAAGATTTCCTCGGCGAGCAGGGCGTCGAGATCGTCGCCTCCGATGGCGTCGCCTTCGACCCGAACGTGCACGAGGCCCTTAAGCAGGAGAACCACGAGAGCGCCCCGGAGGGTCAGGTCCTTTACACGATGCGCCGTGGCTACCGCCTCAAGGATCGGCTTCTCCGAGCCGCGAACGTCGTCGTCTCGGCCGGTCCCGGCACCGAATCCTGAGCCATGGAAAAACGCTGCTACTACGAGGTGCTGGAGGTGTCGCGCGATGCCTCGGGCGCTGAGATCAAGAAATCCTACCGGCGTCTTGCCATGCAATTTCATCCGGACAAAAATCCGGACGACAAGGAGGCGGAGGACAAATTCAAGGAGATCGGAGAGGCCTACGAGATCCTCACCGACGAGCAAAAGCGCGCCGCCTACGATCGCTACGGTCACCGGGCCTTCAGCCAGGGCACCGGGCCATCCGCGGGAGGACGCGGGGTCGATCCCTTCGACATCTTCCGCGAGGTCTTCGGCGGCGGCGGCGGCGGCGGCAGCATTTTCGAGGAATTCTTCGGCGGCGGCGGTGGCGGCGGCCGGGCCGCCCGCTCCGAGCGCCGCAAGCGCGGCTCGGATCTCCGCTACGATCTCCAGATCTCTCTCGAAGAGGCCGCCGATGGGGTCGAGAAGGAACTGAAGATCGAGCGCCTCGTCTCCTGCGAGACCTGCACTGGCACGGGGGCCCAAGGCGGGCGAGGCGATGTGCGGTCCTGCTCGACCTGTGGCGGTGTCGGCCAGGTGATCACGAGCCGGGGTTTTTTCCAAGTGCAGCAGCCCTGCCCCGCGTGTGGAGGCGTCGGTGAATTGATTACGAATCCCTGCCGCGATTGCTCGGGCGAGGGGCGCGTCAAAGGCAGCAGCCGCATCAAGCTGAAGATTCCCGCCGGCATGATCGACAGCGGACGGCTTCGTTCCGTCGGGCACGGCGACGCGGGCCAGCAGGGCGGAACGCCCGGCGACCTCTACGTCGTGGTCCACATCAAGGAACACGAAGTCTTCGAGCGCGATGGTTCCGATCTCTATTGCGAGGTGCCGCTTCCCTTCACCCTCGCTGCGCTCGGGGGGGAACTCGTTGTTCCGACCCTGAAGGGACAGGCTTCGGTCAAGATCGCCCCAGGCACTCAGACGAACACTTCCTTCCGCCTTCGCGAAAAGGGGATTCCCGACCTGCAGACGGGGCGAAAGGGAGACCTCCTCGTCAATGTCCAGGTCGAGGTTCCGGTGAAGTTGACGAAAGATCAGGAGCGCCTCCTCCACGAGTTCGCGGGGACCGTCACCGACAGGAACCACCCCGTGGGCGGGAGCTTCTTCGAGAAGGCGAAGCGCTTTTTCACCGGTTGAGGTCGGCTCGGTCGGCGTGGAGGCGATCATGGCGAAAGAGCGGGCAGTCAAAGTCCTCATCGACGGTGCGACGAGCGACTTGACCTTCTCCTACCTCGCGCCGGAGTCGGTCGACGTTTCGCCCGGGCAACGGGTGCGCGTGCCCCTGCGGAATCGCAGCGCCCTCGGCACCGTCACGGAGATCGAGTGGGTCGAGACCGATGGGTTGAAATACCGGCTCAAGCCCATCCTCGGCACGGTCTCGGACGATGCCTTCCTCACTCCCGGCCTCATGAAACTGGCCGAGTGGATCGCGACCTTTTACCTCGCCCCGATCGAGACGGTGATCCGCACGATGTTGCCGAAACCTTCGCGGGGCGAGGAGGAAAAACGCAAGAAAGAGAAGGTGGTGGAACTCCTCGCCACGGTCGACGATGCGCTGCTCGATACCTTCGGGGCCCGCCAGAAACGGCATCGCGAAGCGCTGCGAATCCTCGCGGAACGAGGCGTGACGAGCCTGCAGGAATTGACTAGCGATCTCGGGATCCCGCGCACCGCGCTGAAGGTCCTCGAAGAGCGCGGGCTCATCCGTCTTGCCGACCGCATCGTCACCCGTGATCCGCTCGACTCGGTCGACTACGTCGAGTCGGCTCCGCTCGTCCTCAACGAGGAACAGGCCGCCGTGCTTGAGCAGATCAAGGCCTCGACCGCGCGCCTCGAAAGCGGCGAGAAGGTGCGGCCAATCCTGCTTCACGGCGTCACCGGCAGCGGCAAGACGGAAGTCTATTTGCAGGCGATCCAGCTCGCGGTCGAGGCGGGGAAGGGGGCCATCGTCCTCGTGCCCGAGATCGCCCTGACGCCGCAGACGGCCGACCGCTTCAAGCAGCGCTTCGCGAAGATCAAGGACCGCGTCGCCATCCTCCACAGCAATCTCTCCGAGGGCGAACGGCACGACGAATGGCGCAAGGTGCTCGATCAGAAGGCGCGCATCGTCATCGGCGCGCGCAGCGCGATCTTTTCACCGATCGAGAATCTCGGTCTCATCGTCGTCGACGAGGAGCATGAGAATTCCTACAAGCAGGATACCGTGCCCCGCTATCAGGCGCGCGACATCGCGGTGGTGCGCGGACATCTCGAGGGATGCCCCGTCCTCCTCGGCAGCGCCACGCCCTCGCTCGAGTCTTGGAACAATGTCAGGGAGGGCAAATACGAATTGGCGACGATGCGCCTCCGCATCGACGACCGCAAGCTGCCGCTCATCCGCATCATCGACATGCGCAACGAGGGCCGCAAGAGCCAGTCAGGACCAACGATCCTTTCGACCAAACTCCGCCTCGCGATGGAGCAGCGCCTCGCCAAGGGAGAGCAGACCATCCTCTTCCTGAATCGCCGTGGTTTCGCCCGCAACATCCTCTGCCCCGAGTGCGGTTACGTGGCGAATTGCCGCCACTGCAGCACCACCCTGACCCTGCATCGCAAGGAAGACCGCCTCATCTGCCACATCTGCGGTTTCTCGCAGTTGCCGCCGCGGCAATGTCCCGAGTGCTCGGGACGTTCCATCGTCAACGCCGGCTACGGCACCGAGCGGGTCGAGGAGATCCTCCGGCAGGTCTTCACCGAGGCGACGATCCGCCGCGTCGACACCGACTCGATGCGGAAAAAGAACGAGCTGCGCGACACCCTAAACGCCTTCCGCGCCCGCAAGATCGACATCCTCCTCGGCACGCAGATGATCGCGAAGGGACTCGACTTTCCCAATGTCACCCTCGTCGGGGTTCTCAATGCCGACGTCGGGCTCCACATCCCCGACATCCGCTCGGGCGAGCGCACCTTCCAGCTCCTCACCCAGGTCGCGGGGCGCGCCGGACGCGGCGAGCTCGAGGGCGAGGTCGTCGTGCAGACCTACACGCCGCACCATCCCTCGATCCAATTTGCCCGGCACCACGACTTTGAGGGCTTCGCCGAATACGAACTCGCCCTGCGGCAGCGTTTCCTCCACCCGCCCTTCGCCCATCTCGCCCTCATCACGGCGCGTTCGATCCACCAGGAGCGCGCCGAGTTTTCCCTGAAAACCCTCCACGCCCGCCTCAAGCGCCGCCTCCCCGAGGGAGTCACCCTGACCGAGCCGCTCCCGTCTCCGCTCGTGAAATCCCACGACCAATGGCGTTTCCAAATCGTCCTGAAATCGCCCGGCGCCCGCCTCCTCGCCCGCCACATCCGCGAGACCCTGAAGGATCTCACCTTCCCCGAGGACGTCGTCGTCACTGTGGACATCGACCCCTATTCGATGGGGTGATCCTGAATTGAGAAATCGAGGCCCACGGAATTCACGGAAGGCACGGAAACCGAACCAATTGGCAAAAACATTGACCTCTCCAAAAAGGCTTATCCATTCCTTGGAATCCTGATTTTTCCGTGGAATTCCGTTGCCCCGAACAGCAACGCCGACGCCGGGCATCGCCGGGCAAGAGGTTTGGAGCTTGGAGGGAGATGGCCGACGAGATTGCCGAGGGGTGAGCTGTTCCTGTGAATGGCATGGATTGTGGGAATGGGAGCGAAGCGGACATAGACTGCCCAATGGCAGCCCGAAGGGTGGAGCGTAAGCGACATCAAGCAATCGTCGCCCTGCCGCCTCCGCCCGAACCGCCCTTCGACATCGAAAAACGCCGAGGGATCGGAGGCGTTTTGGACGGAGGCGCAGCCGAAGCCCGCAGGGTGAGTCCGCCGAGCGGGGCGGACGAATCAAACGATGGAGCCCATCGAGGTTCCGCCCCACGCGATCTGGCGGGATGACTTCGAGGATTTCGGACCGGATCGGTGGACGGAAGGCGATCCCGCGTGGACCGCCCCCGAACTCGATCTGGGCGACGGACGCCGTCTCGTCCTCGATGGGCCCGATCCGTTTCCCGAGGGGGAGTGGGCGGTCGTCGGGGTGAACTGAGGCACCTCCCGCGCGACAATCCGGAAAAGCCCGCTTGGTTTCAAAAGCGAAATCGACCGGGAGCGAAACGCCGTGCCCTGA
This sequence comes from Verrucomicrobiia bacterium Tous-C2TDCM, assembly GCA_002288445.1. Classification (GTDB taxonomy): domain Bacteria; phylum Verrucomicrobiota; class Verrucomicrobiia; order Verrucomicrobiales; family DEV007; genus Arctic95D-9. The sequence continues at coordinate 10,918 of NEUQ01000014.1, read as the reverse complement.
TCGTCCGATTTTTCGGTTCGCGATCCGCGAAACGGTCCGGTTTCGCGTGAAAATCGTTGACTCATCCGGCCAAATCGGGAGGGTTTAGGGGACAGACAATCAATAATCGTCCGCCCTTGTCAAGCCGACCATCCGGCTTTAGAATCCAATGACTAACCATCCGCTTCATCCCCCTCACTTCTCCCCATGAGAACCGCGCGCCTCCTCGGAACCGGAAGATCCTTCTACCACGTCATGTCCCGCGTCGTGGACCGGCGGAGAGTCTTTGAAGCGAAGGACAAGGAGATCTTCCGCAAGATCCTCCGCAACCAGGAAGCCTTCTCCGGGGTGCGGATTGTGACTTACTGTTTGATGTCCAATCACTTCCACCTTCTCCTCGAAGTGCCGGACCGGGAGACGCTTCCGCCGCTCGATGAGGAAGGTCTCGTCGCGGTGCTGCCGCTGCTCTACGAAGGCCATGTCGTGGAAGGAGTGAAGCAGGAGCTGGAGAGGGCACGGGCCGCCGGCGACGAACGATGGCACCGCGAAATCCTTTCACGCTTCGAACGGCGACGCGGGGACCTCGGACTTTTCCTCAAGGAGGTGAAACTCCGCATCACCTTCTACATGAATAAGCGCCTCGGCCGCACGGGAACGCTTTGGGAGGGGCGCTACAAGAGCATGTTGGTGGAGGACTGCGAACAGGCCTTGCTCATGATCTCGGCCTACATCGATTTGAACCCGGTGCGCGCAGGCATTGTTTCGAATCCCGAGGATTACCGCTGGTGCGGTTATGCGGAGGCGGTTGGGGAAGGGCGGCGCGCACAAAGGGCTCGTGAGGGCCTGGGGCTGATGCTGAGCGAGGCTCTGCAGGACCCGGATTTCCGTCACGATTGGCGGCGCACCTTGCCGCGCTACCGGATCTTTCTCTACGAGGAAGGTCGGGAAGTCACCGGGGATCCGGCTCTCGGGCAGCGCGGCCGTCGCGGGATGAAGGAGGCCGAGGTCGACGAAGTGATCGAGCAAGGCGGGACGATGCCGGCGCGGCAGGCACTGCGTCACCGGGTGCGTTACTTCTGCGACGGTGCGGTGCTGGGAACGGCGGCTTTTGTGAATGCGGTGTTTGAGCGCGAACAGGTCTTGCGAAAACGGTTCGGCGAAAAGCGGACGACGGGGGCCCGTCGCATGCGCGGTGCGGACTGGGGCGACTTGAGGGTGCTGCGTGATTTGCAGAAGGATGTGATCGGGACCTAGGAATTGCAGAGGATGGGCGACGAGCACGGACCTTTTCGTGAAAGGGTGACGCTTCCACTTCCTCATCTGAGCCCTCCCACGCAGCCGAGGACTTTGTCGTCGCGGTCGACATCGACCCCTATTCGATGGAGTGATGGCTTTTTGAACAGTTTTTTGGTTGAAAAAGAGAAAGATTTCGGGAAACATCCGGAAACGTCCCTTTTTCCCATGTCTTTGACCTGCGTCTATTCCGGAGCCGTCCATGGCGTCAATGCCGTCCCTGTCGAGGTCGAGGTGAATGCGGCGGACGTGGGCAAGGTCGATTTCAAACTCGTCGGTCTGCCCGATGCCGCGGTGCGCGAGAGCATCGACCGGGTCGTCACCGCGGTGAAAAATAGCGGGCTGCGCTGGCCCAGCAAGCTCATCACGATCAATCTCGCGCCGGCCGATCTTCGCAAGGAAGGGCCGAGTTTCGACCTGCCCATCGCCATCGGCATGGTCTCGCTCGCGCAGGAGCAGAATGGCGCGCTCACCGATGGGGCGCTGAAGAAGTGTGCGATGGCGGGTGAACTCGCCCTCGATGGGCGGGTCCGGCCGATCAAAGGGATCCTCCCACTCACCCTTCAGGCGAAACAGCAGGGGTTGCGGGCGATTTTCGTGCCGAAGGAAAACGCGGTCGAGGCCAGCATCGTCGAGGGGATCTACGTCTACGGGATCGAGAGCCTGCGCGATGCCTACGGGCTCCTCGCCGGGGAGAGCCATATCAAACCCGAAAAGCTTGACCGAGAGGCCTTTTTCCGGGCGAAGCAGCATTACCCGATCGATTTCAATGAAGTGAAAGGCCAGGCCCACGCCAAACGGGCCCTCGAGGTGGCGATGGCGGGCGGGCACAACATTCTCATGCTCGGCAGTCCCGGCACGGGCAAGTCGATGCTCGCGAAGCGCCTCGCCACGATTCTCCCGGCCATGACCGAGGAGGAGGCGATCGAGACCACGAAGATCCACAGCGTCGCCGGGCTCGTCGATGGGAAAAACAGCTTCCTCGCGACGCGCCCCTTCCGCTCGCCGCACCACACCATTTCGGATGTCGGACTCCTCGGTGGGAGCAGTCTCCCGACCCCGGGCGAGGTCAGTCTTGCGCACAATGGAATCCTCTTTCTCGACGAGTTGCCCGAGTTCCGCCGCTCCACCCTCGAAGTGCTGCGCCAACCGCTCGAGGACGGCCAGGTCACGATCTCGCGGGCGGCGGGCAAGTTCACCTTTCCGAGCCGCTTCAGTCTCGTCGCGGCGATGAATCCCTGTCCCTGCGGCTACCTCGGCGATCCCTCGCGCGAGTGCCGCTGCTCGCCGAACCAGATCGAAAAATACCGACAGCGCATCAGCGGTCCGCTCCTCGACCGCATCGACCTGCACGTCGATGTGCCGGCCGTGGATTACCGCGAGCTGCGTTCGGAGAGCGGCGGCGAATCCTCGGCCGTGATCCGCGAACGGGTCGAGGAGGCGAGGCAGGTCCAACTGGCGCGTTTCGTCTCGCACCCTGGGGTGCTCTGCAACGCCGACATGGGGAGCCGCCTCGTCAGCGAGTTCTGCGCCCTCGATGCCCGCAGCGAGCGGACCCTCGAGCAGGCCATGGAGACACTCCACTTCAGCGCCCGCGCCTACGACCGCATTCTCAAAGTCGCGCGCACCCTCGCCGATCTCGAAGGCGAGCGCGACATCCGCGAGGTCCAAGTCCTCGAGGCGATCCAATACCGCACCCTCGACCGGAATCTCTGGGTCTGAAGATCCCGGTGACTCTGGGGCTAGGAAGGTGCTCCCGACGGAGGGTAGTCCGATTTTCGAAAATCCGATTTGTCCAACCGATTCAGGGAGGTCAGCAGATTGGAATGTTAAAAGGAATCTGTTGGCCTCCCCGAATCTGCTGGAGATCCCTCTGCGATGCTTCGAGGGCCGGTGCTCGAAAAAACCTCTCTCCGGGTTCAAAGAATGTGCTTGCAGAGGATTTGAATCCCATTTAGCATTGCAACCCTTCGCGCCGGACCTTGGTCTGGCTCAAGGAAGTCGCTCGGGTGGCGGAATTGGTAGACGCGCAAGACTAAGGATCTTGTGGGGTAACCTGTGGGGGTTCGAGTCCCCCCTCGAGCACTCTTCTGAATCGGATTCGCCGTCCCTCCTTCCTTGAGCAACTCTCCGACAGACTCGCCCACAGCGATCCTTCTGATCTCCTGTCCCGACCGGGCTGGCATCGTTGCCGCCCTCTCGACCTTCCTCTTCGAGAACCAGGGGAACATTGTCGACATCAACCAGCACGTCGACCTCGAGGAAGGTGCCTTCTTCATGCGGGTCGAATGGGAACTGGAAGGATTCGCGATCGCCCGTGAGGGAATCGCCTCGGCGCTGATGCCGATTCTGGAGCGCTTCGTGATGCGCTGGGAGCTGCACTTCTCCGACATCGTGCCCCGGTCCGCCCTTTTTGTAACGAAGGATAATCACTGCTTCTACGATCTCCTCTCGCGCCACGAGAGCGGCGAGCTCCGCATGGAGATTCCCTTGATCGTGAGCAATCGCGAGGATCTCAAGCCGGTCGCGGAGCGTTTCGGGATTCCTTTCCGACATTTCCCGATCACCGCCGTGACGAAGGAAGGTCAGGAGCGCGCGCAGATCGCGATGCTGCAGGAAGAGCGTGTCGATCTCGTGATCCTCGCCCGCTACATGCAGATCCTCAGTCCGCTCATGACCGAGGCGTTTCCGAACCGGATCATCAACATCCACCACTCCTTCCTCCCCGCCTTCCCCGGGGCGCGACCCTATCATTCCGCCCACAAGCGAGGGGTGAAGTTGGTCGGGGCGACGAGCCACTACGTCACTGAGGATCTCGACGAGGGTCCCATCATCGCCCAGGGTGTCACGCCGGTATCGCACAGCGATTCGGTCCACGATTTCATCCGGAAGGGTCGGGCCCTCGAGCAGACTGTGTTGAGCCGGGCCGTCTGGCTCCACCTGAATCGGCGCACCCTCGTCCACGCGAACCGCACCATCGTCTTCGGTTGAGACTTGCGGGGAACGCTCCCGCGTCGCAACTTCCGCCCGCACCATGGCGACCCGTTTCCAGACCCTGCCCGGCTTTCGCGATTTCTATCCGGAGGATTGCGCGGCGCGAAATCATGTCTTCGAGACTTGGCGAAAGGTGGCGCGACGCTACGGTTTCGTCGAATACGAGGGACCCATCCTCGAACCGACCGACCTCTACCGCCGCAAGAGCGGGGCCGAGATCGTCAACCAGCTCTTCTGTTTCACGGACAAGGGCGAGCGCGACGTCTCGATGCGCCCCGAGCTGACCCCGACCCTCGCCCGCATGGCCGCGGCGCGTCAGCGCGACTTCCGCAAGCCGCTGCGCTGGTTTTCGATCGGGCAGTTTTTCCGTTACGAGAAACACCAGAAGGGACGCGGTCGCGAGTTCTACCAGTTCAACTGCGACATCCTCGGGGAGGATTCCATCCTCGCGGATGCGGAGTTGATGGCCCTTGCGATTGATTTGATGCGCGAACTCGGCTTCACTGCGAACGACTTCCGCATCCGCGTGAGCGACCGCAACGCTTGGGTTGGACTCGCGATCGGGAAGGGCCTCGATGAGGCGGGCGTGACGACTTTCCTTCAGGTCATCGACAAGATGGAACGGACTCCTGAGGAAAAGGTGATCGAGCAGCTCGGTGCACTCGGCATCACTCTCGAAGAAGTGCGCGCCTTCATCGCCTCGGGCGCGGAGGCCTCGCCCTCGATCGGCCGCATCCTCGCGGATCTCGCCGCTCGTGGACTCGCTGAATACGTCGAGGTGGACCTCGGAATCGTGCGCGGGCTGGCCTACTACACGGGACCGGTTTTTGAAATCTTCGACATCGGCAAGGGGATGCGCGCCGTCGCCGGAGGTGGTCGTTACGACCAACTCATCGGTCTCATCGGGGGCGTCGAAATGGCGGCCTGCGGTTTTGCGATGGGAGACATGGTCATCACCGACCTGATCCGCGAAACGGAAGGTCCCGCCGCCAAACTCAGCGCCGCCATTGCCGAGAGCGGGCGGGTCGACGCCTACGTCGTCTTGGCGGATCCGGACAAAGAGGCTGAGGCGGCCGGGGTGGTGCAGCAGCTTCGCGGAGCGGGGCTTCGGGTGATTGCCTCGCTTTCGCCGGCGAAGGTCGGGAAGCAGTTTCAGGCTGCCGAGCAGTCGGGAGCAATCTACGCCGTGGTCGTCGGAACCGAATTCCCCGAATTGAACCTGCGCTGTCTCGCCGATCGCAGCGAACGCGTTGTCGCTCTGGCCGATCTCGTGGACGCAATGATTTGAGGCGGCTTTGCGTCTGGCCCGATCGGACTATTCGGGAAAGGGACTTTTCGGTTTCCGAAAGTTCCCGTTCGGTTACATTGGGTTGGTGTGACCCCGGCCCACTCGAGTATGAACAAGACGACCGCCTCTATCTTCTTTGGAATCATTCTGATCGGGCTGGTCATCTCGCTCTTCTCTCTGAGGGGATGTGGTGAGAAAGTCGAGCTTACGATCCCCCCTCTCGCGACGGTTCCCGCGGACTTTGATGACGAGGAGCCCGCGGAACCCTCGAAAGCCAAAGCCCCGGAGCCGGCAAAGAGCGCCGAAGCGTCGTCCGCCTCTCGCACAGCGCCAGCGCCGGAGACTCCGGAGGTTGCCGTGAAGCCGGTGCCGACCGAGCCCGTGGATTCCCTTTTCAAGACCCCCGAGGCGGCGATGGCCGCTCTGGCTGAGAAAATCGGGGCGAAGGACTTCGCTGCCTTCTCCGAGCTGGTCGGAGAAGGGGGCATCGCCGGAGGCATCCTCGATGAGGTGAAGGCTCTGGTCGAGGGCCGCGACTTGATGAAACTCGACCCCGCCAAGCCCTTTGTTGAAATTTCGAAGTCGGCGGAAGGACTTCGCTGGGCGTTCAATTTCGTCCCAGCGAACCCCGCTGCTTCCGCTTCGAAACCTCGCCAGCTCTACACTGACCTCACGGTGACGCCGGAAGAGTCGCTTGAAGTTGCCAAGATCAGCCTGCCTTTTGCCCTGGCGAGGCCCGTGAGACCCGCCGGCTCCCCTGTCGCGTCCGAGGTCGCCCCTTCCGGTCCCGCCCCTGCAGTGCAGGAAGCCGATGCCCTGACCGTCGCCCATGCGTTCTCCAAGGCGGTCATCGAGCGTGACTTTGCCACCGCGCGCGCTCTCGCCGATCCCGCCACCGTCACCGATGAACGCGTCGCCGCGCTCATGATCGCGATCGAGGAGGGGAAATTCGGCCTCAGAGCCGAGCGGCCTCTCGTGGTGACCCTTTCCCGCGAGGACATCACTTGGGTGCTGGCTCGGGTCGATTCGGGGGTGGCGGCTTCGGAATTCGCGGTCGAGCTGGGCAAAATCGATCAAGCGTGGAAGGTCAACGGTCTCACCTTCTCGAAGGTTCTTTCCGCTCTCTCTGAAGCCGCCGGCGCGGGCAAGGTTGCCTACAGCCCGATCGTCGAAGATCCATCAGGCGGAGACTCCCTCGTGCTTTACTTCGAATTCGACGATGCCGGTCTGACTCCCCGCACCCACCGCCAACTCACCATCGTGGCCGACATCCTCAAGGAAGGAGCTGAGCGGGTCATACGGATCAACGGGCATGCCGACGCCCTCGGCAGCGATGATTACAATGTCAATCTCAGCGACCGTCGCGCCGAAACCATCCGGCAGACGCTCATCGGACTCGGGGTGAAGCCGGAGCAGGTCGTGACCGAGGCCTTTGGTGCCGCCAAGCCCCGCAAGCCCAACTTCCTTCCGGACGGATCGGACAACCCCAGCGGTCGCTCGCAGAACCGCCGGGCCGAGGTTCTCCTCGATTTCTGATCGGTTCGTACGGGTCGCCCGGCGTCGTCGTTTCGACAATCCTCCCGCGTGTGGCGCAATTGCTGCCGAGCTTGTAGCGACTTCCACCTTGACCAGTGGAAGCCCCTCCGTAAGTTGCCGCTCTCGTCAGCGGACCGCCGCGTCCCGAGCCGCCGCTTTGCACCATGAACATTCACGAATACCAGGCCAAGGAACTCTTTCAAAAATTCGGCGTGCCCACGCCTCAAGGCAAGGTTGCCGACACCGCCGAGCAGGCCAGGGCGGCTGCCGCTGAAATCGGCAAAAACATCGTCGTGAAGGCGCAGGTTCACGCGGGCGGGCGGGGTAAGGGTACCTTCAAAAACGGCTTCAAAGGCGGAGTTCACCTGGTGCAAACGCCCGATGAGGCGGGCGAAATCGCCGGTAAGATGATCGGTCAGGTGCTTGTCACCCACCAGACTGGCGAAGAGGGCAAGCTCGTGAGTAAGGTGATGGTCGCAGACGGAGTCGAGATCGAGAAGGAATACTACCTCGCCATCCTCATGGACCGCGAGAGCAAGTCGCCGGTCATCGTCGCCAGCACCGAAGGTGGCGTGAACATCGAGGACGTCGCCGAGCACACCCCCGAGAAGATCTTCCACCAAGCGATCCATCCGCTCCTCGGTCTGCAGCCCTATGAGGTGCGCAAACTCTCGGCGAAACTCGGTTTCGCGGGCGATCAGGCGAAGCAATTCGGCAAGCTCCTCGCCGCGCTCTACCGCCTCTTCCTCGAGTGCGACTGCTCGATGGTGGAGATCAATCCGCTCGTCACCACGCCCGACGGCCAAGTCCTCGCGCTGGATGCGAAATTTGATTTCGACGATAACGCGCTCTACCGCCACCCCGAGATCGCCGCCCTCCACGACCCGACCGAGGAAGATCCCCGCGAAGTCGAGGCGGCCAAGTATCATCTCAACTACATCGGACTCGACGGCAATATCGCCTGTCTCGTGAACGGTGCCGGACTCGCCATGGCGACGATGGATATCATCAAGCATTGCGGCGGCGAACCCGCCAACTTCCTCGACGTCGGGGGCGGTGCCACGCAGGAGCAGGTCACCAACGCCTTCAAGATCATCCTTGGAGATCCCAAGGTGGAGGCCATTCTCGTGAACATCTTCGGCGGGATCATGGACTGTGATGTCATCGCCAAGGGCATCGTCGCCGCCTGCAAGGAAGTCGACCTGATGATCCCCCTCGTCGTCCGCCTCGAGGGCAACAACGTTGAAGCCGGCAAACGCACCCTCGCCGAATCCGACGTCGCCCTCATTTCCGCGGACACCCTCGCTGATGCGGCAGACAAGGCGGTCAAGGCCATCGCCGCTTGATTCCCACTCCCACCCTGACACTTTCCCATGGCTATTCTCGTAAACGAAAACACCAAGATCCTCGTGCAGGGGATCACGGGCTCCTTTGGCGGACGCCACGCCCAGCTCAGCCTCGACTACGGCACCCAACTCGTCGCCGGAGTCACTCCGGGAAAAGGCGGCCAGAAGTTCGCCGACAAGGTTCCGATTTTCGACACCGTCGCCGAAGCGGTTGAGGTCACCGGTGCCACCGTCTCCGCGATTTTCGTGCCTCCCCCGTTTGCGGGCGATGCCATTCTCGAGGCCGTAGACGCGGGGTGTGAGCTCGTCGTGGCGATCACCGAGGGCATTCCGGTGATGGATATGATGCGGGTCCGCGCCGCGATGGAAGGGAAGAAGTCCCGCCTCATCGGTCCGAACTGCCCCGGCATCGTCACCCCCGGTCTCGGCAAGGATTCCCACGGCGGCTGCCGCATCGGCATCGCCCCCGGTTACATTCACAAGCGCGGCAAGGTCGGGGTCGTCTCCCGCAGCGGCACTCTCACCTACGAGGCGGTCTGGCAGCTGACGAATCTCGGGCTCGGCCAGAGCACCTGCGTCGGCATCGGCGGCGACCCGATCAACGGCACCACCCACCTTGATGTGTTGAAGATGTTCAACGACGATCCCGAGACCGAGGCCATCATCATGATCGGCGAGATCGGTGGATCGAATGAAGAGATCGCCGCGGCCTGGGCCAAGGAGAATTGCAAAAAGCCGATGGCCGCCTTCATCGCCGGTTCAAGTGCGCCTCCCGGCCGCCGAATGGGCCACGCCGGCGCGATTGTCTCCGGAGGCAAGGGGACCGCCGCGGCCAAGATCGAGGCTTTGCGAGACGCGGGTATCGAGGTTGCCAAGAATCCCTCGGACATGGGGCAAGCCCTTGTCCGCGCCATGGGTTGAGAAAAAAGCGGCGCGTCAATCGCTTCCGGGTTGATCCGGGGGCATCGAATTTATAGAAAGACCATCTTATGTCGGACAAACCGGAATACGCGAAGGGACTCGAGGGAGTCATTGCAAACGAATCCTGCCTCAGTGACGTGCAGGGTCAGGAGGGGGTTCTTCGTTATCTCGGTTTCAACATCCAAGATCTCGTCGAGCACTGCACCTTTGAGGAGGTCATGTATCTCCTGCACCGTCGCCAGCTCCCGACGCAATCGCAGCTCGAGGTCTTCACCAAGAATCTCCGTTCGCACCGCCGTTTGCCCCAGGGTGTCATCGATTTCCTAAAATCCGCGCCCAAGGATGCCTCTCCCATGGATGTGCTGCGCACCGGCGTGAGCATGCTCGGTCTCTACGATCGCCGTGGCGGAGATCAGGATCGCCCCCTCAACGAGGAGCGTGCCATGGCGATCTGCGCGACGATGCCGATGATGGTGGCTCACTTTCACCGTTCCCGTCAGGGGCTCGAGCTGATGCCGATGCGCGAGGACCTTTCCGAAGCGGCCCACTTTCTTTACCTGATGAACGGAAAGGAACCCGGAGATGAGGCGACCCGCACCCTCGATGCGGCATACACGCTTCATGCCGATCACGGCATGAATGCTTCGACCTTCAGCGCCCGCGTTACCGTCGCGACTCTCTCGGATCTCTATTCGTCGATCACGTCCGCGATCGGCACGCTAAAGGGGCCGCTTCATGGGGGGGCCAACGAAGGGGTGATCCACATGTTGCAGGAGATCGGCACGCTCGATGCGGTCGATGCCTACATCGAGGACGCCCTCGCCAACAAGAAGAAGATCATGGGCATCGGTCACCGCGTTTACAAGGTGCTCGATCCCCGCGCCCCCTTCCTGCGCAAGATGGCGGTCAAGCTGACGAAGGAACTCGGTGAATCGAAGTGGATCGACATGTCCGAGCGCATCGCCCATCTCATGAAGGAGCGCAAGGATCTCAACGCCAACGTCGATTTCTACTCGGCGACGGTCTACTACTCGCTTGGTATTCCGACCGATCTTTTCACGCCGATTTTTGCGATCGCCCGCGCCGCGGGTTGGACCGCCCAAGTTCTCGAGCAGCTCGACGACAACCGCCTCTACCGTCCGCTCACCCTCTACACGGGTCCGACCACGGATCAGGCGATCACTCCGATTGCCGAACGGGCCTGATCGGGCTCAGGTGCCGCAGAAAGTCGCCTGCACCTCCTCGGAGGGTTGCGGAGGGCTTTCGAACGCGGAGGCTTCGGGCCGTTCTTCGTAGGGCGATCGGAGGGTTTCGCGGAGTTGGTGAAAGGGCGCGAAATCACGATTTTTCCCGGCCGCGATGACCTCCTCGAGGCGATGATTCCGGGGGATTACGACGGGGTTGACCGAACGCATCGTGGAGGTGGCGGTTTCGACCTGAATGCCGATCTGGTCAAGATGTCCGCGCCATTGTGACAACCATTCACGGGCCGGGTCCGGACGGGGGAAGAGACGCAGAAAGGGGCTCTCGTCCGACAGGGCGTCGCGGAGATGACGGAAGG
>NEUQ01000013.1 GCA_002288445.1 Verrucomicrobiia bacterium Tous-C2TDCM | reverse complement strand
CAGCGGAGGCACCGGAACCTTCAGCGTCGTGGCCGCCGGCTTGGACGAAGGCACGACCTACCATGCGCGGGCCTACGCGACGAACAACCTTGGCACCAGCTACGGGGAAAACGTCGTCTTCACTACCGACACCGAGGCAATCTTCTTGGATGGCGTCGCCTCGTCTGCTCGATCGATTTTTTCCGGAGACGGGCAGATCTTCCGATTCACGCTGAACGGTCCGCGGGTCTTCGCCGCCTCCACCTCTGGAGGGGAGGGACTCGAGGCGCGTTTTTTTGCCGGGGACGGAACCCTGCTGCGGTCTCTGGCTGCGGGGGCAGAACTGGAAATGGTTCTGATCCTTGAAGCTGGATCCTATTCCCTCGAGATCCTTCGCCCCTTCGGTGCTGCCGGGCCCGCGCAACCCTACACCCTGACCCTCGACGAACGAACCATCGCGGTGCGACGCCCCGACGCTTCGGTCGGGGGTTCCCTCGCTTCCATGCGTGGCAGCGAGGTCTACACGGATCGTTTTTTTCGGAAAACTCGGAACACGACTTTCAAAGTGACTCCAGTCAGTGCGTTTGTGTCGGTGATCAACGGTGGCAACCGTCCTGATCGGTTTGCGTTGCGGGGAGGAAACGGCTCGCGCCACTTCGACGTCGAATACCGGGACGCCAGCGGGTCCGCGGTCACTGCTGCGGTGAGGTCCGGGCGCTACCGCACCCCGGAGCGGGAGCCTGAGGCTCCAGCCGACTGGCTACGGGTGAACGTGGAACCCAATAAAAAATGGATTTCGCTGAGGGAAGGTGGTCGAACCGCAGCCCGGCGAAAGGCCGACGAGATCCTCATTGATGCCTCTTCGGTGGCTGATCCGACCGCACGCGACGGAGTGTCGATCCGGTTGCAGATGCGATGAGGCGCCTGGAAAGCCCCCACGTCGCCGGCGCGACTGTCGGATGCGCCCTCACTCACGCCAGTTGACCATGACGGTGAAGAGCGGGCATACTTCCTTTGATGTTGCCTCTTCGTCAAAGTTTCTTTGTCCTCCTCGTCCTGACTTTGCCACTGAGGGCCGTGGAATCGCCGGATCCTCTCGCGATCCTGCGGCAAGAGTGTGTCAGCTGCCACACCGAGGCGAAGCGGAAGGGCGGGCTCCTCATCGATTCGCGCGAGTCCCTTATCGATGGCGGGGATACCGATGCGGCGATCTTGCCCGGAAAAGCGAAGGAAAGTCTGCTCGTCGAGTTGCTCTACCCGGATGTCGACATGCACATGCCGCCCAAGGGTCAGCTCGATCCGCGCGAGATTGTGGCGATCGAGCGGTGGATCGATTCCGGGGCCCCGTGGGACGCCGATCATTGGGCGAAACTGAATCTGCCCGAGAAGATTGAAGTGCATAGTGGTCCTTTGCCGTCGAACTACGCTCCCATCGTCGCGGTCGCTCTCTCGCCCGACCGCAAGACTCTCGCGGTTGGACGGGGTGGCGCGATCGAATGGTATCGGGTGTTGCCGGCAGAGAAAGACAAAACCCCCGCCTTCCAACTCCAGCACACCGCGACTTCGGTCGCGCACGACGACGTGGTGCAGAGCCTCGCTTTTTCACCCGATGGCCGGCGCCTCGCCTCGGGAGGGTTTCGATCGGTTCGCTTTTGGGATCCGGCGGCGCCGCAGAAGTTCGCCCGCGAGTTCCGCGATCCCTTTCTCGGGCGACAGACCGCCCTGCTTTTCCTCGCCGATGGCAAACGCCTCCTTGTCGCCGACTCCGTGCCTTCGCAGCTCGGACGCCTGCACGAGATCACCCTCGACCCGGAGGCGGTGAAGACTTTCGACAACGCCCACCTCGACAGCATTTTCTCCATGGCGCTGAGCGTCGATGGCAAGCGCTACGCGACGACGTCGGCGGACAAGCTGATCGTCGTGCGCGATAGCGTGAGCCACGAGATCGTCAAGCGGCTCGAGGGTCACACCGGCTACGTCTTGACGGCTGCCTTTTCCCCGACCGGCGACCGCCTCGCGAGCGCTGGCGACGACGAGGAAATCAAGGTCTGGAATCTCGACACTGGCAAAAAGGTCGGCTCTTTCGCCGCCAATCGCTCCGGTCCGCTCTACGGGTTGACTTGGTCTATTGATCCGGTGAACGAGAAAAGGAAGGCTGAGGAGAAAGACAAGGAGAAGGCCGCTGCGATCAACACCGACCTCATCGTCGCCGTGCCGGAGTCGGGCAAACCCTCCGCCTTCACCGAGCTGAAGGATCACGAGGGTGAGCAGCGCTCCACCGGGGCGAAGGAACGCGCTTTCGAGCCGGCGGGCTCGCCACTGTTCGCGCTCGCCTTCGACCGCGAGAGTCTATGGACCTATGCAGGTGGGGAGGATGGCAAGCTCCGCGTCTGGGATGACAAGGGCAAGCTGGTGCAGACCCTCGAGGTTCCGGTGTCCGCTGAGTCTAACAAAACATCAAGCCCCGTTGCGACCATCCTTCCATGAATAGGGTCTCGTCGATTCTCGTCTTTTTAGCCGGCGTTGCCATGCTCCGGGCCGCCGATGCGGCCACGGTCTCCTTCGAGAACGACGTCCTGCCCGTGCTCACCCGGGCCGGATGCATGGCGGGGAGCTGCCACGCGAAGGCGGACGGGCAGAACGGCTTCCAGCTCTCGATATTCTCCTTTGATCCCGACTCCGACTACCGCGAGATCGTCTACGATGCGCGGGGTCGCCGGGTCTTTCCCTCTTCGCCCGACCATTCCCTGCTCCTCCTCAAGGCGACCAATGCGGTGCCGCATGAAGGGGAACAGCGCCTCGAGAAGGGTTCGGAATTCTACGAGGTGCTCCGCCGATGGATCGCCGAAGGAGCGCCTCGCCGCGTCGAAAAGGAGCCCGATCTCATCGGTCTCGCGATCGAGCCGGCGGAGTCCACCTTCCAGAAGGGGCAGAGCAAGCAGATCAAGGTGATCGCGTCTTACTCCGACGGGATGAAGCGCGAGGTCACCCATCTTTCCGAATACACCTCGAATGACAGGGCCTTTGCCTCGGTCGATCACGATGGGAAGATCACGGCCGGAAAGGTGCCGGGTGAGAATAGTGTCATCGTCCGCTACGTCGACCAGGTTGCGGCGATGCGGCTGGTCATCCCTCCCGATACCCTGCTCCCGGCCGAGCGCTACACGGCCCTGCCCCGCCACGGCAAGGTCGATGATCTCGCCTACGCCCGTTTTCAGGATCTCGGGCTTTATCCCTCCGAACCCTGTCGCGACGACGAGTTTCTCCGTCGTGCCACCCTCGACGTGCTCGGTCGGCTCCCATCAATCGGAGAGGCAAAGGTCTTTCTCGATGATACCGATCCTGACAAACGCACCAAACTCGTCGAGCGCCTCCTTGGTCCGGAAAACCGCTTTGATTATGCCGACTACTGGTCGGTGAAGTGGGGTGACCTGCTCCGGCCCAACACCCAGCGAGTCGGCGTGAAGCCGGTCTATCTTCTCGACCAATGGATCCGCGAAAAGTTCCGGGACAACACGACCTGGGATGCCGTGGTCACCGAGCTCCTCACTGCGGCTGGCAGTTCCCACGAATATGGCCCGGTCGCCGTGATCCGCGACAAGCGCGAGGCCGCCGACATGGCCGAGTTTGTCTCGCAGCTGTTCCTCGGCGTGCGGTTGAATTGCGCGAAGTGTCACCACCACCCGTCGGAGCGTTGGAGCCAGGACGACTACTATTCCATGGCCGCTTTCTTCGGATCGATGAAGCAGAAGGGACAGGGGATCTCGGCGCCGATCTCGGGCGAGCCGGAATACTGGTGGTTCGAGCCGGGCGGCAAGGTGACTCATCCGGTGAGTGAGGCGGTGATGGTGCCGCGTCCACCGGGAGGCGAGGCCTTTGCCGCGATCGATGCCAAGACCGATCCCCGGAAGGTTTTTGCCGGGTGGCTTACGGGCAAGGACAATCCCCATTTCTCCAAGGCCATGGTCAACCGGATCTGGGCCGAGATGTTCGGACGCGGTCTGGTCGATCCGGTCGACGATTTCCGTGATTCGAATCCCCCGGTGAACGCGCCGCTCCTCGATTGGCTCGCGAAGGATTTTGCCGAGCACGGCTTTGATCAGAAACACACTTTGCGGGTGATTCTTAACAGCCGCCTCTACCAGCAGAGTTCCGTGCCGAACGAACACAACGTCGCCGACCAGCGGAACTTCTCGCGCAGCTACCGGCGCCGTCTCTCCGGAGAGGTGCTCCTCGATGCGATTTCGGAGATCACCGGGCAGCCCGAAAAACTCACCGGTCTGCCCGCGGACGCCCGGGCAATGCAGCAGTGGAATCACCTCCTCCCGAGCGACTTCCTCGATGCCTTTGGCCGCCCCGATTCGAGTGCAGCCCCCCCGTGCGAACGCGAGACTGGGGGCAGCGTCGTGCAGGCGTTGCATCTGATGAACTCGGATGGCTTGCAGAAGAAACTTTCGGCGAAGAGCCCGTGGCTTGAAGGCCTCGTCGCGAGGGCGGCTCCGGAGACGGTCGAGGAGGTCTACCTGCGGCTCTTTTCCCGCAAACCTGCCGACAACGAACGCCAGATCGCGCTGTCGCATCTCGGAGAGAAACCCGATCGGGCGAAGATCGAGGATCTCGTCTGGTCGTTGCTGAATTCCGCAGAGTTCGTGCTGAACCATTGAGCGCTTGGTCGACCCTGGGGAGATCAAAGGTGTTGAACGTTGTCACGCCGTAGGATTGACCACTTGGAAAAACAGGTCGATGGGGAGATGATTTGCCTCCGATGCCCGGTCCCGATGCGGCGCGTGATTTCAACCTTCCTTGGCCTGCTGACTCTGCTCCTTCCGACGGGAGGGCAATCGATCATCGAAGGCACCGATGCGGCCCCCGGAGAGTTTCCCTGGATTGCCGGAATCGTGCGCCGGGATGTGCCAAGTCCGGGACTGGTGGGCGGAGGCTCTCTCGTGGGGGATCAGTGGGTGCTGACAGCGGCGCACAGCGTCGACGGCCTCGAGGTGACGAATCTCGAGGTCTGGCTTGGCATCACGGCCCTCGACGATACGGCCACGCGGCAGTCGCGCGGCGTCCTCGCGGTCTACCTGCACCCCGACTTCGCAAAGGACGGTGGCACGAGTGTGAACGATCTCGCCATGCTCCTCCTCGATCGGCCGGTGACAACGATCACGCCACTGGGTCTCGTCACCAATCCTGCTCATCTCAGCACCGGGGATTCGGTGCGGGTCGCGGGCTGGGGCGCCTCGGTGTCGGGAGATCCCTCACCAACGAACCAATTGCGGCGCGCCGGTGTAGAACTGCTCTCCCAAGCGACTGCGGCGATGGTCTTCGGTTCGGTGATCGGGTCGACTCATCTTGCGGCCAAGGACCCGGCCGAGGTTGCCTCTCCGTGTGTTGGTGACAGCGGCGGGCCGCTGGTGAAAAGCCTCTCGGGCACGGACTACCTCGCGGGGCTCGTCAGCTTTGGCAGTCTCGACTGTGATCCGGCGCTGCCGACGATCTATACGCACATCCCATCGTTCGCTTCGTGGATCGGGGAGTCGCTTGCGCTGACCGCCGCGCCTTCGTCGATTTTGATCGAGGGGAGAAGCCGGGTCATCTCGAGCGGAGCGGGGTCGGAAAGGGCGAACGGCACCGACTTCGGCGAGTTGCGCGGCCCCCGGGCGCGACGGACGCGCGTCTTCTCGCTCGCGAATTCCGGAGCGGGCCTCCTCACGGTAGGTTCCGTCAAGGGCTCGGGGCGTGGCTTTTCGGTGCGGCCCCTTCCCGCCCCTCTCGTTGCCACCGGAGGGAAGGTGGCGATGCGGGTGGTTTTCATCGCGCCTGCCCGGGGCAAGCGGCATAAGGGACAGATTCAACTGCTCACCAACGATCCGGTAACCCCCGTTTTTCTTCTGCGTCTCGCCGCGTCGGTGCGGTGATTGACGACAAGAGTCGCGGGGGTGAGAGTTCCGGATCGGTGCGTCCGGGCTGCATGAAACCACTCGATCTTTCCTCACCAAGTCCCGGGGCGATGCGCCAGCTCCCTTTGCCGCGGCGCGACTTTCTCAAATCGCTCACGGCGTGGGGCGTATTCTCGTCCGGACTCTCCCTGAGAGCCACCGTCCGGGGCAGCCGGGTAGCCGTGGTCGGGGCTGGCATGGCGGGGCTTGCAGCCGTTGACCGCCTCTCCCGGGCCGGGGTCGAAACGGTGCTGATCGAGGCGCGTGATCGGATCGGCGGACGGGTCTGGACGGCGGCTTCGGGAGTTGATCTCGGGGCCAGTTGGATCCATGGGCCCGTTGGCAATCCCCTCGTCGCTCTCGCTGATGCCGTCGGTGCGAGGCGGGTTCCGTTTCAATGGAATCGCTACGGGTTTTACCGAGACGGGAATGTTCTCCCCGCCTCCGAGGCCCGCGAGATCGACCGGACTTTCGAGCGCCTCCACCGGCATGCCCTCCGCGAAGGGCGAAGGGCCGGGGACGGAGCAAGGCTATCGACGGCCATCGCCTCCTTTCGGCGCGAGCTCCCCGCCTCGCAACGCGAACTCCTCGGCCATATCGTGAACAGTTACTGGACGCACGAGTTCGCCGCCGATCCGGAACGCCTCTCGCTCGGATGGTTCGATGAGGGAGCCAGTCTGCGCGGGACGGATCAACTCCTCCCGTCGGGATATGCCGGGCTCTTCGAGGCCCTGTTGGATGCCGATGAGATTCATCTGAGCCGACCCGTCCGCACGATCCGCCACGGCTCGGGTGGGGTCGTGCTGGAGACGGATTCCGGCAACCTCGCCGCCGATGCCGCGATCATTACGGTGCCGCTCGGCGTCCTGAAGCGGGGCGCCCCCGTGTTCGATCCGCCGCTGGGGGGAGGGCACGCGCTCGCGATCCAGCGATTGGGGATGGGCACGCTGAACAAGATCTACCTTCGCTTTCCGAGGGTCGCCTGGCCGAAGAACCTCCATGCTTTCGGGCGCATCGACCGCTCCCGCCTCTGGGCGGAGTGGGTGAACTTCGTGCCGATCTCCGGGCAGCCCGTGCTGATGGGCTTCAATGGCGGGCGACTCGCCGAGCGACTCGAGCGACAATCGGACGCCTCCATTCTCGCCTCCGCGATGGACGCCCTGCGCGGAACCTTCGGTCGTTCGTTTCCTTCGCCGATCGAGGCGTACATCACCCGATGGCATTCCGATCCGTGGGCGCGGGGATCCTACTCCAGTCTCGCCCCCGGCAGCACGCCGCGCGATCGGCGCAACCTCGCAGCCCCGGTTCACAGCCGACTCATTCTGGCCGGCGAGGCGGGCTCGGTCGAGAGTCCGGCGACCGTGCACGGAGCCTATCGCGGCGGTGTCGGAGCGGCGGATTATCTGCTGACGACGTTGTCGTGAAGATCGAGCGAGCGGGGTGGATGTGGTGACCTCGCGGGCGATGGATCCTCCTCTTTCCGCACCGATGATCGTGGTTGCGTTTGACCGGGGGCGTTCGAAGGGGTTCCTTTCGCGTCCCTATGCCCTACCGCGTCTGCAGAATCTTCGAGGTCGAAAACGGCCACATGCTCAGCAAGCATCCCGACAAATGCCGTTTTCCCCACGGCCACTCGCGGAAAGTCGAGTGCGTCCTCGAGGCCGGCGATCTCGATGGGCGGGAAATGGTCTGCGACTTCAAGGTGCTGAAACTCATCCTTTCCGACTATCTCGACCGCTACGATCACGCCGTCTGCATGAATACGGAGGATCCGGCCTACGGCGATTTCAAGGCCCGGTATGGCGACCGCGTCATTGGTTACGAGTCGGAGGATCCCACCACCGAGGTCCTCGCCCGCGATATCTTCCACCATCTCCGCGATGCCCTTGCCGACTATCGCGCCCGCGAGGTCTCGGGTTTTCCCTTGCGCGAAAGCGTGCGGGTAGTGTCGGTGAAGGTCTGGGAGACCTCGGGTTCTTGGGCGGAGTATCTGGCCTGAAAGCGGCTGGCTTGCTTTTCCGATCCGGATCCACAAGATTCCACCGAAAATGAAAACCAATCGCACCCTCGCCCTCTTCCTCCTTGCCGTTCTCATCGGCTTTGGCGCTCCACGCCCCGGTCTCGCCCATAGCGGGGCGGATCATGCGGCCCACCGCAGCCAAAAGGCTCGCGCCAGCGCTAAGTGCCGGCTGAAAAGCAATGCCGCGGAGAAAAAAGCCTGCCTCGCTAAGGTCAAAAAGCGCTTCGGAAGCTGAGGCGACCCAATCGGTTCCTGCCTTCAAAGAGGGTGGCTTTGCAGTAGCGCCTCCGCCACCGCGAGGTCCCCGGGAACGGTGATCTTCAGATTGGGTTCGGTGTTCTCCACCAGCTTCACGGCGGCGCCTAGGGAGGTCACCGCGGATACCTCGTCGGTGACGATTTCGCCGCGTGCCAGCACTCCGGCGTAGGCCTCGCGGAGAAGAGCGAGCGAAAAGATCTGTGGTGTCTCCATCGCCCAAAGATCGTCGCGCGAAACGGCTCCGATGACTTCGGTAGCGGCATTGCCGCGCTTCAGCGTGTCGGCGACGCGATGGGCGAGGGAAGCGGCTCCGTGCGCTGCGGCGACGGCGGCGCAGCGTGAGATCGCAGACGGGGAAACGAGGGGTCGGGCTGCATCGTGGACGGCGACGAGTTCGCATTCACCGCCGACGCGTTCCAACCCGGCATGGACGGAGAGATGACGCTCCGTGCCTCCAGCGATCACCTCGACGAATTTTGAGATTCCGAGTCGCCTCGCGGCTTCATTGACTGCGCCGAATTTCTCCGGATTCGTCACGACGCGGATCTCTTTGATCTCGGGGCAGCTTTCGAAGGCGAGGAGGGAACGCACCAGCACCGTCTCGCCCGCGAGGTTGGCGGCAAGTTTGTCGAACCCCATCCGCCGGCTACTCCCGGCGGCAACGAGGATGGCGGAGACCCTCATGCCGGATCGGAGAAAGGCCGGGGGATCTCAGCCGAGCTTCGCCATGACGGCCTGGGAAAGCGTTTTCCCATCGGCCCGGCCGGCGGTGCGATCCTGGACGAGCTTCATCACTGCGCCCATCTCCTTGCGCGAGGTCGCACCGGTCTCGGCGATGGCGGCGTCGATGATGGCAAGAAGGTCGGCTTCGCTGAGGGGTTCGGGGAGATAGCCGTTCAGCACCGAGATCTCGGCTTCTTCCTGCTCGACGAGTTCCATCCGTCCCGCGGTGGTGTATTGCTCGACGGAATCCTGTCGCTTTTTCACTTCGCGGCGGATCACCGCGATGATTTCGGGATCGGTCAGCTCGGCGTCGGCCCCGCCTTTTTCGATGGCGGCGTTCTTGATGGCTGACTTCAGCATGCGGATCGTGCCAAGGGCGAGCGTGTTTTTCTCACGCATCGCGGTTTTCATGTCCTCCGTAATTTGTTGGGATAATTCGCTCATGGAGCTAAGCTACGCCCCTTCAACCATTCCGCGACGTGAAAAACGAGCCAGTCAGCCCTTCCGCCCCTTCTCCGACGAACCCGGTGCCTCGCGATCTAGGAGGCCGGATTTGGAAATGCCTGATCGGATTGATCCTCATCGGAGTCGCGTGGGCTTTGGTCACCTACCTCTGGCACTCTTACCAGCGCGCCGCGCAGATGGATGCCTGGGTCGAGGTGCCTTGCCGGATCGAGACCCTTTCGGTCGACGACTCTCAGAAAAATCAGCGAGGCATGCCTAAGTACCTCATGGAGGTCACCTATCGCTACCAATGGAACGGGCACGACTACGTCGGCAACCGCATCAAGCGGCTCCCGACCGAGGCGAGCGATCCGCGCAAGCTGAAGAGCAAGATCGAAGAGTATGCGGTGGGTAACGAGACGGCCTGCTATCTCGATCCCGATGCGCCCGAACTCGTCGTCTTGAAGAAGGATTCGAAGGCGGCGCTCTACACGATCTGGTTTCCCTGCCTCTTCATCGTCGGCGGGACCGGGATGATCATTTCAGCCTTGTTTCGGAAGAGGGCGTGAAACTTGAGGAGTTACGCCACCTGTGGATGAACTTGCGATGCGCACCATAGCCTCCACCGCCCTCCTCCTCGACCGCGACTTCACCGGACATGATCCGGGAGACCACCATCCCGAGGCACCGGGCCGCATTCTCGCGATCGTCGATCGGCTCGAGGCCTCGGGTCTGGCCGCGGAGTGCCCGTTGGTGAAGGAACGTTCCGTCACCGACGACGAGATCCGGCTCGTCCACACCGACGGCTACTTGAAGACCGTTCTCGCCGAAGTCGATGGCAGCGGCTCGGGCCAACTCAGCACGGGCGACACGAACTTTGGACCGCGCTCGCTTGAGGTCGCGCGGGCCGCGGCGGGAGGTCTCCTCAACGCGGTCGATGGGGTGATCGCGGGCGACTGGGCCAACGCCTTTTGCGCGGTGCGTCCCCCGGGTCATCACGCCACGCCCGACCGGGGGATGGGCTTCTGTCTCTTCAACAACGTCGCCATTGCGGCGCGCTACGCGCAGCGGAAACACGGGCTCGAGCGCGTCGCGATCGTCGATTGGGATGTGCATCACGGCAACGGCACGCAGGACATTTTCTACGAAGATGGGAGCGTCTTCTTTTTCTCGACCCACCAGTCACCCTGGTATCCCGGCACGGGAGCGAAAGACGAGACGGGCGCGGGAGCCGGTCGTGGCAGCACCCTCAACGTGCCCCTGCCCGGCGGATCGGGGATGAAGGAAATCGGCGCCGTCTTCCGCGGGGCCTTCGCGGAGAAGATGCGCGACTTCAAGCCCGACCTGATCCTGCTTTCGGCCGGTTTCGACAGCCGTCTCGGTGATCCGTTGGGACAGTTCACTCTTACTGACGAGGATTTCGCGACGCTCACCGGCGTGCTTATGGAGTTGGCCGATGCCTCCGCGGGTGGTCGGCTCGTTTCCGTGCTCGAGGGCGGCTACAATCAGAGTGGGCTCGCCAAAGCGGTTGAAAGCCACGTGCGATCCTTGAGGAATTGAGGATGCTCCTCACTTGCCCGCCACGTAATAATACGCCGTCAGCAATCCCAGCAGAATCACGGCGCAGAAGGCGGTGAGGCTGACGGGGAAGGCGCCGATCTTGGCGCGGCGGAAAAGGGCGTGGCGTTCTTCTTCGATCTGCGCGGCGTCGTGGCCCATCAGTTTCCAGAACGGGGTCATCAAGAGGCAGGCGAGTCGGGCAAGTCCGGAATCGAAGAAGTTCGTGATGTTGTTGACGATCTTGCCGAGGAAGAACCGCGAGGTGGCGGCGTTGAGCGCATTCAGGCTTTTGTCGGCGAGGCGGTGAAAGGCGGGGCCTCCTTTCCGGTAGAACCAGTCGGCATCGAGGTTGGTGGAACGGATCTCGGCGGGATAGAGACCCGCGAGCATCAGGAGGGTGAAGGCGAGGGCGCTGAACAGGAGCAAGGAAAGCTGATCGGTGACGTGACCCACAGTGTAAGGCACGTAATCTGCTTCCACGTTCGGCAGCATCGGGTAGAGGAAGGCGTTGGGGAATGTTCCGACGAAAACACAGAGAACCGAGGCAAGTCCCATCGCGAGCAGCTGGTTCAGCGGCGCCTCCTTGCAGCGGATCCCGGAATCGTGCGAGAAGAAGGCGAAAAAGGGGATTTTGATTCCGGCATGGTGGAACACCCCAGCTGATGCGAAGAGCAGTGCCAGCCAAACGACGACCTGTCCCTCGGCCGCGGCCGAACTCATGATCATTGATTTGCTGACGAAACCACTGAAGAGGGGGAACGCCGAGATGCTCGCCGCTCCGATGCAGCAGAAGAGGCAGGTCCACGGCATCGAACGGCACAGCCCACCGAGTTCGGTGGCCTTCGACTTGCCGGTGCGGTAGATGACGGCGCCAATGGACATGAAGAGGAGCGCCTTGTAGAGAATGTGACAGTAGGCGTGGGCGGCGGTGCCGTTGAGCGACAAGGGCGTGCCGAGTCCGACGCCAACGATCATGAATCCAACCTGATTGACCAGGCTATAAGCGAGGACGCGGCGGAGATCGTTTTCGATCACGGCGTAGAAAATCGGAAGGGTGGCCATGGCCACCCCGATCCAGATGAGCGCGGGTTCTCCCGGGAAGGTGCGGGCGAGGACGTAGACGGCGGTCTTGGTGGTGAAAGTCGCCATGAAGACGACTCCGCCGATGGAAGCCTCGGGATAGGTGTCGGTGAGCCACGCTCCGAGGAGAGGCCAGGCGCAGTTGATCCCGAATCCGAAGAGCATGAGCCAGGGACCGATCCCCTCCAGTTCGATCCGGTCGAAGGCGGTGCTGCCTCCGGCGGCAAGGTGGAGGACGAGTCCGGCGAGCAGCACGACGCCTCCGAAGACGTGGACGAGGAGATAGCGCATCGCGGCCCGGCCCGAGGCCGGGGTCTTCCGTGCGAGAAGGCAGAGCACCGCCCCCATCGTGAGCATCTCCCAGAAGAAGAAAAGGGTGATGAGATCTCCGGCCATGACAACGCCCATCGCGCTGCCCGCATAAAGCAGACCCGCGGAGAGGTCGAGGGGTTCGTTCTCGCGAATCACAAAGAGAATGCCGATGAAGGAGAGGACCGTGAAAATGTGGAGAAAAATGAGGCTCCAGGCATCGCTGCGCCCGAGGATCAGTTCGAAGTCCAGCAACTCGAGGCGCCAGTGGACTCCCTTCGTGATGAGGTAGTAGTTGACGAAGGCGACCACGGGCACGGCAAGGGCGAAGACCTGACGGTAACGGCCGCGGAGGAAGGGCACAAGGAGTGCCCCCAACAGGTAGATGAGGGAGGGAGGGAGGGCGTCAGACATCGGTCTTGTCTCCGGTTTTGGACGAAGTTTTCTCGTAGTAGTCTTCGTCGCGCATCACAAGCGGCCGAAGGAGGTAGCGAGAGACGAGGACGAGGAGGACGCAGGCCACGAAGCCGAAGACGGCATGGAACCCGGGCCATTCCTCCCATTGGAAATAGGGATGCTTGTCGTAGCCTGTCAGGGCGAAGAGGAAATCGAGACCGAAGAATAGGGAGCAGGTCACGAAAAGACCGAAGAGGACACGACGGACGTTCCGCGGCTTTAGAAACCACGGAAGCGGCTCGTTGGAATCGGGAGGTGTCATTGGTTCGGAAGTCAGTGATGGGCGGAGGATGCGCCGTCCTCGGAATGTCCGTGGCTCTTCGCGGGGCCGGGTGAGGAGATCAGTATGAGGGCGAGATAGAGGCCCAGGATCGCAAAGACGATGGCGAAGACTCGTCCATAGCCGGGTTTGGCATCGTGTTTCAACTCGCGTCGTTCGCTCGTTCCGGTGGAGGAGTCCATGGGTGGAGGAGTTCAGGGGTTGGCGACATCGCCGTTGACCATGAGGCCGGCGAGATCAAAGAGAAGTCCGGGGAAGAAGAACAAGAGAATCGATCCAGCGGCGGTAAGGGCGAGTGGGATGACGCAGGCGAGCGGCGCCTCGGCGATCCCGGTGTCGGCCGACCCCTCCGGCAGCGGCTTGAAGAAGGCCCGGTAAACGATGGGGAAGAAGTAGGCTCCGTTGAGAATCGTGCTGACGAGAAAGACACAGAGCAGGGCGATCTCGTTGGCTTCGGCGGCACCCCAGACGAGGTAAAGCTTGCTGAGGAGTCCGCCGGTCGGCGGCAGGCCGGTGACGCTCATGGCTCCGATGGCGAAGGCGGCGAAGGTCACGGGCATGCGGCGGCCGAGGCCGTCGAGCTCGCTGATGTATTTTTTGCCGCAGGCCACGAAGATGGCTCCGGCGCAGAAAAAGAGGGTGATCTTGCCGACGGCGTGCATGGCGATATGCATGATGCTGCCCATCACGGCATGCTCGGTGAGGAGGGCGACGCCGAGAATGATGTAGGAAAGCTGGCCGATCGTGGAAAAGGCGAGGCGGCGTTTCAGGTTGTCCTGCGTCAGGGCGATGAGGGAGGAAGTGATGACGGTGAAGGCGGCGACCCAGGCGAGCACTCCGTTGACGCCGAGGCGGCCCAGCAGATCGACTCCAAAAACGCCGGTAACGACGCGGATGATACAAAAGACGCCGACCTTGACAACAGCGACCGCGTGGAGCAGGGCCGAGACGGGGGTGGGCGCGACCATGGCGCCGGGCAGCCAGGAGTGAAAGGGCATGAGGCCCGCCTTGGAAAAGCCGAAAGCAAAGGCGAGGAGCAGCGCGAGGGCGGGCCAGTAGCCGAGGTCGCTGTCCGAGAGGATGGCTTCGGGGCCGAAGGAGACCTCGCCGCCGCTGCGCACATAGGTGAAGAGGATCGCGGGAATGGCAAAGGCAATGGAGGTGCCGAGGAGGTAGGAAAGGTAGGTCCGGCCGCCGCCACGAGCCTCCTTGTCCTGATGATGGGTGACGAGAGGCCAGGTCGAGAGCGAGAGCATCTCGTAGAAGAGATAGAGCGTGAACAGGTTCCCCGCGAAGGCCACGCCGAGGGTGGCACAAAGGGAGAGGGCGAAGAAGGCGAAGAAGCGCGTTTGCGAGTGCTCGTGGAGGCCGCGCATGTAGCCGACCGCGTAGAGTGAGGTGAGGATCCAGAGCGAGGAGGCGACGAGGGCGAAGAGCAGGCCGAGGCCGTCGACGCGGAAGGCGATGGGCACGTTGAGGCCGTCGATCCCGGGGACGAGGGTCAGATCGATGACATTGCCCTCGAGGATGATCGGCAACATCGCGAGGACGAAGGCGAACTTCAGCGCTCCCGCTCCGAAGGTGACGAGCTCGCGGAGAAAGATCTCGCGTCGGAAAATGACGATGAGGGGCACGGCGACAAGCGAGGCGAGGCAGGCCCAGAGGGGAAGGTAGCTTTGCACGGAATTCTCCATCTCTTATCTGCCGGTGGAAACGACTGCGGCGGTCTCGATGAGACCGGTGCGGATGAACTCGACGACGGGACCGTTGAATAGTCCTAACAAAACCAGAAGAGCGGCGGCGACGAGCAGGGGGATGAGAGCGTGCAGGGGCGGTTCGAGGCGCACGACCGGCTCGCTTTCGTGATCGTGTCCGTGGTCATCGCCATGGGAATCGGCGGGTTTTTTCCCGAAGTAGGCGATCTCAAAAATACGGAAGAAGAGCACCGCATTGACGAGGCTCGAGGCGAGGAGGGCCACGACGTAGGTCCATTGCCCCGACTCGATGCCCCCGCGGATGAGGTAGAATTTGCTGTAGAAGCCGCAGGTTGGCGGCACGCCGATGATGGCGAGGCCACCAACGACAAAACCGGCGGCGGCGAGCGGCATCTTGCGGAAGAGACCGGAGAGATCCTCGAGTTTCAGCGCCCCGAGCCACTTGGCAAAGATACCGGCGGCGAGGAAGAGGCAGGACGTCATGAGGGCGTCGGCGAGGATGTGGTAGACCGTGCCGGTGAGGCCCCACCGCTGCGGATCACCAAGCCAGGCCCCACCGACCATGTAGCCGACTTCGGCGATGATGAGGCAGCAGAGCATTTTTTTGATCTCACGCTGGGCTAGGGCCATGGTGGATCCGGCGGCGATGGCGATGATGGCCAACCAGACGACGAAGTGACCCCATTCGACATTCGCCTCGAGTCGGTCGAGTCCGAAGACGCTGACCATCATGCGCACCATCACGTAGACGGAGACTTTCGTGACGAGTGGCGCGAGGATCGCGGCGCTGCCGGAGGGGCTGTAGCTGTAGGCGTTCGGGAGCCAGCCATGGAGTGGGAAAAAGGCCATCTTTGTCCAGATCCCGACAAGGATGAAGACGAACGCCGTGCGGATCGCACGGGAGTCGGCGAGGGCGTCGTCTGAAGCGAGGATCCCGTGGATGTCCTGCATGTTGAGCGAGCCCAGCTTCAGGTAGAGGTAGCCGACCCCGAGCAGGTAGAAAGAGGCCCCCACTGTGCCCATGATGAGGTAGTGGAAAGCCGCGACTTTCCCACGCTTCGACTGGCCGATGGCGACGAGTCCGTAGCTCGAGAGGGCGGTCACTTCGATTAGGACAAAGACATTGAATGCGTCCGCAGTGATGGTGATGCCGAAGAGGCCCACGCAGAGAAGGAGGAAGAGCACGTAAAAGTAGGGAGTCTTCTCCGAGTCCCGCTCGGCCGCCGGCCGGATCGAGAAGATCGCCGCAAGCAGGGCGACGATGGCGATGACGACGAGGAGGGGCGTGTTGATGGCATCGGCGCGGAGTTGGATGCCGATGCCGATCGGCTCCTTCCAACCTGCCACAAAGTAATCAACGGGTCCCCCGGATGAAACGCTCAGAACGAGGCTGATGGCGGCGAAGAGGGAAACGCCCAGGGCCGAAACGACGACAGGCAGGCAGACTCGGTGGTCCCGCAGCCCGAAGAGGCCGATCACGAGCGCGCCAAAAAGGGGCGCGAGGAGGACGAGGGCGGGATAGTGGTCAGACATCGTCGTGGAGCGCCTTGATTTTCTTCAGCACCTCATCCTCTTCAATCGTGCCAAAGTCCTTGTAGATCATCTGGGTGAGGGCGAGGGCCACTCCCAGGGTTGCCACGCCGACGACGATCGCGGTCAGCATGAGGACGTGGGGGAGCGGATTGGCGTAATGGTCGGGATTGATCGCAATCGCCTTTTTGCCCGATCCTTCGGACGATTCGGAGTGGGAGGACTCGATGAGAGCGTGGTGGTCGAGCACCGGGATGGTGGCGCCTTCCTTCACGCCGAGCGAGACATAGAGCAGGAGGATCGCGGTCTGGAAGATGGAGAGGCCGATCAACTTCTTGATCAGGTTGTTCTTCGCAATAACCGACCAGAGACCGACCATCATGATGATGACGTAGATCCAGAAGTTGAAATGCGGGATGACCGCCTCTTGGAAGAATGACTGCATGTTGGGGTTCTCGTTAGAGTCCTCCGTGGAGGCGGCCGCGGGTGGAGAGATTGGCGAAGATCGCGAACATGATGGACATCACCGTCATGGCGACTCCGATTTCGACGCCAAGCATGCTGTGGGAGCGGGCCATCTCCTCCCCACTGGTCATGAGCAGGCCGCTGAGCGCCCCGTAGTCGAGGAAATTTCTCCCGACCCAGAGCGGGAGGAATCCGAAACCGGCGTAGATGAGGATCCCGATGAAGGCAAGCCGCAGGTATTGCTGCTCGCTGAAGCGCACAAGGGTGTCGCGGAGCGATCCGGAAAGGGCAAGGAGGATGAAACTGGCTCCGAGCATCACGCCGCCCTGGAAGCCGCCACCCGGGCTATGGTGGCCGTGTGCGACGACGTAAAGGGCGAAGATCTGGATCAGGGGGGCTGCGATCCGGCAGGTCGTAGCGACGATGATGCGGTGGTGATCCCCATCGATCGAGTGATCGGAAGAGTCTGGCGCGGAAGCCGGTGCGCCAGGCGCATCGTCTCGCCGCAGGACGCGCAAAATCGCGAAGATCGACATGCCCGCAGTGAGGATGACGACCGTTTCAAACATCGTGTCGTAGCCCCGGTAGTCTGCAAGGATGGCGGTGACAAGGTTTGGCACCTTCGTGTCGCGGTAAGTATTCTCGATGTAGTAGAGCGAGGCCGAGGGCGAACCTCCCTCGACCCCGGCGTTGGCAGGAGAGCGGGGGTCGCCAAAACGCGGGAAATCCGACACCGCGTAGAGCAGGACGGCTCCGGTGATGGCGACGGCGATGGAGGCGAAGATCTTGGCTTTCATCAGTCCGTCGACTTCCTGCGGGTGTTGAGTATGGTGGCCACGATCAGGACGGTGCTGACCCCCGCCCCGACCGTTGCCTCGGTGAAGGCGACGTCGACCGCTCCCATCTCGGCCCAGAGCAGGCAGATGAGAAAGCCGTAAATGCCAAAGACCATCGCGGCGGCCAGGAGGTCTTTCACCGATAGGGAAATGATCGCCGCGATGACGAGAAAGACGAGAATGATGATGTCGAAGGTGACGATCACAACGGTTCAGGGTTTTGGGCTGTAGGGGTCTTCTTGCGTCGGCAATCGTCCTCGAGGTGGTTTTCGCGGCCCGGTTCGATCACAGGATCGATCCCGTCTTCCCATCCGGCGTCGGCAAGCGCGCTCGTGCTGGTCGGGCTTGTCAGGTAGATGAACACAACGATGGCGAGCAATTTCAGGACAACGAGGAGCACAGGCCAGTCGTGGGATAGATCGTGAATGCCGCGGATCTGATAGAGCGCGAAACCCGAGATGACCAGCAGGGTCGAGAGCGTATCGCCCTTGCCCGCGGCGTGCATGCGCGAGTAAAAGTCGGGAAAACGCATCAGGCCCACCGCAGCCCCAAAGAAAAAGACCAGTCCCGCTACAATCAGGATGACACTGAGGATCGTGAGAATCATGACTTCAGTCTGCCTCCTCTCCGCTGGGGGCGTCCCCGCCGCGCTGGGCCGCCCGGTGCAGGTAGCGGGCCGCGGCGATCGAGCCGGTGAAGTTGAGCAGAGCGTAGGCGAGGGCGAAATCGACAAACATGCCGACTTGTTTGAAAACGACGCCGATGACAACGAGAAGCACCGCCGTCTTCGTCCCGATCACGTTCACGGCGACGATGCGGTCGAGGGCGGTGGGGCCGTTCACGATGCGCAGCATCGCGGGAATCATGAGGAGCAGCACGGCGATGCCGACTCCGATGGCGAAATGCTCAAAAGTCATGAATCACTGGTCGCGAAGATGTGGGCGATGCGCCGGTCCATCTCCCCGTTGAGTCCCGCGGCAGAACTGTCATCGATCGCGTGGATGTAGAAGAGGTCGTCGAGAATCTTGATCGTCACCGTGCCGGGCGTCAGGGTAATCGAATTGGCGAGGAGGAACTTCTCGAAGTCCGTCTTTAGCGGGGTCCGATACCGCACGATCTGCGGCTGCAGAGTGGAGCGTGGGGCGAACGCGAGCTTGAGCACCGCGATGTTCGAGAGCACGATCTGCCAGGTGAGCCAGAGCAGGTAGGAGGCGAAACGCAGCGTCTGCGTGGCGCGCCGACGGAGCGGGATGCAGCGGTCGTCGAAGAGGAGCCCGGAAGAAAGCCAAGTCACGATCCCGCAAGAGATGAGGCCCAGGGAGAGGTGAAAAGGATCGAGGAAACCCGAGAAAACGACCCAAATGCCCATGAGACACCCGAAGGTGAGGGCTGGGTAGAGGGGCGATCTGGGGGCTCGCGATTCCATGAGGGCAGACTCCGGTCAGGGCGCGGAGTCAGGACGGCAAACAGAGCAAGAGTCCTGCCGCTTGTCAATTTTCCTGTCAAATCCGGCGGTCTTTGCTACCGTTGCGGGGAAACATGAGCCGATTCGCCTCTCTCGTGCCAACCCTCCTGTCGCTGACGCTTTGGATCGATTCCGAGACCATTGTCGCCCAGGATAGCGCCGGACGCATTGCCCCACCCCCCTTGCCGGCGCCACCGGCCGCGGGAGTCGGTCCGGCGATGCCGGTGTCTCCCGCTCAGCCGGTTGCGAGCGAATTTGCGACCGCTCCCGATTCGGTTCCCGTGGCAGAGCCGGTGGTTTCTGGTGCCGTGGTAGTAATGCCAACGGCGGCTCCCGCGCCTGCCTCGCCTCCCTTGGCGCCTGCAAGCGCTGATCTCGTTCCCTTGCCCGTTGCGCCAACCACCGCCCAGCCGCCGATGGGCGCGACCATCTCCCAGATGCAGAGCGACGCGCGCATTATCGAGCCGGAGCGCGCTGAACGCGTCCCCGTCTATCCCGACGACCCCGAAAGCGCCTGGTGGGAGATTAACCCCCGCTATGCCTTCGACCGGGCCCAGCGCGAACAGAAGCCGCTCCTCCTTCTCTTCACCGGGGTCTGGAATACCCAGGCCATGGCCCTCTCCCACGAGGTCTTCTCGACCAAGAGTTTCAACGAATACGTGAAGGAACATCTCGTGATCTGCTACCTCAACTACCCCCGCAATTACTCCGACGCCCCTGACGCCCTGCGGCAGCTGAAGGACAAATTCAAGGTCAAAGGCTACCCGAATGTGCTTCTCTTCAATCCCAACGGTGAAGTCGAGCGAGGGATTCGCGGCTACCGGACGGGGCGTCCAGTCGATTATTTCAACCAGCTCGTCGCGGCCTGTGCGCCCGTCATCGAGTCGATCGAGTTGCAGAGGGCCGAACTCGTCGCGCGCGGCTATCGCGACTGGTCGAACTACCTCGGCAAACTGATCTTCGCGAAATTCGTCCGGCGGGACGCGACCCACGTCGTCCTTGAAGATGCTTCGGGGCAGCGCTGGAACGTCCCCGCCAACGATCTGTCTCCCGGCGACCAGCGCTTCGTGGAGTCCTTTCCCGCGGTTGCCAAGATCGCCGGGCAGTGAAACCCTTGCCGACCCCTTCTTTCTCCTCCCCCGCCATGGCTCGATTTTTTCTTCATCTGCTGAGTGTCACCACAATTGGAGCGCTCTCCGGTCTCGTTTACTTCTCCTTCTTTGGTGACGGTGAGCGTTATGATCTCCTCGACCTGCTCCGTCGCCGTCCGCTTGCCGCCGTCATCGGAGTCGATACCCCTTTGGTCGCGCAGGGAGAAGCTTCCGGGCCACTCCTGAGGGCAGAGCCGCTCGACTTGAACAATCTCGGCGTCCTCGCCGAGGTGAACCGGGCCGTCTCCGACCTCACCGACGCCGTTGTGCCCTCGGTCGTGAGCATTGATACGACCACGAACGTGAATGTCACCCGCGTCGTCCCGACCGATCCCTTCGGTATGTTCGGCTACCGACAGAACGAGAGCTATGAGGCCCCCGGTTTGGGCTCGGGCGTGATCGTCACGGACCAGGGTCACATTGTGACGAATCACCACGTCGTCGCCGGGGTCGACGCGATCCGGGTGACGCTCCACGACGGTAGCCAACACGATGCCGAATGGGTCGGAAGCGATCCGAATGTCGATGTCGCCGTCCTGCAGTTGAAAACTCCCGATGGGGTTGGTCTGCCGCCGCTCCAACCCCTTCCCTTTGGTGATTCCGACAAGGTCCGGGTCGGAGAGATGGTGCTCGCCGTGGGCAACCCTTTCGGCCTGAGCGAGACCGTCACCCAGGGGATCATCAGTGCAAAACAGCGCGAACTCAGTGACGGAGCGAACGAATACTTTCAGGTCGATGCCGTCATCAATCCGGGCAACTCGGGTGGCCCACTGGTCAATGTGAAGGGAGAAATCATCGGGATCAACGTGGCGATTTTCACCGGGCAGGAGGACGTGCGTGTCTGGCAGGGGATCGGACTCGCCATCCCCGCGAACGAGGCGAAGGAGGTCTTTGAGGCCATCGTCCTCGGGCGTCCCCTCATCCGTGGTTATCTAGGCCTCGAAGTCGACAACATTCCGCGGAACTACGCCATCGCCCTCGGGCTTTCGAGCACGCAGGGCGCGGTCATCACGGACGTGACGAAGGGCTCGCCGGCCGAGGAGGCTGGACTCAAGCCGGGAGACGTCATTGTGAAGTTCGACGGCAAGGCCATTCGAAACGCCGAAGAGACCCTTTCGCGGATCCAGTCGAAGAAGTCAGGCGAGGTCGCCGATCTCACGATCATCCGAAAGGGCGAGTCGATCGAGGCGGCGGTGAAGGCCATCGCAAAGTCCGACACCAACACGCTGAAGCTGCGCTCCGACATCGCCGCCAGTGGTCAGGCGATCGCCGAGGCGCTCGGCATCTCCGTGGCGAATCTCACTCCCGAGCAACGCAACTCTCTGAGTCTCCCCGAAGGGACGAGCGCGGTTCTCATCACCGAAGTGAAGGCTGGTTCCCAAGCGGCACGCCGTTTCCAGCAAGGGGACCTCATCCACCGGATCAACCAAGAGGCCGTGAGCGACGTCGCCACTTTTTACGACCTCCTCGGTTCGTTGCCGGAGGACAAGACCTCCGTCATGGTCCTCAGCCGGGAGGGTCGCCTCATTCGTGCCTTCCTCAATCCTTGAAACCGCCCCTGCCCGCCCGCCGATGAACCGGCTCACTCCCGCGGAGTTCCGAGCCCGCGCGGAAGAATACGCAGCCGCCGTCGCGATGACGCCGGGGGTCTGTGAATTCTGTTCCGGCCCTCTTTGGCAGCACGCCGCCCGCGATCACCTCGAGTCCGCAACCGGGAAGCCGGACGAAGCCTTCCTCATCGAACGCGAAGGGGCCTGGCTCGTCTTCGCCGGGAGGGAACCCTCAGGCGTTCTCTTTCCGCTCGAGGCCTCTTGGATGTTCGGTTGCCCGATCGCGGGAGATCCCGAGTCTGCCGTCGCCCTGCTGCTTGATGCCGCGCGGGAGGAGAGCCTCAGGCGCGGGCAACCGTTGGCCTTTTTCATTGGCGGTCTCACGGTCGACGGAGCCGTCCACCGCAGCCTGCGGGAGATCCGTCCGGCCAGCCGCCATTGGCGTGAGTATCCCGGGATGGACGTGATGCAGATCGATCTTGCGGACGGGTTCGAGGCTTGGATGGGGCGGCGTTCCAAAAAATTCCGGCGTTCCTTGCGGGGGCTGGAGGACCCCTTGCAGGGTCTGGAGATCGTCGATCTGTCGAAGGATCCCCCGGACGAGGTCTTTGACCGAATCCTCGCCATCCAGCGGCGTAGCTACAAGTGGCAAGAGGGCAGTGACATTTTTCAACTACCGGGATACGCCGCTTTTTATCGGGAGCTTCTCTACTCGCTCCGTGCCGTCGGAAACCTCAGGGTGCTCGTCGCGCGGCGTGACGGGACCGATCTCGCGCACATCTTCGGGGGTGTTGCCGGCAAGACCTACCGCGGTCTCCAGATGAGCTACCTCGAGGAGGTTCGGGATCTCGCCCTTGGCAACCGGCTTCAGTTGGAGAATCTCCGCCGCTGCGCCGCTGCGGGAATCGCGACCTACGATCTCGGCATGCACGCCCCCTACAAGGAGCGATGGGCCGACCGCCGGATCGGACGGATCGGACTGCTCTGGGTCGGGTGAGCCCGCCGGAAGAAAACGCCGTTGCCTCACGCCTTCCCGACAATCGTGAGAACCGCCGTCTCGATCGTCAGCCCAGGGCCGAAGGCGAGGGCGAGGACGCTTTCGCCGGTGTCGGCGCGTGTGAGCATCTCCTTCAGGACAAAGAGCATGGTCGCGCTGCTCATGTTTCCGTTTTCCCGCAGCACGGCCCGTGAGGCATCGAGGGCATCTTCTTTCAGCCCCAGCGAGGTCGAGACCCGGTCGAGGATGGACTTGCCTCCCGGATGCACGGCGAAACGGTCGATTTCGGCCACGTTCACCCCGATGCGACGGAGGAGCGTTTCGATCTCGCTGCCGATCACCTTCGGCACGTAGGTCGAGAGAACGAGGTCGAACCCCGTGTTGCCGATCGACCAAGCCATCGCCGATTCTCCTTCGGTCAGGGCGCCGGCGTGGAATCGGTCGAGGCGGTAGGTGTTTTTGTCAGGGCGTTGTTTCGAGCTCACGAGCGCGGCTGCGGCGCCATCGGCGAACACGGTGTTACCGAGAATGATGTCGGGAGTGCCGTCGATCTGCATGTGCAGGCTGCAGAGTTCGAGCGCCACGACGAGGACGACGGCCTCGGCGTTCGCTTCACAGACCTGCGCCGCGAGTTTTAGGGCCGGAATCGCCGCATAACAGCCCATGAAGCCAAGCGTGTAGCGCTCGACTGTCTCGCGGAGGCCAAGGTCGCGGACGAGATGGAAGTCGGGTCCGGGGTTCACGAAACCCGTGCAGGTGGCGAAGAAGAGATGGGTGATGTCCTCCCGCGCCGGGGCACCTGGAGCGGAGAGGATCTTCGCACCGAGAGCAGAGGCGAGACGGCGGGATTCCGTCGCGTAAAGGGCGTTGCGCTGCGCGGTGGTCGCCCGGCCTTCCGCATCGAAGGGGCCGCGGCCAAAGAATCCGTCCACGACCATGTGGCGCTGCTCGATCCCGGATTGCCGGAATGCCTGTCTGATGAGGCGACGAGTCCTCGCGTCGTCAAAGCGTTCCTGAAGGACCAGGGAGAGGTCCTGCTGCAAATGGAGATGGTCCGGGACGATTGTCTCGAGACTATGAAGAAAGGCGGGCACGGTGAAGGGAGGGGAGGGGGACCCGGCGAGCAAGGCGCAGGGACGGGTTCAAGGGAGGCGGGTCCGCCTCCGGTGGACCGGCCCCTCACCCCTTCTTGGCAAGGCGCTTCCGCTCGTTGCTGTCGAGAATGCGCTTGCGCAGGCGGATGTTTTTCGGGGTCGCCTCAACGAGTTCGTCGGGCTCGATGTATTCGATGGCGCGCTCGAGGGAAAACCTGAGCGGCGGCGTGAGGGCCGTGGTTTTGTCGCTGCCGGCGGCGCGGTGGTTGGTCACGTGTTTGGCCTTGGTTGGGTTCACGGGGAGGTCATCGGCACGCGGGTTTTCACCGACGATCATTCCTTCGTAGACGACATCGCCCGGGGCGACAAAGAGTTTGCCCCGCGTCTCGATGTTGCCGAGCGAGTAGGTCATCGCCTCGCCTTTTTCCATGGAAACGAGCGTGCCCGTGCCGCGCGTGCGGATGTCGCCGGAGTCGGGGCGGTATTCCTTGAAGAGGTGCGACATGATGCCTTCGCCGCTCGTGATGTTGAGCAGTTCAAACTCAAAGCCGATGAGACCACGCGTCGGGATGGTCGCCTCGATCGTGGTGCGTCCATTGCGGGTGCTCATGGACTCCATCACACCCTTGCGGTTCGCGAGGGATTGGATGCAGCCGCCAATCGAATCATCGGGCGCTTCGAGGTAGAGGGTCTCGAAGGGTTCGTGAAGTTTGCCGTTGATCTCGCGTTTGATCACGGTGGGGCGGGAAACCAGGACCTCAAAACCCTCGCGGCGCATTTCCTCGACAACGACGGCGACCTGCATGGCGCCGCGCGCGCTGACCTTGAACTCGCCGGCGCTGTCGGTGTCCTCGACCTTGATCGAGACGTTGGTGCGGGCTTCGCGGTAGATGCGGTCGCGGATTTCACGCGAGGTCACGCGGGTGCCTTCGGTGCCGGCATAGGGTCCGTCGTTCACTGCGAAGGACATCATGACCGTCGGGGGATCGATCTCGACGAAGGGAATCGGATCGGACTCCGCCGTCGCGGCGATCGTCTCGCCGATGTCGACATCCTCGAAACCGGAGAGGCCGACGATGTGGCCGGCGCCTCCGGAGTTCACCTCACCGGTGGAGAGTGCCGTGTATTCGAAAACCTTAGTGATCTTGGAGCGCTGGGGTTTGCCGTCGGGAATGAGACGCCAGACGGTTTGTCCGATCTCGACGCTGCCGGAGAGAATCTTGCCGATGGCGATCCGGCCGACGTAGTCCGACCAGTCGATGTTCGAGACGAGCATTTTGAATTCACCGTCCGGGTCGGCGTCGGGAGCGGGGATGTGCTCCATGATGGCGTCGAACAGCGGTTTCATGTCCGTCATCTCATCGGTCGGCTTCAGACCGGCGTAGCCGTTCTTCGCGGAACCGTAAAGGAAGGGAGCGCCGAACTGCTCTTCGTTCGCATCGAGATCGAGGAAAAGCTCCAGCACCTTGTCGTGCATCAGGAGGGGTTCGGCGTTGGGCCGGTCGATCTTGTTGACGAAGACGATCGGGGTGAGACCGTGGGCAAGGGCCTTCTTGAGCACGAATCGGGTCTGGGCCTGAGGGCCCTCGTAGGCATCGACGACGAGGAGGACGCCGTCGACCATCTTCATGACCCGCTCCACTTCGCCACCAAAGTCGGCGTGGCCGGGAGTGTCGACGATGTTGATGATGTTGTCGCCCCACTTCACCGAGGTGTTTTTCGCCTTGATGGTGATGCCGCGTTCACGCTCCTGATCCATTGAGTCCATGGCGCGTTCTTCGACGACCTGGTTGTCGCGGAAAGATCCGGCATGCTTCAGCATCTGGTCGACAAGCGTGGTCTTGCCGTGATCGACGTGCGCGATGATGGCGATGTTGCGGATCCGCGAGGGGGGGATCGTGTTGGAGGAGGGGTCAGACATGGGATCGGGAATGACCGCGCAATTTCCCGGATTGCAAGCGGGGAAACCGACACGTGGCCCCGGC
Source organism: Verrucomicrobiia bacterium Tous-C2TDCM (assembly GCA_002288445.1). Classification (GTDB taxonomy): domain Bacteria; phylum Verrucomicrobiota; class Verrucomicrobiia; order Verrucomicrobiales; family DEV007; genus Arctic95D-9. The sequence goes on along the minus strand of NEUQ01000013.1, from coordinate 493 downwards.
CTTCCCGGATCGGCGAACCGGACTGCGAAACGTGCGGTGTCGGCATCAAAGCCAACCGAAAGGGATCACGGCCCCGGGGGACGAGGCGTGCCGATCAAGCTGGAATGACCTGCAAGGGTTGACTCCGGGTGTCGTGCCCTGTTCTGTAGAACCTTGGCATCGGGGCTCATCAGGTGAAAGCGGAGGGATCAACGATCGAAGACATCACGGCGCCCATCGTGGGGCGTTGGGATCCCGCACGCCCGCATCTCGTGGCCGTTTCGGGCGGGATCGATTCGATGGTGCTCTGGCATCTCCTGAAAGCGGCGGGCTTTCGGAAACTCATCGTGGTCCATGTCGATCACGGATTACGCGGGGCCGAATCGACGGGCGATGCCGATTTGGTGGCAGCGACTGCGGCAAGTTCGGGGGACGAGGTGGAAATCCGGCAGGTCGCGGTGGCTGCGGAAGCGAAGCGGCAAAAGCAATCGCTTGAGACGATGGCGAGGGAGCT
>NEUQ01000012.1 GCA_002288445.1 Verrucomicrobiia bacterium Tous-C2TDCM | reverse complement strand
GATTTCGACCGGCAGACCGGCGAGTTCAGCGGCGGCTGGCAGATGCGTATCGCGATGGCGAAGCTGCTCCTGCAGGAGCCCTCCGTCCTTCTTCTCGACGAACCGACCAACCACCTCGACATCGAGACGGTGCAGTGGCTCGAGGTGTGGCTGCGCAACTACGACGGCGCCATCATCCTGATCTCGCACGACCGGAGCATGCTCGACAATCTCACGAACCGCACCCTCGCCTTCGAGAACGGCGGCGTGCAGCAGTATTCGGGGAACTACTCCTTCTACCTGCAGGAGCGGGTCGCCCGCCGCGAGCAGGCCGAGCGCGCCTTTAAGAACCAGGCACGCGAGATCGAGAAGGCCGAGAAACTCATCAACCGTTTCCGCGCCAAGGCCTCGAAGGCGAAGATGGTGCAGTCGCGCATCAAGGCGCTCGAGAAAGTCGAGCGCATCGAGCTCGAGCAGGATGCGGCGACGATGGATTTCCGCTTTCCGCAGCCGGAGCGCAGCGGCCAGACGGTCTTGAAACTCGAGAAAGTCTGCCGCCACTACGGCGATAACAAGGTCATCGAGAATCTCGACTTCGCGATCGAACGGGGTGACAAGATTGCCATCGTCGGCGTCAACGGCGCGGGCAAGTCGACCTTCTCCCGTCTCATCGCCCGCATCGAGCAGCCGACCTCCGGCACCCTCACCGAGGGACACAAGGTGGGCATCGCCTATTTCTCGCAGACCCACGCCGACGAACTCGATCCGACGAAGACGGTCCTCGGAACGATGGAGGGCAGTGTCACCGCCTCGGCCGCTGGAAATCTCCGTAGCCTCCTCGGGGCTTTCCTCTTCCGCGGAGACGATGTTTTCAAGTCAGTGAGTGTTTTGTCAGGGGGCGAGCGCGGTCGTCTCGCCCTCGCCCGCATGCTCCTGCAGCCGGCGAATTTTCTCATCCTCGACGAACCGACCAACCACCTCGATCTCCACTCGCAAGAGGTGCTCCAGCGCGCTCTCGGCGATTACACCGGTGCCTTCGCGATCGTCTCGCACAACCGTTCCTTCCTCGATCCCATCGTCACGAAAGTGCTCGAGTTCATCCCCGGGCAGAAGCCGAAGCTCTACTACGGCAACGTGAGCGACTACCTCGAGAAGAAGAAGGCCGATATGGAGCTCGAGGCCGTGCGGGCGAACCCTCCGGCGGCGGGTGGCGTGAAGTCGTCCGCGAACTCGACGGCCGGCAACGTCGACAGCGGAGCGAACCGCAAGGAACAGCGCCGTCTCGACGCCAAGGCGCGCGAGGAGCGCGCCCAGAAGTTGCGACCCTTGAAGAAGGAATTCGAGGCCCTCGAGGCCGAGATCGCCAAGCTTGAGACGGAGAAGGACGAGCTCGACGGTAAACTCGCCGATCCCGAGTTTTTCAAAAAAGGCGACGACGCCTCGACCGCGATGAAACGTTATTCCGAGGTCGAAACGCTGCTCGAATCGCGCGTCGCGAAGTGGGGCGAACTCAGCGACAAGATCGAGAAACTCGAGGCGGAGGGCTGATCGGGAGGCTTGTCCGGATTCGCCGGAGTCGCCGGGCATCGTTCTTCCATGGGCCTCCGCGTTCGGCGGTGGCTGATTCGGGGCGGACTTTGATCGATTGGCCCCTCCGATCCTCCTCCCAGAGCGCCTCAGTGCGCTTTCTCACGCTTTTTTGGTTCCGGGCGCGAAATTATCGCTGGCATAATTATGAGAATATATTAGAACTTAGATAATCTTAATTATTTAGATAAATTCGGTATGTCCCGTCCTCATACGCTTTTTCTCCTCCTGCTGGTCTCCGGGATCGCCGACCTTGCCGGGGCGGCTCCATCCTCGAAGCCGGACCGGCCCAACATCGTCTTCATTCTCGCCGACGATGTCAGTCCGGAGATGTTCTCCTGCTACAATCCAGACAGTCCGGCGAAAACGCCGCACATCGACTCGCTCGCGAAGGAAGGCGCCGCCTTCCGCACCTGCTTTTCGGCCGCCTCGTGCGGTCCTTCGCGGGCGTTGCTAATGACTGGGGTCTACGGGAATCGTAGCGGAGTTTTCGCCAACGACATCTGGGCTTTCCAATCGAAGGCAAAGCTGTTCACCGACCAGACCAGTTGGGCCCGGCAGTTGCGCGATGCCGGCTATGCCACGGCGATCGCGGGCAAATGGCACTGTGGTCGCGAGGTCCCCTGGAGCGATGCGGTGGGTTTCGAGCAATACAGTCTCTGGGAGATCGACGAACGCATTGAGAAACTCATCGGGGCGTCTGGTTCCGGGGGTGCATCCGGCAACTGCCGCTACTGGAGTTCCCCCACAATCGAAAACGGGCGTCGCCTGCCAACCGATGAGGATACCTACGGCCCGGATGTCCGTTGTGATTTTCTCCTCCGTTTCATGAAGGAACAATCCGAAGCCGGACGTCCTTTCCTCGCCTACTGGCCGACGGTCCTGCCTCACGGTCCGGTCACGAAGACGCCAAGGACGCCGCAGCCTCCGAAAACTCTCCTCGGTAGTCTCTGGCCCTTCGGGAACGATGCGGAGAATACTGGGAAAGGTTCCAGCGACGAAGGGTTTGTCGGGATGGTCGAATATCTCGATGAACTCGTCGGGCGTGTCATCACCCGATCGAAGGAACTCGGAATCTACGAAACGACCTACTTCATTTTCGCGTCGGACAACGGCACCGCGAATTTCGCCAAAAACCGCGGCATCGAGGAAGGCGTGCGCGTTCCCTACATCATCGCCGGGCCCGGTATCGTGAAGCGCGGCTTCACGGAGGAGCTCACCGACTTCTCGGACATCGCTCCTACCCTGCTTGAAATCGCCGGGGTTGCCCCGGCCGCAGGCGTGAAGCGCGATGGGAAAAGCCAGCTCCCTTTCCTCGTCGGCGACTCCGCCACACACCGTGATTGGATCTACGGATACGCGGGACCAGTGCAGGTTTTCCGCACGAAGGACTACCTTCTCGAAGCCCGCTCTCCCTTCTACGGGGCTCCCGCCGGTCGGATGTACTTCACGGGCGGGTCGAAGGACAAAAGCGCGTATGTCGAGATCGCCGCGAAGGATCCCGGTCATGACGCCGCGCGAAATGACTTCGATCGGTTGATCGCGGACCTCGGGTCGCATCTCGATGCCTCCCATCCTTTCTGGAGCTCGAAACCGGGACACGAGTGGCTCCAGCAAAATCCCAATCTTGAAGACCTCGCCGAGAAGCAGCTCAACGCCAACCCCCGGTTGACCCCGCTCACCTCGCGCGCCAAGACTCCGGCGGCATCTCTTGCCGCGATCTTGCAGGGTGGAGAATGACCCCTCTTTTCCCTGCGGGCTGCGAAGGACCTTCGTGATCCGGTGACTCACACCTCGTGACTCCTTGACTTCCCCGGCCTCCCGCCGTTCCCTTTCGGCATGGCCGAAGCCTCCCAGCGACTCTTTCTTCTCGACGGCATGGCCCTCGTTTACCGGGCCCACTTTGCCCTGATCCGTTCGCCCATCTACACCTCGGCGCGCTTCAACACCTCGGCCCTCTACGGCTTCACGACGACCCTGCTCGATCTGCTCGAAAAGCAGAACCCGACCCACCTTGCAGTCGTCTTCGACACGCCCGAGCCGACGCCTCGGCACCTCCTCTATCCCGCCTACAAGGGTACCCGCGACGAGATGCCCGAGGATCTCTCGCTGCAACTTCCGCACGTGAAGCGGCTCATCGAGGCCTTCGACATTCCCGTGATCGAATGCCCCGGCTGGGAGGCCGACGACGTCATTGGCACCCTCGCGAAACGCGCCGAGGCCGCGGGCGACTTCCTCACCTACATGGTCACGCCCGACAAGGATTTCGCCCAGCTCGTCACCGACTCGACCCTCATCTACAAGCCCGGCCGCCAGGGAAACACCGCCGAGATCCTCGACAAGGCGAAGATCTGCGAACTCTGGGAAGTGAAGGATCCTCTCCAAACCATCGATGTCCTCGGGCTCTGGGGCGACGCTTCCGACAACATTCCTGGCGTGCCCGGGATCGGCGAGAAGACCGCCAAAAAGCTCATCGCCGAGTTCGGATCGCTCGAGGAAATCCTCGCCCAGACCGACCGTCTCAAGGGCAAGCAGAAGGACGCCTTCGAGACCAACCGCGAACAGGCTCTGCTCTCGAAGCAACTGGTCACCATCCTGACCGATGCGCCCGTCACAACGACCTTCGATCAGATCCGGATCAGCCCACGCCATGACGAGGCGCTAAGGTCGCTCTTTGTCGAGTTCGAATTCAACTCTCTTGGCAAGCGGCTCTTCGGGGACAGCTTCCAGGCTGGACGCGGGCACACCACGAGTGAGAGTGAATCCGGTAGTAGGGTTGCCCAGCTCAAGACCATCGCCGATTTCGAAAAACACTACCGCTCGATCCGCGCCGATGATGCCGCGGGGCGCGCCGCTCTCATCGCCGAACTGAAAGCAAGGGAATCTTGGTGTTTCGATCTCGAGACGACCTCCCTCGACGAAAAGACCACTTCGGTCATCGGGGTCGCCTTTTGCTGGCAGGCCGAACACGGCACCTATGTCGAAGTGCCGCCGGGTGAGAAGGGGAGGGCTGTGCTCGGTGAATTCCGCGAACTCTTCGCCGATCCGCGCCTCGAGAAGATCGGCCACAACCTCAAGTTCGACACCGGTGTGTTGCTTTGGCAGGGCATTCCCGTGAGCCCGCCGCTCTTCGACACGATGCTCGCCCACAGCCTCGTCGAGCCCGAGCAGCGCCACAAGATGGACTACCTCGCCGAGTCGCTCCTCGGCTACACGCCGATCAGCTACGATTCTGTCTTCGGCGTGAAGACCGTCGAAAAAACCGGCCAGCTTAATCTGTTCGGCGAAGCCGAAATGAGCGGATCCTGCCCCGCTCCGGAGGGTGGTCCGGCCCTCGAGGCCATCGCACAGTATGCGGCCGAGGATGCCGACGTCACCTGGCAGCTCTCCGGTATCCTGCGGAAGCAGGTGCGCGATTCGGGACAGGAGCGGGTCCTCCTTGAGATCGAGTGTCCCCTCGTGCCCGTCCTCGTGGCGATGGAGAAGGAAGGCATTCGCGTCGATCCCGCCGCCCTCGCCGAGACCGGTGAACTCCTCGCCGGACGCCTCGCCGATCACGAAAAGGCCGTCTATGAGGCCGCCGGCACGCCCTTCAATCTCAATTCACCGAAGCAGGTCGGCGAGATCCTTTTCGAACGGCTCCACCTCGACGACAAGGCCAAAAAGACCAAGACCGGACAATACAAGACCGACGAACAGACTCTCTCCGCCCTCGCCACCGAGCACAAGATCGTGCGAGACATGCTCGCTTACCGCGAGGCCGCCAAGCTGAAGGGAACCTATGTCGATGCTCTCCCCGAATCCATCTTCCCCGGCACCGGCCGCATTCACACGACCTTTCACCAACTCCTCACCGCGACGGGCCGCCTCGCCTCGAACCATCCGAACCTGCAGAACATCCCGATTCGATCGGAACAGGGACGGGAGATCCGACGGGCCTTCGTGCCGCGCAGTGAGGACTTTGTCATCCTTTCAGCCGACTACTCGCAGATCGAGCTGCGCGTCATGGCCTCGCTCTGTGCCGATCCCGCGATGATCGGGGCCTTTCAGGCGGGGGAAGACATTCACACCGCCACCGCCGCGCGCGTCTTCGGCGTGCCGCTCGACGGGGTCACCTCCGCCATGCGACGCACCGCGAAGATGGTGAACTTCGGCATCATCTACGGCATTTCCGCCTTTGGTCTTTCGCAGCGGCTCAATGGCGAGCTCTCCCGTGGAGGTGCCCAGGAGGTGATCGACGAATACTTCCGCCAGTATCCGGGAGTGAAGCGTTTCCAAGAGGAGACGATCGTCCGGGCTCAGCGCGAGGGTTATGTCGAGACCCTCACGGGGCGACGCCGCTATCTCCGCGACATCAATTCCAAAAACGGCATGATCCGCTCGGCCGCCGAACGCACCGCGATCAACACCCCCATCCAAGGGACTGCTGCCGACATGATCAAGATCGCGATGGTCCGGGTCGCCAAACTGCTCGACGAAGGAGGGTATCGGACGCGGATGCTGTTGCAGGTCCACGACGAACTCGTGTTTGACCTCCATCGTGAGGAAAAAGACGAACTCGTTCGAAAGATCGAGGAGGCGATGAAATCGGCCCTGCCCCTGTCAGTGCCGGTCGTGGTCGAATCGGGGACGGGATCGAACTGGCTCGAGGCGCATTGAGCCGGCAAGTTTCCCTGCGCCTCCTCACGCGCCTTTGGCCGAGGTCGTTTTCGGTGCGATCTTCTTGGCAGCCGGAACCCCCGTTTTTCCGGCTTTCTTCGCCGGAGCCGGTTTCGGTTTCTTCGGAGCCTTCTCCGCAGCCGGTTTCTTCGGGGTCTTCTTCGAGGCCTTTTTCTCCAGCGAATCGGAGACCTTCTCGAGCGAGGAGGCAAGATTCTGCTCGAGCTTCGTCAGCGCCTTGGTGAAGCTGTCGGCCCGCTTGCGCACCTGTTTGAGCGCCGAGGCGCCCTTCTTGCGAAGGCCGATCTCGCCGCTCTGAATCCATTCATCCAGCGCCTTTCTTGCGTTGGCGGTGTGGGCGGAGGTATCGTTGAGCTTGTCCTCCAGTTCGTTGATCAGTTTGCGGGCTTTGTCGAAGTTGATTTGCATATTCGTCTGGATTGGTCGCTTTAACGATCGCCATGGAACCCGCGCATGGTCAAGTGACGTTTCGAAATTGTCACTATTTTGTGCGTGAAGTTTGCGGATTCGCGATTCGACCCTGGTAAGGATCGCCGTCATCCGGTCGGAATCTCCCTCACCCGCCACCACACCGACTCCACCCAGAAGAAAGTCGCGTAGTGGAGGTTCGCATAATCAAGCCGCCGGATGAGTCGCTCGATGGCGGGTAAATGGGTCTTCACGACTTGCTGGTCAGGGCAAAGCGAAATAATCCACGCCGCTGCGGAGGGTTCGCGGATGAAGTCGGCCTCGCTGTTGCGACGCGGGGAGATTTTTGCGAAAGCCCTCACCTGGGCGATGGCGAGATCGACGGCTTCCTGCTCGGTCGTTTGCTCTTTCCAAAGCGGCATCATTGCACTGCGCCAATCCTCGCTGAAGGTCGCGGGATTTGCGGGATCGAACTTTTCCGCAAAGGGTAGGCTCTCCGCTGCGAGGACGGCACTGGCACGAAGCCCTGCAGCGTAGTCGTCCTTGAGCGAGGGGTCTTCCTCCATCTCCCAGAGGCAGCGCAGGGCGGCGACGGCAACGCACGAGGTCCAGGCATGGGTCGGTGCATAGAAGTATTTCATCCCGCCTGCCGCGTATTGTCGTTTTGTCAGGGCAAGTTCTCCTCCGACGGTTTCGAGCTCGGCGCAGTAGCGTTCCTTCCATGACGCATCTGCGGTGACGCGGGCCATCAGCTTCATCACGAAGAGTTTCCGGACGACCTTCTCGAAGTGGAATCCCTCGAAAGTGCCCCGTTTCCCGAACGGCGCCTCGGCCGGCATGTTCCAGCCGAGGGAAACGATCGCCTCGGTCGTCTCGGCGAGACGCCGGCGAAGGCGGTCCTTCTCCTCGTCGCTGGCGAGGCCGGAATCGTAATAGCGCCAGAGACCGATGAACCACGGTCCGGTCTGGTCGTCGGAGCCCATCGGATAGTGGGAACGCCCATCGGTGCTGACGCCGCGTCCCACGAATCCCTTCACGTCGCTGATGGAGTTCAAGAGGAGGAGGCCCTCCATGAGTCTGCGTGCTTTGGCTGCATCCTCGCGGGCTTTCGTCGAACGCCAACGGTTCACGGCCGCATCGAGATAGAGACCATTGAACATCGCGCCGTTCTCGATCGGCTGGAACCACCCCAGCGCGTTCGGTTTTCCGGTTTGGCATTCCTCGGGAGTGGGCAGGTTCACCTTTCCGTCGAGATCGCAGAAGTCGACGAGGATGCCGTATTCATCGACGAAGCGACGCCAGAGCTCGTGATGGGCCTGTGCGGCGGCGGTCGCGGTGTCGGGATGGAAGAGTTCGCCACCGAAGGAGAGACGGGGGAAGATTCCTGCTCCGAGAGCGAGGGAAGACTGGAGCAAGGTGCGGCGTTTCATGGGGCGACGGGGTCCGTTACGACCGGAACGAGGCTGAGATTGTCGATGAAATAGGCGGTGTCCTTCGTGCTCAGGCCGCTGAAGAGCAGGTAGCTCGCCTCGCTCCAGGTTGGCTTGCAGGGGAGTTCCTTGAATTCCTGCTTCGTGCCGTCTGGCTTGGTCAGGGTGACGGTGTATTTGCCGGCACTGGTCTTCGCTTCGATCTCGATGCGGATCCATTGACCGGGTGTCAGGTCGCCGAGCGGGACACTCGTGGTATTGTTGGCGACAAGTTTGCCGCCCTGCCATCGAAGGTAGGGGCCGGCGGCGAATTTCCCGTTCTTTACCCGCATCTCGAAGAAACCATCAGCCCCCTCGCGGGTCATCAGGTTGAAGCCAATCCGAAAGGTGCCACCCGCCCAGCGCGGATAGATGTCGAGCACGATGTCGCAATGGGTAACGGCACATTGTTGGGCGTGCGTCAGGACCACCGCGCAGGCGCTCGGGTGGAGCCTCCCGCCGTGCTTGAGGATGCAGTTGTCGACGACGATCTTGCGGCAAACGCGGCCTTCCTCCGGTCGTTCCGTTTCACCGATGCGCACCCCGCCGCCACCGAGGTCGTGGAGATGGGATTTGGTCAGGGTCGAATCGGAGCAGCCGTTCTTGAAATACAAACCGTATTCGCCAACATAGCCGATCTCGCAGCCCTCGATGCGGACGTTGGCGCAATCCTCGAACTCCAGTGCCGCGCCAGACCCGGTCGCGGCCTGGCGGTCGTGGAGCCCCTCGGACGGGTAAAGGTATTGGCCGTGATGGAAGGCGATCCCGTGACCCCTTTGTTTTTCTTTGTTCTGGAGGGAATCGACGGCGCGATTCAAGCGGTCAGACCTGAGCAGTAGAGTGGATTTCTGAAGACTTGGAATTTTGATGGAGGGTGTGAAGTTTGCGAGGCGGTTTTCCTCCCGTCCTCAACAAGTCACTGAATTTAATTTTCACGTGGATGTGATGCAAATGTTTTCACGATTTCGCGCGATCGCCATCACTCTGCTCACCGCAACGCTCGTTGCGAATATCGGTTGCTCGACCGCTCCGGTGGTGATCCCACCGTCGGAGGGTTCCGGGTTGGGGAATGCGATGCTGCGGAGGCTTGCGATCGCAGATCAAGTGGCGTGGGTCAAATACCAGAGTGGCGCGCCGGTTTTGGATGCAGCGCGTGAGCAGCAGGTCTTGGCGCGGGCCGTCTCTGCCGCGACCGAGGCCGGGGTCGATCCCGAATCGGCGAGTCGGTTTTTTGCGGCGCAAATCGTTGCTTCCCGCACCCGTCAAGAGCAACTCATCCGCGTGTGGAGCAGAGGTGGCATGTTGCCAACCTGGGGCCCGCTGAGCTTAAAAGACGACATCCGCCCCGTGCTCGACCAGCTCACAAGCGAACTCATCGACGCACTCAAAGTGTTTCCCGATTCGCCGTCGTCGCGGAATGCGCTGGCTGCTGCCCTGCGCGAGGCGGGATACACAAACTCCGTGGTTCGCGCAGCTACCCAGTTTTAGGGATTGTTGAGGGCCAGCCGGGTTCTCAACCTGCGCTGGCGGCGGTGTGGGACGGACCGGAATCAAAAGATCGACGACGACCAGACGACGGTCACTTGCGAGCTGCGAGGTCGCAGGCGCTTCCATTTCGACGAAGTTTGCCCCTTGGGAAGAGAGATGATCGAAGCTGGCCGGTGGAAAGGATTCGCGGATGGGTCCATCTGCGGTTGGCTTGGAAGCGGGATGCGTTGATTCACGGGAGTCTTTTCCGATATCCAGGTAAACCCTCCCTCGCTTACGTCCATTAGAATGCATTCTCTCCGGAAACGATCATCGTCCAATGACGTGTTGAAATCTCCGCCGCCGCCCCTCAGCGACCCCGGGCCTTCAGCGGGAAGTTGGCAGAAGGAATGAAAAAAGGATTTCCTAGCATTCGTTCAAAAGTCTCAGTTTGAGGCCGTCTTTCTCGAAGTTGCGGAGATCGCGGTCCAGCGTGACCAACTCCATGTCATGCAGGATCGCGAACGCGGCGAGATAGGCGTCCATCCAGACCTTGGGTGACGCGGAGCGGAGCCCGGCCAATTCAAGCCAGCGGGATTCGAGACCGGAAGGTTCTTCAAGGGTGCTGACGGTGGACAGACCGGAGAGGGTTTTGATCAGTTTCGCTGCATCTTGATTGGTGAATCCCTCGGCGCCGTAAGCATTCAGCACGACCGGAGTCGTCGCGAGCCGAAGAAAACTCTGCTGGGTGGCTCGGCAGAAGCAGACGGGATTCCTGGCGCTTGCATCGGCGAAAATTCGCTCAGCCAAAGCGTGATGCGGGTGGGATGAGAAGGTGAGCGCCAGCCAGACGTTGGAGTCAAAGAGCATGGCCGAGGCGTTGCAGGTCTTCCCCGGCGAGAGCTTCCCGCTCAAGCGCGAGCAGTTCGTCGGCTGTCATCCGCTTGGCCGGAGCATTCGCCGCACAACGGACCACCGGAAGACCATTGGACTGGATTTGAATCTTCGGCTTGGTGGTCCGCGGCTTTGCCGTCGTTTCCGGCGCGTCGAGGCCGCGTTTCAGCAAATCCGCAGCCACATCCTTGAGTTTCCGGCCCTCATGCACGGCCCGGAGTTTCAGCTCCCGCACGAGCTCAGGAGGGAGATCGAAGGTAGTTTTCACGTGGCAATTTTGCTGGTTTGCTGGCTTTCTGTCAAGTTTCGACTGCCTCTGTCGTGCCCGAAGTCCAGGGGTTTGAGTTCCCAGCATGATGTGAACCGGATGAAGCGGGCGTCCAAGTGAAATCGCGGGTTCGAGCGTGGCGCCGAAGAAAATTTTTCTTCGGAGATTGCCCCTGTCACGGCGCTTGCTTCCGATGCCCGACCGACCGAAGTTTCCGTACGCGTGCGCTTGCACTGTGCCCCATGTTTCTCGCCTTCCTTAACGAATTCGACCCGGACCTCAAAGAGACTTTCCTCGAGAAGCTCCGCGTCCTCTGGACGCACGGCTCCACCGGACTCGAGGGGAACACGCTCACGCTGGGCGAGACTCATGCCGTCCTTTCCCAAGGGTTGACGATTTCGGGGAAACCCCTCTCGCACCATCTCGAGGTCGTTGGTCACAGCCGCGCCATCGATCTGGTTTACGCGCTTTGCCAAGGCGGGCGTCCCGTGGTCGCGGACGATCTATTCGCCCTGCATCGGGCGGTGCAGACGGAGGTGGTGGTCGATATCTACCAGCCGGTCGGCGCGTGGAAGGCCGAGCCGAACTCCGCCGCCGTCGTCCTCGACGGAAAGGTCGCCACGAACGACACCTACGCGCTGCCCCGCGACGTTCCCGCGCTGATGGGCGATTGGCTGGAGCGTCTCAATGAATTCCTCACGACCGATCCCGGCACCTTCGACGGCATCGCCGGTTTTGCCTGGTTGCATGCGGCCTTCGTGCGCATCCACCCCTTCGCCGATGGAAACGGCCGCATGGCCCGACTCGTCGCCAATCTCCCCGCGCTCCGGGCCGGCCTCCCGCCTGTGTTGATCCCGCTCGAACGACGTGCCGACTACATCGAACTACTCGCCCGCTGGCAGATCGCCGCAGGTCGTCCCAAACCAGGTGAACCGCTCGTAGCCGACTCGTCGGAATACGAGGCCTTCACCGCGTTCTGTCGCGAGGTCACGCGTGGGGTGGAAGACTTAATCGCGGAAACGCTGCAATGTCAGGAAGCGCGGCGGCGCGAATCGTGAAGCGCCGAAGTTCGGCAAGCGGGAACTGCAGAACCATCTTGGGAATCACCAAAGACCACGATTTAACCACCCGCTAAACCTTTTGGATCCAACTCTCCGTGAATCTCGTCTGGCTCAAGATAATGCTTAGGATGAGGCGGGACGGTCGGCATCTCGGATTCATTTAGAACGTCATAGAAGACATTCAAAGGCGTCTCCCAATGGAATGCTTCCGAACTGCATGCATCAAGTTTTCGCAGCGAGTTCGGATCGGCAAGGGCGCGTTGATAAACGTCCTCGCCTAAAAGAATTAGGTTCTCCCTAAAATCGGAAAAAGAGTCATCGCTTCCACCGACGATCTCGCCGCAAAGCTGAGCGAGGTTCTCTCGGTAGGCGTTGTGAAGGAATAGCACTGCCCATCGATAGGCTGATTTGACGTCCTCCTTGGAAAGCTTAAGCAGGTCACTTAAAGCACAGGCTCGGGATTCGTGAACATTACCCGCGCGCTCATTCGACTCCCTGATAACTTCCCAGAAAGACGTCACGGTTGATTTTTCAGGCTCACCGGCCGCTTCCCCACCTCCGTCATCGCTGCCAGCTCCTCCGTCGTCAGCGCCCGATCAAACACGGCAACGCCGCCGATCCAGCCGGTGAAGCCGACGCCGCGCGAGCTGTGGATGACGCGGCCGATCGTGAACGGGCCTCCGCTGCCGTCGTTGGCTGGGGTGTAGAGATCGTGGGGATACCACCAAGGATTCAGCTTCAGCGCGACGAGGTCGCGGGTCTCGGTGTTGCCGCGTTTCACGACCTTCACCTTCGTGTAGCGGTATTCGCGGAGTTCGACGCGTTCCTCCGGAGTCTCGCTCACGACTTTTACGGACAAGGGTTCCTCCTCTGGCGGGTTGTAGAATTGATCCTTGGGAAACGCGGGGTCCTCACCTTCCTGCAGGCCGGGCTCGCGGTGGAGATGGCCCTGTTTCCAGGCGCTGTAGGCCGAGGAGATGAGCCGGTCGTCCTTCGGATTCTCGAGCCAACGCTCCCCAGCTTCGCCGTTGAGCCAGCCGGTGAGTTGATCAGTCTCGTGATCGAAGGTCATCGCGAAACACTGCCACGAGGCGTCGAGCACCTCGGTGGGCGCGTCCCACGGCACTTTCGGCGAGGCGCCGGCGGAATTGCATTTGTGGAGGGCGTAGCGGTTCAAAAAGGAACTCGCCCCATTCTCCGAGACGTGACCACAGGCCGAGCCTTCCTTGTTGAGTCCGGCGAAAAGGGCGTATTGCCGTTGGCCGCGTTCGACCTTTTGGATGGCACTCGTCTCCTTTTGTTTCAAGTCGGTGCCCTCGTGCCAGATGCCGGCGAGGGCGTGGTTGCCGCTCTCGCGGATCGCCCAGACGACGACGGTGACGGATTTGCCCGCGCCCTTGATGTCGAGCGGGGAATCATGCAGGCGCGAGCGCGGCACGAAGAGGAAGGGACGGAAGTCGGGATTCTCCTCGGCGCGGATGCGGATCGCTTCTCCAAAGGGACCACGCCCCATCAGGGGGAAGTCGGCGTAGGTGGCCGCGGGCCCGGCACCCCAGTAGTCCTTGATGTAATTCGCGGCGTCGAGGGCGTAGTCGTTGGTGGCGCCTTCGGGGACGTGGGCGAGGAAACGTTTTTCGCCGCCTTCTTCACGCCTGACAAAGTCCCAAAAGGCGACGAGTCCCGGTGTTCGGGTGATCGAGGCGACCCGATCGGAAACGGTCTCGGCGGAGGCGGGCATCACGAAGGAAAAGAAGGCGAGGGGGAGGAGAGTTCGGATCATCATGGAAATGAAATCGCGAGAGGTTCATTTGGCAAGTTGCGCCGCAAGCCGCACGGCCTCGACGAGACTGCTGCCCTTGGCTTTGCCCTGCCAGGCGATATCGCAGGCGGTGCCGTGGTCGACACTGGTGCGGATGATGGGCAGGCCGAGGGTCGTGTTCACCGCCGTATCGAAGGCGAGGGCCTTCAGCGGGATATGGCCCTGGTCGTGATACATGCAGACGAAGGCTCCGGTGCGGCGGCGGCGTTCGGGGAGAAAGGCGGTGTCGGGCGGGATCGGTCCCTCCACGAGGATGCCACGTTGGCGGGCGAGCTCCATCGCGGGTTCGATGAGGCGTTCCTCCTCGCGGTCGCCGAAGAGCCCGTGTTCGCCTGCGTGGGGATTGAGCCCTAACACACCGATAACGGGTTCTTCGCCACGGATACGGCGCATCGCTTCGGCGGTGAGTTCGATCACATCGAGGATGCGTTCGATCGTCATCAACGCAGGCACCTCGTGATACCCGCAATGCACCGTGACGAAGCTCGCCCGCACCTCGTCGCTGTATTGGAACATGCAGGCGCGTGTCGCGCCGGTCTTGTCGGCGAAGATCTCGGTGTGGCCGGGGTAGGGGACTCCGGCGGCGCGAAGGGCTTCCTTGTTGAGCGGAGCGGTGGCGACGGCGGCGACTTCTCCGGCCATCGCCGCCTCGATGCTGGCGACCACGTAGCCGTAGCCCGCGGCCCCGGTCTTCGCACTCACGACGCCGGGCTCGAAGCCGGTGTCATCGAAGAGGGCAAGATCGCGGACCGAAGAGGGTTCGGGAGAGGGCAGTCCGGTCTTCGCGGCGCAGAGACGCAGGATCCCGAGGTCACCGTAGATCACGGGACTGGCGAACTCGCGCACCTCCGCATTGGCGAGGAGTTGCAGACAGACTTCGGGTCCGACCCCGGCGGGGTCGCCCATGGTGATCGCGATTAAGGGCTTTGACATGTCTGGCGGGAGCCAAAACGCTAACAGCGGAACCGCCCGAACTCCAGCACGAAGGTCACGGCGCGACCCGTCCAAAGGCACCGTCGCGGAGTCCCTGCGCGCCGCCCTCGATCTCGTCCGGCTGGTAGGAGTAGACTTCCTCCCAGCTCTCCCCGCGGTCGGCGCTGCGGAGGATGTTGAAGCGCTGTGGATGGATGCTGACGAGAGTGCCCTGGTCACTGGCGATGATCTGTCCATTCGGCACGGCGGCGGGGAGATCGCTCCACGTCTTTCCATCGGTGCTCACGCGCGACGGTTTGCCGCAGAGCCAGAATTCGTCGCCGACGACGCTGAGGACGGCGCGTTTGGTTCCCGTGGGGAAGGGGCCCTCCCAGGTCTCGCCGCCGTCGTCGCTGGTCCAGGCGTTCGATCCCTCCTGGTCGGTCATGAGCAGGAGGCCGTTTTTGACCACGAGCGAACCCCGTCCGGTCGAAGCCTCGAGTCCCCTCGGTTCGAGCCATTTCCAGGTTTTCCCGAGATCATCACTCGCGAAGAGATGACCGAATTTCGGTCCTTCCTTTCCGCGGTTGTCGCCGAGGGCAAGGAAGCGTCCGCTGGCATCGCCGCAGTAAATGGGATCGAGATGATGCGTTTGGAATTTTCCGCGGGGATCGTCCTTGAAGGAACCCCACATCCCGAATCCGGTAAAAGTCTTCCCGCCGTCGGGGGTCGCCGCCATCGTCATGTAGCCGGTGCCGACGATGGTGCCCTTGCCCGCGGCGAGGCCCCAGGTGCCGGGCATGATCCGCGGATTGCCTTTGGCCTCGGGAAGAACGGTCGTGCCGCTCGTGAGATGATGCCAGTTCACCCCGTCGTCGGAGGCGAGCCAGCTCGTGGGAGCGCCCCATCCCACCGCGACCACAAAAAGTCCGTCGCCATAGGTCATCGTGCGCGTCGCCCAGACGCCGTGGTCGGCTCCGGGGGCGCCGTAGAAGGCTTGCGTCCACGTCTTGGCGTCGTCTTTCGAAACAAGGATGCGCCCGCCGTGCCCGGCCACGACGAAGGCGGCTACCGTGGGGTTCGGATTGAAATCACCTCCGAGCGGGATCGACTCGCGGCGTCGTTCGGCGGCGGCGACTACTTCGGGAGACTCGGCGGCAGAGAGAGAAACGGCGAAGAAGACGAGCGAAATCAAGAAAGTGGGGCGCATGGCTGATGGTCGAGTTCGGGGGGATCTTGAACGAATCGTCAACCCGAGTCGAGAGCCGCGCTCACCAAGGAGGTAAAGCCTTTGCCAAGGGGCGATTCATGCAGATCGCACTGACTCGGCGGCGACACCGCGGAGCTCGAAAATCTTGAGAATGGTGTCCTCGATGAGGTTGCTCGGACAGGAGGCTCCGGCGGTGATGCCGACGATTACGTCTTCGCCGCTGGCGAGCGTGTCGGTGTAGCCTCCGATCTCTTCCTTGCGATGGATATCGTAGTGGAGGATCTCGCCGACCGAGACGAGGCAGGCAGCGCTGCGGATGAAGAAGGTGGGAAGCTCTTTCTCCCCGATTTCGACGAGGTGGGTCGTGTTCGAGCTATTGTAGCCGCCGACGACGAGGAGGAGGTCGAGCGGTTCCTTGAGCAGGTCGAAAAGGGCGTCCTGCCGCTCTTGGGTGGCTCCGCAGATCGTGTCGAAGACGGAAAAGTTGGCATCGCTGCCGTCGCGGCGGATGATGGCCTCGCGGACGCGACGCTGGATCTCCTCGGTCTCGGACTTCAGCATGGTCGTCTGATTGGCGACTCCCACCCGCATAAGGTGTTCATCGGGATCAAACCCTTCGGACATCGCACCGCTGTGGAAGCGGGTCCGGAACGCTGCCGGATCTCCGCCTCTTTCAAGATAGTCGCAGACGTAATCGATGTCGGCAAGGGTAAGGACGACGAGGAAATGCCCCGTTCCGTCGTCTCCGGCGGCGCGCGAGGCGGTGGCACGGGTCTCCTCGTGGTCGGCCTTTCCGTGGATGATGGAGGTGATTCCGTCCTTGGCAAAACCGCGGACGCGCTTCCAGACTTTCATCACGTCCCCGCAGGTCGTGTCGACGATATGGCAGCCGCGCGACTCGACCTTGTCCATGAAGGAGATCGGAGCACCAAAGGCCGGAACGATGACGACGTCATCCTCGGTGAGGTCGTCATACTGGCTGTTCATCGCCTGCCAGGGGAGCGAGACGATATTCATTTCCTCGAGCTGGCGGTTCACCTCGGGATTGTGGATGATCTCGCCAATGAGAAAGACCCGGTTGTCGCGGAAGACCCGCCGGGAGGCGTAGGCGAGGTCGATGGCTCGCTCAACGCCGTAACAGAAGCCGAACTGCTGGGCGAGACGGATCGTGGTCTTGTCGATGGAGAGAGTGCCGCCCCGGGCGCGAACTTTCTCGACTATGGAACTCTGATAATGATTCGCCACTTCGGCCTGAACGCGCTCCATCACCTCGGGGGTGCGGACATTAACGCGTCGGCGGCTGCGCTCGGGGGAGGTTGGCATGTCGGAGGGCGGAGCGTCGGTTCGCACGGTCTCAGAAAAGGATCTCGCTGGTGCGGTCGAGGGGCGCGTCGGTGATGAGCACGGATCGCGGGTGGTCGGGCTCCGAATAGTCGGTCGGGCGGGGGATGTCTTTCCCGATGGTGGCATCTTCGGGCTGGCTGTGATCGATCTGGATGGTCGCGCCGGCTGGGACCATTTCGAAGAATTCCTTAGCGATGGTGCGGTGCAGGCGGAGGCAGCCATGGGTGCGGGGAGTCGGCCAGACGGCGCCGGCGTGGAATCCGTAGCCGGTCTTGAATTCTACCCACCAAGGCATCGGATAACCAACGTAGGAGTAGCCGGCTGGAAGTCCTGAGCGTTTGCCGGGGATGATTTCTTCCCCCTTCACGTAGAAACCATAGGTGCCCGAGCGTTTCCGAGGCAGTTTGTTAAAGGCTTTGAACGAACCGATGGGAGTGGGATCGCTGGGGGTCCCGATCGCAACGGCGGCGATGAAGCGGGGTTCGGTCCCCTCAAACACGTAGACGGCCCGGTTGTTGAGGCTGACTTTGACACTCACGTTGGCCGGATTGGTGACCGTTCCATTGCGGATCGCCATGCTGGTGGGTTGGGTAGGCTCCACGGTTTTGCAGGAGCTAAGAATCACCGGAGAGAGGAGGGCGGTGGCGAGGGGAAGGGCGAGGCGGCAGGTAACGTGGATCCAGGAGGTCATGATGAGGGAAAGAGTAGAAAGTCTACACCAAAGAAGGGGGCGGGCGAGCGTTGATGGACCCCGAGCAAAAAAAAGTGAATTTTTGATTCAAAGACTATTGACATCTGTTTATTATTCGGGAAGATGAAGGCGGTTACTTTCTCGGTAACTGTCTGTTTGTGTTTCGTGTTTCGGAGCCGCTCAGCCCTCGGGCTGAGCGGTTTCTGTTTTTAAGGCAGGGCGGTTTCGCTGACCCACGCGAACGAAAAAACGGCTTCCGCTCTCGCGAAAGCCGTTTTCAAAGCAGGAGAGATGGCCTCCGACGCGGCCGATCAGGCCCACGGCAGTTTCCACTGCCCTGGGATGGCGACCTCGTAATTGCCATCGGCACCTGGCTTCACGGGAGCTTCGGCGTTCATGTCGTATTCTTTGGGCATGATGCTGAAATTGGATTTCACTGCGTCGTCCCATTTGACCTCCTGACCGCTGTAGGTCGCGAGACGACCGAGCACGGAGGTGAAGGAACTCTTGGCTCCAAAGTGGGCGTTATTGAGCGGCGTGTTTTCGCGGATCGCTTTGTAGAGCTGGTCGTGCTCGACCTGGTAGGGATTCGGATCGCCCTCACGGGGTGCGCGGTATTGCCATTTCACGTTGCCCTTAAGGTCGGTGATGCGGCCTTGCCCGAGGTGGAGGATGCCGTCACTACCGACGATTTCCTCGGCGACCTTGCTCCAGGTTCCCTTGATGTGGCGGCACTGGCTGTTCATGATGGCTCCGCCGTGTTCCTTGCCGTAGCGGAATTCGACGTAGTGGTGATCGAAAATCTCACCGACGGTGCGGGGCTCGGTGCCGGCGCGTCCGCCCATGCCTTGGGCGATGACGGGATTGCCGCCGTTGGCGGAGTCGCCACTGACGAACCAGTTCATCACGTCGATGTTGTGGACGTGCTGCTCGGAGATGTGGTCGCCGCAGAGCCAGTTGAAGTGATACCAGTTTCGCATCTGATATTCCATCTCCGTCCAGCCCGGCTCGCGATCGACGATCCAAGGGCGGCTTCCGTTCCACCAGACTTGGCCACCGAGGACATCGCCGAGGAGTTTTTCCTCGTGGACCTTCTTGAAGGCCTCGAGGTAAACGTTCTGATAGTGGCGCTGCAGGCCGACGACGACCTTCAGGTTTTTCTGATCGGCCATCTTGGCCGCCTCGATGACCTTGTTGTAACCCCAGGCGTCAACGCAGACGGGTTTCTCCATGAAAACGTGTTTGCCCTGCTGCACCGCATATTCGAAGTGGATCGGACGAAAACCGGGAGGGGTTGCAATGACCACAACATCACACTCGTCGATGACTCCCTTGTAGGCGTCGAAGCCGGCATACTGACGGCTTTTGGGGAGATCGATCTGGGAGGACTTGCCAAGTTTTTCGATTTGCTCTTGGACTTTCGGAAGCCCGGCGGCGCGCTTTCCGCTTCCGTCAATTTTATCTTGGAACGCGTCGGCCACGGCGATGAGTTTGGCACTGTCGCTTGCGGTGAGGTTTTGCACGATGGCACCGGAGCCCCGGCCACCAAGGCCGATGAGGCCGACCTTGACGGCATCGCTGCCGGCGACTTGGGCACTCAGTTCCACGGGTAGGGTGGCGGCAGCGCCAACCACGGCAGCGCCGGCGACAAACTGGCGGCGGGAAAAGGGTTCTTGTGTTTGCTGAATCGATTCACTCATGACTTCTGGGTTTTCGGGGTGAGGGCGTTGGAAGGCTGGCCATCGGGACAGTCTTTTCCAGCGTTGATCTCCTTCGAACCTAGCAAGCGCGTTGTCCTTGCGCAATCCTCATCCGCGATTTCGGCGGGCAAATATCCGCCGCTTGACTCAGGCGAGGCGGAGGTTTGGATTGATGTCTCCGTCGAGTGGCGATGGGGGGTATCCGGCGAGGCGGCGAGAAGCGGCGGCAAAGGCGATCATGGCCGCGTTGTCCGTTGAGAAAGCCGGATCGGCGAGGATGAGTTCGATGCCGGCCTTTTCAGTCGCAGCGGTGAGGCGCTCCCGGAGACGCTGGTTGCAGCTGACTCCACCGCTGATGGCCGCGAGGCGGAGTCCGGTTCGTCGACAGGCTTCGATCAATTTGAACACGAGGATGTCGACGATCGCTTCCTCGAAGGAGCCGCAGAAGTCCGCGAGTTCCTCCCCTCGCGGCACGGCCCCGAGCCGGTCGATGAGGACGCGGGCCGAAGTCTTCAACCCGCTGAAGCTGAAATTGAGATCGCCGCTTGTGACCATGCTCCGGGGAAAGGCGTGGGCATCGCGCCGTCCCTCCGTAGCGAGTTTGGCGATCTCGGGACCGCCCGGATAGGGGAGACCGAGGAGTTTGCCGACCTTGTCGAAAGCCTCGCCCGCGGCGTCGTCCTTCGTTGATCCGAGGAGACGGTAATCCCCGACGGCGACGACCTTGATGAGTAGGGTGTGGCCCCCGCTGACGATCAGGGCAACATGTGGATCGATCTGACGGTGGGGATGGAGGAAGGGCGAGAGGAGATGGCCCTCCATGTGGTTGATCGAATAAAAAGGGCAGCCGAGTCCCACCGCGACCGCTTTGGCGAGCGTGTCGCCGACGAGAAGCGAACTGGCGAGGCCGGGGCCGGAGGTGGCGGCGACGAGCCCGATTTCCCTTGGAGTGAGACCGGCTCCGCTTAGGGCACTGTCGAGGAGCGGGCGCAGGTCGAGGCTGTGATTGCGCGACGCGAGCTCCGGGACGACGCCTCCGTAGGGCGCGTGGAGCTTGATTTGTGAAGCGATCCGGTTGACGAGAGGACGACCGAGCCCATCGGCCACGGCCACGGCAGTCTCGTCGCACGAGGTCTCAATCGCGAGGACGAGTTCCGCGCTCATGGGGTGTTTCGCGAAAACGGAAGTCTCACCGGGGGGGCGACGGCGCTGGCGTTTCGGGCTTCTCCGGTGTGGTGGGTTTGTCAGGCTGCGCCGCCGCGGGTTTCGGAGCCTCTTCGTTGGTTTTCGCCGGTTTCGCCGACGCCTTGTCGGCAGGCTGATCGGAGGTCTTCTCCGTCGGCTTCGCTTCCGGGGCGGGTTTGCCTCCAGCGGCGGGCGCTGGTGCCGGTGCCGGATCACCAGAAGGCTTCTCCTTGGCCAGCGTTTTTGCGTAGACGAGCGCCCCTTTCATCGCATCGACGGCGCGGACGAGCTGGGGGTCGGTGAAGTTCTCGGCGCGCTGGCGCTCTTCGGGCGAAAGGGTATCACGGCTGAACCACTCGGCGAGTTGCTGCTCCTGAGTTGGCGTGAGCGTGGCGACGATATTCGGGACGACTCCGTTTTCGTGGATCGTGCGATGGCTCGGCGTGTAATACTTCGCGGTGGTCATGCGAATGGCCTTGCCTTCGCCGATTGGGATGATCGATTGCACCGATCCCTTTCCGAAGGTGGTCTCGCCCACGACGATGCAGCGCTTGAGATCTTGGAGGGCTCCAGAAACGACCTCGGCACCGCTGGCGCTCGAATGGTTCACAAGAATGGCGAGGGGGTAATCTCGCTCGCGGCGTTTCTTTTCCGCGCTCGTTCGGTAGACCTTGATCTCCCCGGACCCGGGTTTTCCCTCGGTGGTGAGCACCACGGTGCCGGCCTTCACAAATTCACCGCAGACATCGATGGCGCTGCCGAGCAGCCCTCCGGGATTGTTGCGCATGTCGAGGACGAAGGCGTCCATCCCTTGCTGCTCCAGCTCGTCGAGGGCGTCGGCGAGTTCCTCGGCGGTGGGTTCGCTGAACTGGAGGATTCTGGCGTAGCCCATGCGGTAGGGCGCGGTGAGTCGCGAGTCGAGGAGGCGCACGTCTTCCACTGAGGACTGCTTGATCACCTCGCGCTTCATCTCGAATTCGTGGAGCTTCTGGGTCGCGGGGCGGCGGATGGTGAGCTTGAGCGATTCGCCTGGACGGCCACGGAGTAGGTTCACCGCCTCCTCCATGCCGAGATCCTCGGTGAGTTGATCGTTGATTTTGAGAATTTGATCGCCGGGAAGGACTCCGGACTTCGCGGCGGGGCCGTCTTCGCGGGCCGTCACGATGGTGAGGACCTCATTCTTCGTCGAGATTGTCACGCCGATGCCTTCGTAGGTGCTGTCGGTGTGCCGCTTCAACTGGTCGAAGACCTTCGGCTGCATGAACTGCGAGTGCGGGTCGAGCGACGCTAGCATTCCCTCAAGAGCGCTGTTGATCAGTTTCTCGTAGGTGACCTTGTCTGAATCAACGTAGCCTTGGCGGATCGTTTCGAGCACTTCGGTGAAAAGCTCCATCTCCTTAAAGCCGGAGTCTTCCTTCGCCTCCTCTTGGCAAACGGCAGCGGTTGTCGCCGCGAGGCCGCAGAACAACCAGACGAGAGACGCGGATTCGAGGAGGGTTCGTTTCATCCGCGAACGTTCTCCCAATCCCCCCGCCTTTTCAACACCGCTCTTCCGGCCGCGCCGGCGGGAGAAGCGATCAACCGGGGATCAGTCCCGCCCAGAGGATCGCGACGTAGGCGGCCTTCGTGAGGAGATGGAGCCACTGATCGGTGGCGAACGAGGTGCGACCCTCGCACTTGGCGGCGTCGATCAGCCAGTGCAGGATGAACTCCGCCAGAGCGAGAACGGCAGAGCCGCTCACGATCCAGACGAAACCGGCATGAATGAGGCAATGCGCGCTCATCAAGTAAATCCAAAGATTGGCCGGGCTCACCTTGCCGTCGGCGAGTGCTGGGGGAGTGGCATGGCGGTTTTTGCCGCGCGAGAGGAAATCCCCCTGAAGGGGAAAGTCGGCAAAGGCATGGCCGATCGCGAAGGCAAACAGGAGCAAGAACGCGGATACGACTCCGGTGGGAGCGCCCAAGGGAATCGTCAGAGTCTCAAACATGGGGCTCGGTGGGTGCCGCTGTGACGGATCGGGTCCTAGGAGTGGGAGAACCAAGGCGGTCACCCTCTGCTCCAAAAAATTTTAGAATGAGTCGAACATTGCCTCACGGGCCATGGCGACTTTCTCGTTCGTTTTACGAAGGCGCTTGCTCAACTGGGTGGCGACATTGACGAGGAGTCGGGCCGCGGTGCGTGGATGGGCCTCCAGATATTGCTCGAGCCGCGCTCGGTCGATGCGCCACACTTCCGAAAACGACTTGCTCACCACGCTGGCGCTGGCGTTTCCCGGGTCGAACATGTTGATCTCACCAACGGTGTCACCCGTTTTCAGGGTGCCTAGAAGAACCGGCCTCCCCGTGACTACGGTTTGGACGTGGAAGGTCCCCGAGATGACCATGAAGAGGGCATCCTGATTTTGCGCTTCCTCGATCAAAACCTCCCCGTCGGCGAGAGAGAGGAACTCCCCGAAGTTTCCGAGCTGGGTCCGCTCTTCGATATCGAAGTCCGTGGCAAAGCCCATTTCGGGGAGGATGGCGTTTGACATAAATTGGTTTTCCGGGAGGATTTTTTTGGGGGAAGGCGATGGGGGGGGCTCGCGCGAGAATTTCAGTATTGGCCGCTCATCATGCCGGGCATCCCGGCTTGGCCTTCCCACGGTGCCGGAATGTTGTGGGGCATACTGCTGAGACGTTCTCCGGTTGGTTTGGGACCACTCTCGATCGTTTCGCACGAAACCAGAAAGGAAACCAACAGGGAAAGGGCCGCAAGAAAGCCGAGACGGGTGATCTTCATGAAGTTCAAGGGAACGCTTTGATTACGATCAAGGATTTTCGAAGATCACCTTGTCTCCAGGCTGGACCTCGATACCGCTGACAAGCGATCCGTCGACGAGATCGGCCACGGTTACCGTGTCTTCGAGGTTCACGATGCGGAGACGGGCGATGCGAGTGTTTCCCCGCTTTACGAGGAGGGAAGACTCCGGGGTGACTCCATGAGAGCGCCCGGCGTTCACCATCACGAAATCCCATTCCCGGTTCACGGCGATAACCGTAGCCACCAAGCCGGTCAGAGCGAGGCGCTCGGCACGCTGCGCCTGAAACGTCTCCTCCTCCTTCACCTTGGCGACTTGGACTTGTTTTGCTTGGGCCGCACCTTCAAGCTGAGTATTCAACTCCGATTTCTTGGTCTGTTGGGCGGTCAGCGTGTCCTTGAGCATGGAGAGGTTCATCTGGAGATCTTTCGAATCCTTGATATTGCCGTCCGGAAAAACCTTGGTGATCGCGAGGTCGATTTCCTTTTTCTCGATTTCGACCTTCTGCAATTCCGTTGAGAGTTCCTCGACCGCGCGCTGCACCACCTTCAGCTTTTGCTCAGACTCGGAGACAGCAGCGGCCGCCTGATTGCGGGTGTCCTTCGCTTGGGTCTCTTTCTCTTGGGCGTCATCGCGCTTGTCTTCGGCCTCACCCAGTTTGGCAGTCACTTCGGTCACCTGCTCCTTGAGACCGGTGAGCTTCTGGATCACCGCTTCGAGGTCCTTTTTATTAAGAACGCCGACGACCGAAGCGCCAAGCATGGCGAATCCGGCCAGAATCATCACAATTTTTTTCATCTTCGTGGAAGGGACAAAATGGCTCCAGAATGGGTTTCAAACTTATTGGAACGGATCGGCGGCAGGAGGGGTCGTTGCTCCGGGAGCGGCCGGGGCGGCACCAGGTGCCGGGGGAGCACCGAACGGATCGGGAGCGGCCGGGGCCGCACCAGGTGCCGGGGGAGCACCGAACGGATCGGGAGCAGCAGGGGCCGCGCCAGGTGCTGGGGGAGCGCCAAACGGATCGGGAGCAGCCGGAGCGGGAGCCATGCCGCCGCCACCGAACGGATCGGGAGCAGCCGGGGCGGGAGCCATGCCGCCACCAAACGGGTCAGGGGCAGCAGCAGCATCAGGAGCGGGACCACCTTCCGCGGGCGCGGCGCCCGGAGCAGGAACGACGGCCGGGGTCTGGGCGCGGGCAGTTTTCACGACCGTGTCCCCGATCTGCACACGTTGGCCGGCGGTGAGGGAGCCCGGCACGATTTCTGCAATCGATTGGCTGGGTTCCACGGAAGTGACGAGGAGTCGGCAAATGGGCTGACCGCGGCGGTAGACGTCCATCTGGGCTCGGTTCACAACGCCTTGGTCATTGCCGCCGGCGACGACCACAAATCCCCATTGGTTGTAGGCGTTTTTCACTTGGCTCTGGAACTCTCCCCGGATCACTCCGGCATCCTGATCGGCACGCAAGGCGGCCATCTCGGCAGCGACCTTCTCGAGGCGATCTCGCTCAACCTGGGCCGATGCAACCGCGCCTTCGAGCTCCGTGAGTTCGATCTCTGCTTCCTCGATCTGAGTGCGAATCTGCAACATTTCCTTGTTGATGGCCTCCACCGCAGCAATGTCCCCTCCGAGGGCCTTAGCCTTTTCGAGGTCTGACTTGGCCGTCTCCAAGTTTGCCTGTTGCGCCTTTTGATTTGCCTCCGCCTCGACGACTTTCGCGTCGAGATCGATCTTCGCCGTCTGGAGGGTCGAAGCCTCATCGGTGAGCGTCTGGATGGACTGCTCCAGCTGCGCGATTTCCCCGGTCGTCTTTTCCAACGCCGCGGTTCGTTCCGCGAGGGTATTCTGCTCGGCCTCGGTATCGAGCTGCTTCTGCTTGAGAATGCCCATGTTGTCGTAGCTCAGGTAGAGCGCTCCACCCAGGACGACTGATGCAATGACTAACAATACCTTCCACATGGGGTCTGCGTGTTGAAGTGAACGTGTAAAAGCGTGTTTCGGGGGGCCATCCTAGCGAGCGGACTTCTCAAAAACAACTCTAAAGTTTGGACTCTCCGGCACAATTGAAAACTTTTTGTACTAAAACAAGCACGATCTGACGAAAAGGAGGGAGTTTTTTGCTTCCCCCGCCCCCTCAGGCCCTCGGATCGAGGCTTTCTGGCGGACAGAAGTAAAGCTCGAGGGCTTTGCGGTAGGGGGAGCCGAGGGCCGGGAGGGAATCCGGGGAGTTGCGTGGGAACCAGGCGCCGGAATCGGTCTCGTCGGGTTCCCAGCCAACGGGCGCTTCATGGACGACGAGCGTGACCCGATAGCGGGTGATGCTGTAGTCGAAACGAAGCAGTTCGGGAAAGTCGGCAGCCTTCTCATCGGTGACCTCCGGCAGGCGCCAGAGCCCCCGCCGACGGGTGCCCGCCTCTTGGCAGAGGTGGACGCGCCCCTGCCTTTCTGCGAGGAGGACGCGCTCGATCCGTTTGGTTGGGGACTTTGGCTTCATCTTGTTGGGAAGCACCGAGGTTAGTCCGTGGCGGCGCGAGAGGCAGTAGGTCTCGACCGGGCATGCGTGGCACTCCGGGCGCGAGGGGCGGCAGACCCGCTGCCCCAGTTCCATGATGGCTGAGTTGTGCACCGCCGGGTTCTGGGAATCAAGCATCCGACCAGACCAGTCCCAGAGCGTCTTTACACCTTTGGGAGAGTTGATGGGAGCACTTAGGGCGAGAAGTCTGGCGAGGACGCGGGCCACGTTTCCATCGACGAGTGATTCGGGCATGTCATAGGCGAAGCTGAGGACGGCTCCGGCCGTGTATCGCCCGATGCCCGGTAGGGAGAGGGCGGAGGAGAGAGAACTTGGGAACCGTCCCTCGAAGTCCCTAAGGACCATCGCCGCGGTTTTCTGTAAATTGCGTGCCCTATTATAATAGCCGAGTCCTTCCCAGAGTTTCAGGATCACTTCCTCGGGGGCGGCGGCGAGCGCGGACCAGTTGGGGAGGGCGCGCATCCACCGGTCGTAATAACCCCGATCCAGCACCGTTGCGATCTGGGTCTGCTGCAACATCGATTCGGAAACGAGGATGGAATAGGGATCACGGGTTTTTCGCCAAGGGTATTCCCGCGCCTCTTTGCGGAACCAATCGGCCAAATCGCGACGAAAGCCTTCCGCGGCCTCCGTCCCTCCGATCCGGTCGATGGCGTCCGTGGGAAGGTTTTCGGGAATCATGGGTTGGAACGTTGAGCAAAGTGGGCGGGATGCAACCCCGGTTGAATGGACCCCTTTTCTGAAAAAAGGCGGGGGATGGATATTTTTCGCGGCTTCGGCATGAATTCGGCTTTCTCGATCAGTAGAACCGCTGAGCTAGACGACAGATTTGTCACGGTAGAATCGGAATTTTTCGGAAAGATCGATTGCGAATCGACGACACGCTTTCAGATTGAAAATCCTAACACTTCGAAAAGCAGAGCAATGGCCACCATCACAAAAAGGGATCTCGTCGTCCGCATCAGCAATGAAACGGGCTTGACCCAGCAAGAAGTCTTCAACGTCGTTCAGTGTATCATCGAGGAGGTGACCGCCTGCCTGGCGGCGAACGACGACGTGGTGCTGCGCAACTTCGGGGCCTTCCAAGTCACCAAGACCAAGCCGAAAATTGGTCGCAATCCCAACAAGCCGGACTCGGCGGTGCCGATCCCGGCCCGTGCCGTGGTGAAGTTCAAGCCCGGAAAAGAGTTGAAGGAGAGGGTTGCCAAGGTGCTTCCCGAACTCTGACGGCTCTCCTTCGGTCCCCTGAGCAGGTGCTTGTCTGCCTGTCCGGATCCTACCGATGGTGGCTTCCGGAACCGTTTCGGTGGCCGCCTGTTTTCTCCTTGCGGCCCCGAGGCGCCTGACTTACAAATGGCCGTCCTTTTCGCGGGCGGCGTTTCGACCCTGCGATATTCGAACCTCCGTTGACAATTCTCATGGCCAAAAAAGCTGCAACGAAGAACGCCCCCGCGAAGAAGCCCGCTCCGGCGAAGAAACCCGCTCCGGCGAAGAAACCCGCTCCGGCGAAGAAGCCCGCTCCGGCGAAGAAGCCCGCTCCGGCGAAGAAGCCCGCTCCGGCGAAGAAGCCCGCTCCGGCGAAGAA
>NEUQ01000011.1 GCA_002288445.1 Verrucomicrobiia bacterium Tous-C2TDCM | reverse complement strand
GGAGATCCTGAGGCGAAGAGTGCGCTATTTCACCGACGGTGCCGTTCTCGGATCAACCGCGTTTTTGGAGGGGGTTTTCCGACGTCTCCAGACACAGGGTCGGATTGGGGCGAGGCGCCGCTCCGGGGCCCGAAGGATGCGGGGAGCGGAGTGGGGGGATCTCAGGGTGCTGCGGGATTTGCAAGTGCGCGTTCTCGATCTTTCCAAGTGAGTTGGTTGCGCTCTCGTTCTCGGAGGGAAAGCGACCGTGTTTCGGGGTTAGGAACGATCACGGGTCGATCGAAGCCTGGTGTGCGCTCTCATCGGTTGGGTAGGCCCGATTGGTGGATCGCAGCGATTTCTTCCGGCGACATGGCCCGGCTGAGGATGAAAAAGTCGTCGATGCGACCGTTGAGGCTGCGGATGGGATGACCCTTGCCCTGATGTTGCCAGTTGCCGATCTCCGCCTCGCCGATGCGCAGCGGGGGCATGGGGCGGGTGGATTTTTCTTCGCTGACGGGCCGGCCATCGAGATAATGAATGATTCGGCCTCCGGCAGAGGAGGTTTGCACTGTCACGGCGAGATGCATCCAGCGGCCGAGATCGGAGGGCGACAGCACGGGATCGGAGTAGCAATTCACCCCGCCCGAGACCCCGAGGATCAGTTGGCCCGTGTCGCTGATCTGCCAGTGGACTTCTCCGAGTTCCCAACCATCGGTGAGAATCAAGGAATTCAGCCAGCGGTCAAAGCCCTCAACCCTTACCCAGGCTGAAAGGGTCATCGATTGGTAATCGCCCGGGATGCGGAGGCGAACCCGGTCGGTGATGCGTTTGAATTCGAGGGCGCCTTTTCCCGGCCAGCGGCCCTGAGTCCATTGGGCGCCGATGATGGCGCCTCCTGAGGGCAAACCGGGAGCGAGGTTCGTCGCCCGGTTCGCGAGGGCGCGGTCCCACGGATCCTGCTCCTCGAAATCGAAGAAAACCAGCGTTGCAGGATCCTCCCGCAGACTTTCGCTCGCTCCTTTCCATATCGCATAGCGGGAGCGCCAATCGTCGCGAGCCAGTTCGAGGAGCCTTTGTCGGTCGACAAAGGCCTCCCCGTGGCTTTCGATCGAGGTCATTTCGCCTCCGGTTGCACGCACCGCCGCGCCTGCTCCAAGATGGCGCAATTCGCGACCGTCGCCTGAATCGAGGCGCACCTCGCCATCGACGACATGGACTTCGCTGCGGCCATCGCTGCCGACGCTGAGGGCAAACTCGGTGCCAAGATCGACGGCTTCATACTCCGGCGTCACGATGGTGAAGCCTTGGGCCGGCTCCGGGACGAAGGCGCGCAGGCGCCCGCTGCGGCACACGACCCTCCAAGCGGATTCGAGCTCGAGCTCGGCTGGTCCCTCGACGATAACGGTGGCACCGCTGAAAAATTCGATCTGCGCGAGCCCGGAACGCAGGGAAAAGCCCCCCGCGGGAACGGCTTCATCAACCGAGGGGCCGATTTCGCCTCCCGGCCATTCGGGATCGACGACCCGGCTCAGCACGGCCACACCCGGACCATGTGAGGGCGCTTGTTCGAGTCCGGGGGTGCCGTAGTTCCGCCAAAGGACATACCCGTTCGCGAATAGGGTGACCGCAGCGGCGGCAGCGAGAAAACGCCACATCATCGTGGAAGGGGTGGTGCGTTTTCGCAGAGCGGATCGATCCCCCACGATCGCGAAGGGAAGAACCCCGCTGAACTCTTTGGCAAGGGTGTCTCCGGCGTGCTCGCGAAGGAGTAGGGCATGGGTCTCGGCGAGGTCGAGGTAGAGCTCGCAGGTCTCCGGGTCTCCGCGGAGGAGTTCGTTCAGCTCGGCACGCTCTTCCGCCGAGGCAAGACCGTCGAGAAGGCGCGAGGCGAGGGCCCGGGTCCGTTGGAGACGTTCATCGTGTCTCATGCGGGCTCCTCCTTCACGAGTTGCTTTTCAATGCAGCGTTGGAGGGCGGTGCGGATGCGGAAAAGAGCTTGGGAAACAGCACCCTCGGTCTTGCCGTCGTCGCGGGCGATCGCTTGGACGCTGGCTCCGGGCCGGTAGCGGCGGTCGACGAGGTCCCGTTGCGCTGCCGGGAGTTTCGCGATGCATTTCCTGAGCGCCTCGAGGCGGAGATCCGACTCCGCGCTACGCTCCTCCTGTCGCTCGGCGAGATAATCGAAGACATCCTCATCGAAGACGAGTTGCTCGCGGCTCACCTTGCGGCGTTGATTGAGGACGTGGAAATAGGCGGTGCGGCAGGCCCACGCCGTGAAGCTCGTGCCCTGCTCGAAGTCTTCCGCCTTGCGCCAGAGGGTCAGGTTCGTCTCCTGAAGGATGTCCTTGGCGAGAGCATGGTCGTGACAGAGGGAGACGATGTAGCCAAACACGGACGACTGGGCCCCGGTGAGCAGTTCGATGAAGTCCTCGGTGTCGCGTTGCATGAAGGGGGCCGGGAGAGTGGCGGTGAGAAACTACCGCGCGAGCCGCGTCGATCTTACGGGCATTTTTGGAGTGCAGGCAAACTTCGTTTGCGTCCCCCGGACCGAGGGATTCGGTTTCCTTCGCCGCCCCACCGTCACTCCGCGCCGGAGGCTCTCTTCACTGCGAGGGCCCCGAATGGCACCTCGTGCGGCAGCACTTTTTCCCTTGCCGCGACAGCACAGACGACACCCGCGGCTTCGCCCATGGCGACGGCATTGCCAGTGACGCGGTAGCTGCTGTGGGCGATGAATCCGCCACTGATGCAGCGTCCAGCAAGGACGAGTCCGTCGACATCCTTCGCCATGAGGGAGCGAAGGGGGATGTCGTAGGGCTGCGACTGGAAGGGCTTACTCTCGATCTCCTTCGTCTTTCCTGGATCGGTCGAGTGCACGTCGATGGGAAAGGTGACTCGGCAGATGCCGTCTTCGAAACGGGAGCCGTTCTTCAGGTCCTCGTCGCACACCTCGTACCGGCCATGAATGCGGCGCGCCTCGCGGGTCCCGATTTGTTCGCCGGTGGAGATGATCTCAGCGTTTTTCCAGGGTCCGCCTTTTTTCCGCAGGGCGTTGATCATGGCATGGTTTTCTCGCCGCGCTTCCAGAGTCGCGCGGGTCATGTCGTCGGCGTGGATTGCGGAGACGCCGTATTGGTGGTTCGCCATCATTGCATAAAGACCGTCGTGGATCTCGAAAATGGAGGGGCCTCCGTAGCTTGGCTCGATCCCGGCGGAGCGGAGTTCGGCGAGGAAATTCGCCTTGCCCCGGCCGAGGTGGCGCGCTTCGGCGAGGTGATTGATGAAGGGGGCAATCTCGTCGGTTTTCACTCCATGGAAGAGGACCATCAGGCTCATTGGTTGGGTCACGCCATCGCCGGGCCGGCCGAACTCAAAACCGCAGCCCGCTTGCGCGGCGAGATCGCCGTCGCCGGTCGCGTCGACGAAGGTCTTCGCCTTCCAGACCTCGCGTCCCGATTTGGATTCGGTGAGGATGGCCGCGAGGCGATTTTTCCCATCATTGACTGCCCCGACAAGGCGGGTGAAAAGCCGGATTTTCACACCGGCTTCGAGGAGCATGTCTTCGAGCAGGAGCTTCATCGGTTCCGGGTGGTAGACCCAGGCCGAGCCAAACTTTTGACCGTTGCCCCTTTCGCCGAGCCGCTTCAGCAACTCGGCCATGATCCCCGACTTGTTGAAGCCGTCCAGAATCCAAGAGAGCATCCCGGCCGTCCAGATCCCGCCGATGCAGCCATGCGCCTCGACCAGAGCTGTCCTGGCACCGCTGCGTGCTGCGGCGAGCGCGGCGGCAAATCCGGCGGGTCCGCCTCCGCAGACGATCACATCGTAGTCGCCCACGACGGGGACCTTGCGCGCGTCCTCAGCGAACCAGTCGCCTTCCAGTGCGCCGGCGGTGCGGACATGCATCCGGCCGTTCGTGCCAAAGGCCGAGCCCGACCCGGTCTCCGCCGTGGCTCGGATCGGAGAGGGCCGGTTCGTTGGATTCACCCTCTCCTGTCCGAGCAGTGGCAAGATGCCGGCGTTGGCGCCACCGGCGACGGCTGTGGCGGCGAGGCGTTTGGCGAATTGGCGACGGTCGAGTGGGTGTTCGTTCATCCTCCCAGTGAACCCGAAGCAGGGATGATTGGGAAGCGTCGAATTACACCTCAAGACGCGAGGTGCGATTTGGCTTCTGCCAGTGTCGGGTAGTCGGTGTAGCCTTCCGCACCGCCGCCGTAAAAGGTCGCGGGATCCGGTGCGTTGAGCGCGGCATCCTGCGCGAAACGCTCGGGCAGGTCGGGATTTGCAAGGTAAGGAACCCCGAAAGCGACCGCGTCGATCTTGCCCATGGCGATATCCGCCGCGGCTTCGGCGGCGGTGTAGCCCATGTTGGCGATGAGGGTGCCGCGGAAGCGTTCCCGGATGGGCGTGAGGACGTCTCCCGATTGCTGTTGGAAGAAGTCGCCACGCATCACATGGAGGTAGGCGAGGCCGCGACGGTCGAGCTCGGTCGCGAGGAAGGAGACAAGTCCGACTGGATCGCTGTCGATCATGCTGTTGTAGCTGTTCAGCGGTGAGATCCGCAGTCCAACTTGATCGCCACCCCAGACGCCGATCACGGCATCGAGCACCTCGAGCAGAAAACGGGCGCGGTTCTCGACGGGTCCGCCGTAGGGACCGGTGCGATGATTGGCCCCATCTCGGAGGAATTCGTCGATGAGGTAACCGTTTGCCCCGTGCACCTCGACGCCATCGAAGCCTGCGGCTTTTGCATTCTCCGCCGCCTTGCGGAAGCCCTCGACGATCCCAGGGATCTCTTCATCGGTGAGTTCGCGCGGAGTCGCATACGGGAACTTTCCTTGTGGGGTATGGATCTCGTCATTCGTGATCGGGATCGGGCTGGGAGCGACCGGCGTGGCTCCGTCGTTGAGGAGGGGGTGACAGGCCCGACCACCATGCCAGAGCTGGAGAAAGATCCGTCCGCCCCTCGCATGAACCGCGCTCGTGACCAGACGCCATCCCTCGACCTGCGCCTCGGAATAGATGCCCGGTTCGGCGATGAACGAGCAGTTCCCTTCCATCACCATCGTAGCCTCCGCGATGAGGAGACCGCCGCTGGCGCGCTGGGCGTAGTGCTCGGCCATGAGCGCGTTCGGAATGTGGCCTTGCACGGTGCGGGCCCGGGTCAGCGGTGCCATGACAATGCGGTTGGGAAGGGTGAGCGCTCCGGCTTGGAGCGGTTCGAAAAGGGCGGGGTGGTGCATGGTGGAGTGGTGGAGTGGTGGAGTGTTTAGGCGAGATCAAAGAGAAGCGCTTCGCCGGGTTCGTTCCCGGCGGTGAAATGGTAGCTGCCCGCGGTCTCGGCGCTGGCGCCGTCGCCGGGAAGAAGTTTGGCATGATTTAGCAGCAGGTCTCCGCGGATCGCTTGAACCCAAAGACCTCGCCCCTCGGTAAGTGTGTGGCTCACCGCTTCACCGGGTTGGAGAAGGAGTCGATAGACCGAGGCATCCTGACGGATCGTGGCGGACCGCTCGCGACCATCGGGTGAGATCAAGAGGGTTTTGGGCGAAGCCGGGCCCTCCTGCGGATGCCACTCGGTGTAGGTGGGCGCGAGACCCTTGGTGTGGGGCTGGATCCAAATCTGGAGAATATGGGTGCCTTCCTCGTGAGAGGGATTGAATTCGCTATGGGTCACGCCCGAACCAGCGCTCATCAATTGGATCTGGCCGGACCGGAGTTCGCGCGAGTTACCCATGCTATCGGCGTGTTTCAGCGTGCCTTCGAGAATGTAGCTGAAGATCTCCATGTCGCGGTGCGGATGGGTGCCGAAGCCTGCGCCGGGGGCGATACGATCCTGGTTGATAACGCGCAGGCTGCGGAAGCCCATCTGATCGGGATTCTGGTAGTTGGCGAAGCTGAAGCTATGCCAGGTATCAAGCCAGCCGTGGTCGGCGTGGCCTCGCTCGGCGGCGGGCCTCAGTTTGATCGAGGTGGAGGAACTCATGTCGGAATGGCGCAGAACGTTTACCTCGGTATCATGCGGCAACTCGCTTCGAATCGCCAATGCGTGTTGCGGGTCTAGTTCATGCGCGTAGATTATGAACTACACGAACCTCTCGCGAGATGGAATTGCACCAACTTCGTTACTTTGTCGCCACGGCGGAAGAGCTCTCGGTGACGGCGGCGGCGCGGCGGGTGCACCTTTCCCAGCCCGCGTTGAGCCGCCAGATTCAGTCGCTCGAGGCGGAGCTTGGCGTCGATCTCTTCGATCGGGTTCGCAAGCGGGTCGTCCTCACCGGCGCCGGACGCTGGTTTCTCGACCGCGCCCGCCAGATCCTCTGCGACGCGGAGACCTCTGCCCAGCAGGTTCGGGAACAGTTTGGCGACGGCCAGCGCACCGTCCGGCTCGGATTTCTCACGATCTTTCTCGACGATCTCATCGCTCCGGCGCTGCGGGCCCTGCGCAAAAGCTCGCCGCGCACCGCTGTGGCGCTTTTCGAACTCTCGCCGCAGGCCCAGCTCGACCGGCTCCGCAACGACGAGCTCGATCTCGCCCTTCTCGGCAATGTCGGCGAGGAGGACCGAGCCCGGTTTCAGATCTTTCCGCTCCTGCGCAATCCCATGGCGGCAGTCTTGCCGGAGGACCACCGCCTCGCCGCTCGTCGCCAGATCGACTTGAAGGAGCTCGCGGCAGAACCCTTCGTCTCGCTTTCCGACTCGGTCTTTCCCGGACGCAGGCAATTTCTCCGCGGTATCTGCAAGAGGCGCGGCTTCGATCCGGAGATCGCCGAGGAATGCGATTCGCTCAATCTCGTCCTCGCTTCGGTGGCTGGAGGCGCCGGCGTCGCCCTGCTCCCGGCACACAGTGCCAAGCTGCCGCACTCGGGCAGTGTCTTTGTCAGGTTGAAGTCTCCGGTCGTTCATGCCGAGGTGATGGCAATTCACAAGCCGGGAGCGGATCGGGGGGGGCTTGCCGCTCTCATTGGTCACCTCGTCGAGGTGGCTTCCGGGATCGACTGAGTCGCCGATTCGCGTTCTGATCGCAGCGGCGCCTCCGCACGATTGGGCGAACGGGGTGACCCTGCCGCATTGGTCTGCCGCCCCTCACTCGGTGATCCCCGTCCCACGAGCAAAAGCGCCGGGATTGAGCAGCTTTTTCACGTCGTCCATGCTCAGGGCGACGTTGTCCTGATAGCCGGCCTTGCGTGGCGTCCCAACGGCGCGGGGGGCCTCGGCGACGGCTGCCGCATCGCGGTCGGCGGACGTGGCGAACGTGTTTGCGGCGTCGCGATCAGGGCCGGTGCCGAAGGTGGCGAGGTCGGTGGAGTCTTTCGACTGTTTTTCGAAGAGCTTTCCGTTGGCGCGGTCAGGGGTGCGGCTCGAGTCGCCTTCGCGGGCCATGAGGCCGCTCTCGCGGGCGCTGGTGATGCCGGCGTATTCCTGGCGCTTCAGGTATTCGGGTGTGCGGAAGGCCTTGGTCTCGGCCTCCATTTTTTCGAAGCGGGCTTTTTTGGTCTGGAAGTCGCCGTCGAGACCGCGGGGCCGCTGGTCTTTGTAGAGGTCGGGTTTGTCGGCCTTGATGGTGCCGTCCTCGGCGAGGGTGTAGCCGCGCTCGGCGAATTTCGAACGGATTTCCTGGGTATCCTCCCCGCCGCCGCCCTGGCCGCCCCACATCTTTTCATCGAAGGTGAAAGAGGAACGCGTCGATTTAACGGTGCGGGTGGTCTTGCACTGGCAGAGGGTGGCCGCAATCGCGAGCAGGAGCGGCACGGTGAGGAGAGGGTGGCGGTGAGTCACCATGAATCTCGAGTTTCGCGCATTTCGCGCCCTTCGGCAAGGGCGGTGATCCATCCGCGGAGCAAGACCTCCTGCCCGCGGGTAAGGTAAAGATCGCGGGTGCGGGTCTCCCACTCGGCGATTTTCCCCCAGGCAGCATAGAGGCGGGGGAGGAGGCGGAGGTCGACGCGGAGGGATTTCTGAAGAATGCGGCGCAGGAGTGTCTCGGCCTCGGGATAGGCGCGGCTGTCGATGAGGAAAGTAGCATAATCGTTGAGGAACCCGAGGTGATTCCACTGGTAGGAGGCGAGGGTGCGCTCATAGCTCTGGAAAAGACTGTGGGCGAGAACGGTCTCCCCGGCGGCGGCAAAAAGGAGGGGAATGCGGCGGCGGTTGTCGAGAGTGGGCACCCATTCCTCGAGTCCGCTCTGGTGGAAGAAATCGGATCCTGCCTCGCGGACAAGGGCGCTGTGGACCTCGATGAGGCGCTCCCGGTCGCCGAGGCGGTGAAAGAAGGCGATCTGGCGGTGGGGTTGGTGGGGAAAAAAGGCGTCGCCGGGACGCTGGCTTTCCTCGACAAGGCGACGGGCGGTGGCAATGCCCACGGGGCCGAATGCGGGGAGGGTTTCAAGGAGGCGAAGCGCCTCTGGGGAATGCGGGGTGAGATCGCCCAGGGTCAGTCGGGCCGCGGGTTCGAGCTGTCCGCGGAAGTAAGCGGCAAGCAGATCAGGAAGCCATCGGCGGGTGGTGGGGATCGACATGGCACCGAGGAGGGCGGGCAGGTCGCGCGCGGCCTCGGGGTCGGTGGTGATCCACTCGACGAACCGCGAGGCATTGGGTTTTTCCAGAACGGGAAGGGCCTCGCCGGTGGGATCGGTCTCGGCTTGGGACAGGTCGACGGGCGCGGACTGGTAGACGAAATCGAGGAAGTAGCTCTCGAGAGGGTCGGCGAGTTCGGCCCAGGCTTTGCCTCGGCTGCGCTGGAGCTGGAGGAGCTCGAGGGAGGTGGTGGTGCGCTGCGCTCCGTCACGGGTCTTGCGGTGGAGGGTTTGAAGGACCCCGATAGCCTCGTCGGAATGTCCGGCCTCGTGCAGAGCAACGGCGAGGCGCCGGGTAAGGGAGGCGGGTTGGCGATCGAGGCTGGCGAGGGCGAGAGCGCGGATGTGATCGGGCTCGGGCCAATCCGTGGCGGCCTGCGACGCGAGGGTGAGGAGGATAGCGCGCCGCTGTGGCACGGCTTCGGAGGGATCGAGGGCGATAGGCCGCAGCCAGGCGAGGGCTTCGACGTGGCGGCCGGCTTGGGCGAGGGTCTCGGCTCCGAGGAGGAGCTGGGAGAGGGAGGCGGCTTCTCGGCTGCGTAGGTCGGTGAGGAGGCCGAGCAGAGCATCGTCCTTTCCAACGCGGCGGTAGGCCTCGGCGAGGGCGTTCTGATAGGGCAGGTGGGTGCGGTTCGCCACGGGTGAAGCACCCTCGCCGACGACCGGCTGGCGGCCGAGCTGCTCGAGCCGCTCGAGGTCGCCATCCATCAGGAGAAACCGGGCGTGCTGCTCGTTCAGGTAGTCGGCGGTCAAGCCGGGTGGTGCGGGAAACTCGCGAGTATTGATCTTGGCGATGACATCGAGAGCGAGGCCGGGCGAAAGACCCTCGGCGGCGGCGTCGAACATGCCTTGAAGGGGTGCGTAGTCGCGGTCGCGCAGGATCGCATCGTCGCGATAGACGGGGGCGGCCTCGCGATAGAAACCCCGGCTTTCGAGGGCTTTGGCAAGTTCGACGCGGCTGTCGGGCTCCTTGAGGAAGCCGCGCAACTCGCGGAGAAAGGACTCGCGCTCGGGGGCATTCATCCATTCGAGGAGGAGGAGGTTGCGGTCGATTTCGAATTGCTCGAACTGCCCTGCGACGGTGGCGTCGGCGGCGCCGAGGAGGATTTCACCACCGATGGCCTCGACGAAGTCGGCGGTGCTATCGGCATCGAGGTGGAGGCGCTCGGCGTAATGGTGGAGGGTGCGGTCGAGCTTCTGCCAAGTCTGATTCTGCTCATGCCCGGTTTCGGAGGCGTCGATGGTGGCGGGCCGGGAGGACTGGGCCTGTAGGGTGACGAGGCGTCGCAGGCCCGCGATGACGGAGCCGTGATCCCCGGCGGCGAGGGAAAGGTGAAGCGCGCGCTCGAGACGCTCGCGTTCGCCGAGATGGGCGGAAAGGAAGGTGCCCTCGATGCGGCGGAGGTAATCGGCCCGCTCGGCGTCGGTGTCGAGGAGGGCGAGCTTTTCGGTGAGGGCCGCGTAGAAGTGATTCGAGACGCGGGTGCCGGAAGAGTCGGGATCGGGGGTAAGGGCGCGGTCGAGCCAGCGCTCGCGCTCGGCGGGGAACCCGGCGAATCCGGCGACCTGGGACAAGGCGAAGTGGAAGGTGCCCTCGTCGGTCATGACCTGATCGGCGTAGCGACGCCCGATCTCGTAGGCTTCGAGAAACAGGCCGGCCTTGCGCAGCTCGGAGAAGTGGTGGGCGGCGATGGTCTTCGGCACGCCGAGTTGGCCGAGGCTCTCGTAGAGGGTCGCGGCATCGAAGAGGGGATCGTCGGACTGGTCTTTGAGGAGGATGAGGGCGGCGAGGGCGCCATAAACGGACCGCGGATGTTGGGTGCCGCTGATGGCGCTGTCCTCCCCGGCCCAGGCGAGGAAGCGCTTGGCATCGCCGGCGAGGAGGTGGCAATGGGCGAGGAAGAGCTGGTCGGTGTGGGAGGAAGTGGCGGGATACTCTTTCAGGAGATCGGCGAAGGCGGCACCGGCGCCGCTGTGACGGGTCGCCCAGAGTCGCTCGAAGCGGGGTCGGGTCGCGGCATTCCACTCGGCGAGCCAGGCGGGAACGCGGCCGAGACGGGCGGCCAGAGCGGCGGCCTCTTCGATGGCGCGGAGACGGATGAGGTGCTCCTCTTTCGGAGCGAGGGTGAATTCCGCACGGGGCTGCCGCAGGGTATCGCCGATTTCGTCTTGGAGATTCCCGCCGACAAAGGGATAGGCCTCCACGGTGAAGACCCACTCTTCCAGAGTGGTGTCGTTCGAGCCATCGGGATCTGGCGTGACGCGCAGAAGCGGGAGGAGGCGATCGCCGAAACGTTCGGGATAGGTGACGTCGGCGGTCTCGGCGAGGATGGTGGAGAAATTCCCAAAGGCCTTTTCGTGCTCCTCCTGCGCGACCTGCAGGAGACCGAGCCGGAAACGGGCCTCGAGGTCCCATCCGCGCAGGGCGACGAGGCGTTGCAAGGTGCGCTCGGCCTCTCGCCGATTGCCGCTTTTCAGGTAATGATCGGTGAGCTCGGCAAGGAAGTCGGTGTCGCTGCCGAATTTCGTCACGAGCCGCTCGCGGAGCTGGTCGGCCTCGTTGACGCGGAGGTCTTTCTCGAGCATGCGGACAAGTTCCTTCCAGTTCTCGAGGGTGTCGCCTTCTCCGCGGGCGAGGAGCTGGCGTCGGTAATAAATCGCGGATTGGAGATCGCCGAGCTGGTCGGAGAGAGCGCCGAGCTCGCCGAGGAGTTCGTCGCTGCGACCGGACATGTAGTAGGCCTTCTTCATGGCCTCGTAAGCCTCGCGGTCCTGACCGGCGGCGCGATGAATGCGGGCGAGAGCCTCGGGATAAAAGCGGTCAAAGGGGTGTCTCGCTGCGAGTTCGACGTAGCGATCGCGCATCCATTCGAGGAGGTAGTGGGCCTGCGCCACGGTGAGTTGGCCATCCAGCTGCTTGCGGCGTTGGAGCGGGTCGGTCTCGCGCTCGAGCAGGTCGAGCTGCACCTTTAGAGCCTCCTCGGGCCGCCCCGATTCAATAAGGGCGGTGGTGAGCTGCTTGATGATGCCGCGTTTTCCGAAGAGGTCGGCCTCGCGGTAGGCGCGCTGCCAGACCTCAACCTGTTTTCCGCCACTTCCCTGGCGCTGGTAGACTTTTGCAAGGGTGTTCAGAGTCGCGAGGGAGGCTGCGGGTTTCGCGGCGAGGTCTTTCAACTCGCGCACCGCTTCGTCCTCGAAACCGAGCTCAAAGCGGGTTGCGGCGCGTCGTTGGCGGTAGTCGTCGGCGTTGGCGGGATCGATCTCGATGAGGGTGGAAAGGTGCCGCACCATCAGGGTGGTGCGTTCGTTCTGTTCGGCGAGGAGAAGCAGCATCTTTTCGACTTCGACGACGGGTCTGCCGGCTTCCTCGTTGGCGAGGTTCAACTGTTCAAAGCATTCCTGATTATCCTGCAATTTGAAGGCCCACCATGCGGCGCGGAAGCGGCGCTCTGTTGAGGGGCTTTCCTTCGCCGCCTGTTTGATCTTCTCGTAGTAAGCCATCAATTCGGCCGGGGGAGGCTCGTCGCCGCCGCGGGTGGCGGCCTGATTCGCGGCAGCGGCCGCTCGTCGATACTCGGCGGGACTCCGGATACCGCCCTGCTGCAGGGGGGGGAGCTCCTCGTTCTCTTTCACTTTTTCGGCCTCGGTGGCGTAGTGGCCGCGGATTAGACTGAAGAGACGCTGGTCGATCTCGGCACGCGAGTCGAGATCGGGCTGTCCCGCCCGGATCGATTCGAGCTGGGCGATCGCTTTATCGACGTCTTTCAATCCGATGTAGAGGTCAGCGCGGCTCGACTGGTATTCGAGATTCTCCGGCGCGAGGGCGATGGCTTCATCGAAGGCGGCGAGGGCCTCCTCTTCCAACCCGAGATCTTCGAAGACGCTGCCGATCTGGTGAAGCCGGGCCGCCTTCTCGAGGGTCGGTCCGGTCGCCCCGGCGGCATGTTCGTGCAGGGTGGCGATGGCTTGTTCAGAGCGGCCCCGCTCGTGGAGGAAGCGTGCCAGCTCGATGGGCGCGGCAGTCTCGTCGGAGGAATCCCGCGCGACCAAGGCCGGATCGCGCAGGAGCCGTTCGACAAGGCTGTCGAGGTAATGGGTGCGCGCGAAATCGAGGACTTCGCGACGTCCCGCAGCATCGAGTGTCCCCTCGTCGAGGAGCCTGCCGAGGCGGTCGGCCGCCGCCTCTCGCCCCTTCGACTGGAGATCGACGAGGGCGCGGCGAAGGATGAGGTCGAGCGGGGCGCCTAGGCTTCCCCCGATGAGCGCGTCCAGGGTCGTTGCGGCGTCGTCGTATCGGTCGTTACGCATCTGCAGTTCGGCGAGGCGGATGCGATGATCGGAATCGCCGGGAAGGCGAGCGGCAAGGCGTGCGACGGCTTGCTCTTCCTTCGCCGGATCGGCGGTGAGACGGTGATACTCGGCGAGATCGTGGAGGGCGCGTTCGGTGGGATTCTCCGACTCGGATTCCGAGGCGAGGGCGGCCTCCAACTCATCGAGGCGGTCATGGCGCTCGTAGATGCGAACGAGCCGGGAAAACAGATCGGCGTAATCGGGACTCTTGAAATGGAGCACGCCCATGGCTTCGTGCGAGGTGGCGACGGCCCCATCGAAGTCGCCGGTGAATTCATGAAGGCGGTTGAGTTCAAGGAGGGCGTCGAGCCGTTGGCGGGGATCCTCGGAGCGGGCTAGTTCGGTGAGCACCCCCACGGCGGCCTCGGTCGCCCCAGCCTCGAGGAGGAGGCCGACGATCTCGGTGCGGAGGGCGACATTTTCAGGGGAGGCTTTCAGCAGGGCGTTCCAATCGGCGACGGCTTCGGCGGTCTGCCCCTGGATGCGGTGGATCGCGGCCTTGCGGAGACGGATCGCGAGGCCCTCCTCGTCGGTTGGGGGAAGGAGTTCGACGAGCCGGGTGTAGAGCGAAAGCGCCTTGGCCCAGCGCTTTTGCTGATCAGCGATTTCGGCGAGGGCGCGGAGGGCGGGCAGGCTCGATGGATCGGCCTCGAGGGCTTGGTCGTAGATTGGCCGCGCTGTCTCGAGGTCGCCGCCCTTGCGGAGCAGGTGCGCGTAGATCAGCTTGGCAACGGCAGGTCCTGCATCGCTCGCGCCTCTGAAATAATCGAGCAGCAGGGCAGTCTGATCTTTTTTCTCGTAAAGCTCCCAGAGCAGATCGAGGACCTTGCCATAGGAGGGATCTTTTTGGAGGAGTTGAATGTAGTGATTGGCGAGTCGCGAATCGCTCTCGGTCCATGGGCTGGCGTTCGCTTTTCCAGATGCCTCCTGCGCCGAGATGGGCTGCGCTCCGCTTGAGAGCACCATGGCCGCGAGCACCAGAGTTCGGAAAACGCGATGGAGCGAGAGATTCTTCAAGATCCGGAGGGAGGTTGCGGTGCCCCGGGAAGCTTAGGCGAGCCCTCCCGAGGCGTCAAATCTGCGCCGGGACGGGCAAGGGGTCTGTTCGAATAGGGCCGCCCGGATTCCCGGTGGCGGGCCTTGCCCGTCCCTGATCCCAGGTCTCGCAGGCTCTGGGACGCTTTGACGGAGGAGAAGCGGCGTCCCGTTCCTCTAGCGGGACGCGTTTTTTGGGCGTCACGAACCCTTTGCGAGGTAGGCGGCGGTGCTCTCGTGATTCGCGTGCATCGCCTCGGCGCCGAGCTCCCAGTCCATGGGGCAGACTTCGCCGTTCTCCTCGAAATGTTGGAGGGCGTCTACCATGCGGACGGCTTCCTTGATGGAACGACCCAGAGGCAGGTTGTTGACGAGCTGGTGTTGCACGATCCCGTCCTTGTCGATGAGGAAGAGGCCGCGGTAGGCGATCAGTTCGCCCTCGGCGTAAAGCTCGCCGAACTCATCGAGATCATAGTTTCCGACGAGAACATCGTAGGCAGCCGAGATTGTTTTGTTGGTGTCGGCGACGAGGGGGTAGGTGACCCCTTCGATGCCCCCCTTGGCCCGCGGCACCTGGAGCCAGCCCCAGTGCGACATCTCTGTGTCGGTGGAACAGCCGACGACGGCGACGTTTCGCTTTTCAAACTCGGCGAGGTGATCCTGAAAGGCGTGCAGTTCGGTCGGGCAGACGAAGGTGAAATCCTTGGGATAGAAGAAGAAGACGACGTATTGCTTTCCACGATATTGGTCGAGCGAGAAGGCGTCGACCACCTGGCCGTTGACGACGGCTTTGGCGTTGAAGGAGGGGGCTTGCTTGCCAACGAGTACGGACATGGGATGGGAAGGTTCGGGTTGGGTTTGGTGGGAAAACAGGCCACAAGGGCCGACATTCCGGGAAGGTGATCGACTCCCGGCACGAGTCAATACGGAATGCGGCCATCGCGCGGGTCGCCATCGCGGGATTTTCGCTCCGAAACCGTTGGTTTTCCCCCATCGGAGCCGAAAATGAGTTGACGGTCGTGGGGAAAGGTTGTTTTTTCGGCTTAATTCCCTATCAAATCTATCGGGAATAGCCAATTTAAGATGTCCGAACCGTCGCCATTCAGTTCTCCATCAGATCCCGCCTCGGCGGAGGGAGACTCGTGGTTTGGAGTCGAGGACATCGCGGGGCTCTCCCGCCTTCTCCAGGCCGCGTCGCCGGAGGAGCGCATCGAGTGGGCCTTTGGTCATTTCGGCGAGAAGTTGGGGATGACCTCGAGCTTTGGGGCCCAGTCCGCTGTGCTTTTGCACCTCGCGACCCGCGTCTGGCCGGAAATCCCCGTGATCCTTGTCGACACCGGTTACCTCTTTCCAGAAACTTACCGATTCATCGACGAACTCACCGAACGGCTCGGGTTGAATCTGAAAGTCTACCGCCACGAGCTTTCCCCGGCCTGGCAGGAGGCCCGCTGGGGCAAGCTCTGGGAGCAGGGTCTCGAGGGTCTCGAGCGCTACAACGATCTGAACAAAGTCGTGCCCATGGACCGCGCCCTCGGCGAACTCGACCTCTCGGCGGTGATGGCCGGGGTGCGGCGCCAGCAGAGCAGAACCCGCGAGAACTTCTCCGTGCTCGGCATGCAAAAGGGGCGTGCCCGCATCCATCCGATTGTTGATTGGACCGATCTGGAAGTTGGTCTTTACCTCACCAAACACGGCCTGGCTTACCATCCG
Source organism: Verrucomicrobiia bacterium Tous-C2TDCM (assembly GCA_002288445.1). Taxonomy (GTDB): domain Bacteria; phylum Verrucomicrobiota; class Verrucomicrobiia; order Verrucomicrobiales; family DEV007; genus Arctic95D-9. The sequence goes on along the minus strand of NEUQ01000011.1, from coordinate 12,009 downwards.
CTCTGGGATGAGGGCTATGTCTCCATCGGCGATTGGCACACCTCGCGGAAGCTCACCGACGGCATGACCGCGGAGGAGAGCCGTTTCTTCGGCCTGAAAAGGGAGTGCGGCCTCAACGAGAATCTGGACTTTGTCATCTGATCGTGGAAAGTCCCCGTCTCGCCGCGCCCCCCCTCTCATCCCCATGAGCGCCTCTCCCGAGCATCTTTATCCGACCTTCGACCGCATGCTGCCGCGTGAGGCGAAGGAGTCCATGCTCGGACAGCGCGGCGCCGTGATCTGGATGCATGGCCTCAGCGGATCAGGCAAGAGCACGCTCGCCCATCGGCTCGAGCGCGTCCTCCATGCGGAAGGCCGCCTTGTCAAGGTCCTCGACGGCGACAACGTCCGCACGGGACTGAACAAAAACCTCGGGTTCTCGGACGAAGACCGCCTCGAGAACATCCGCCGGGTCGCCGAGGTGGCGAAGCTGTTCGCCGATTGTGGTGTCGTCGTGATCGCCTCATTCATCACGCCGAACAACGAGCTCCGGCGCCTCGCCCGCGAAGTCGTCGGCGGGTCGGACCTCCTCGAGGTCTACGTGAAAGCCTCCTTCGAGACCTGTGCCGCCCGCGATCCCAAGGGCCTCTACGCGAAGGTGAAGGCCGGAGAAGTGAAGCAGTTCACCGGCCGCGATTCCGGATTCGAGGAGCCCGACCACGCCGACCTCGTCATTGATACCGAGGCCGCCGACGAGGACGCCTGCCTCGACACACTCCGCACCGCCGCGGTCGAAAAGATCCGCCTTCCCCGCTGAAAGAAATTTTCCTGACAAAACAACATGGACGAAGAAAGAACCTCTTATCAAGTCAATCACCTCGCCCAGCTCGAGTCCGAGGCGATATTCATCCTGCGCGAGACCGCGGCCCAGTTCGAGCGGCCCGCGCTGCTTTTCTCGGGCGGCAAGGACTCGATCGTGATGGCCCACCTCGCCCGCAAGGCCTTCTTCCCAGCGCGTTTGCCGTTCCCCCTTCTCCATGTCGACACGGGACACAACTTTCAGGAAACCCTCGATTACCGCGATCAATACGTGGCCGACCTCCGCGCCGAACTCGTCGTCGCCCACGTGCAGGACTCCATCGACCAGGGCCGCGTGCAGGAGGAGAGGGGCCCCTTCGCGAGCCGCAACGCCCTCCAGACCGTGACTCTGCTCGACGCGATCGCTTCGAATCGTTATGATGCCTGCCTTGGAGGTGGCCGCCGTGATGAGGAAAAGGCCCGGGCCAAGGAACGCTTTTTCTCGCACCGCGACGACTTTGGTCAGTGGGATCCGAAAAACCAGCGTCCCGAACTCTGGAACATCTTCAACGGCCGCAAGCGCCACGGCGAACATTTCCGAGTCTTCCCGCTCTCCAACTGGACTGAGATGGACGTCTGGCAATACATCAAGTCGGAGAAGATCCCGTTGCCGAGCCTGTATTTCTCGCACCGGCGCGACGTCGTCCATCGGAGCGGTGCCATGCTCGCGATCTCCGACGTGGTTACCCCGCAACCGGGTGAACGCGTCGAAACGAACGCGGTCGTCCGCTTTCGCACCATCGGCGACATGACTTGCACCGGTGCCGTCTACTCCGAGGCCGCGCACATGGATACGATCATTTACGAAGTGGCCACCGCCCGGCAGACCGAACGCGGCACCCGCGCCGACGACAAGCGCTCCGAGACTGCGATGGAGGATCGGAAGAAGGAGGGCTACTTCTGATCCGGGCGCTTCCGCTTCGAGCGGCGCGGTAGAGGGTGTGCAGGTAAAAAGGAAAAGGTAGGAAGCTTCGATGAACGACTTTGCGAAACAGTTCGAGGACTTGGGGATCTGGCAGGATGCCCGGATACAAGCCGCGAGCCTTTATTGCGACTTCGCAATCGGCGTGGCTGCCGAAAGAGACTTCGGCTATCGGGATCAGATTCAACGCGCCGGAGTCTCCGTGATGAACAACGGCGCGGGAGGCTTCGGACGGCACAGTGCTGCCGAATTCGCACGCCTTCTCAATATCGCCAAAGGATCCTGCGGCGAAGTTCCCTCCATGCTTTACCTCGCTGAAGACCTTCAATACCAGACACCTGAAGTCGCGCATTCCCGCTGGGAGCGAACCCGACAACTTTCCCAAGGCATCGAAACCCTCGCCGAATCCCTCGGCTCCAAATAAACCACTCTGCTTCGAGACTTTTCCACCTTTTACCGCCCGTAGGGCGCCCCCACTATGCATACGGACATCCCCATCGACGAAGGCTACCTCCACATGGACTTGCTGCGTTTCACCACGGCAGGCAGCGTGGATGACGGCAAATCGACCCTCATCGGACGCCTCCTTTATGATTCCAAAAACACCTTCGAAGACCAGATGGACGCCGTCGAGGCGACTTCGAAGAAGCGCGGCGACGAGCACATCAACCTCGCACTCCTCACCGATGGTCTCCGGGCCGAGCGCGAGCAGGGTATCACCATCGACGTGGCCTACCGCTATTTTGCGACACCGAAGCGGAAGTTCATCATCGCCGACACGCCCGGCCACATTCAATACACCCGGAACATGGTGACGGGCGCCTCGACCGCGAATCTTGCCATCATCCTCGTTGACGCCCGTCTCGGCGTCATTGAGCAGACCTGCCGCCACGCCTTCATCGCCGATTTGTTGAGAATTCGCCACGTCATCCTCGCGGTGAACAAAATGGATCTCGTCGACTACAGCGAAAAGCGTTTCGAAGAGATCGTCGATGAATTCAAACGCTTCGCCTCCCGTCTCGACAACATCGTCGACATGGTCGCGATCCCGATGAGCGCCCTTCACGGCGACAACGTCGTCGACAAGTCCAAGAATATGGACTGGTATGAAGGCCCGACGATGCTCTATCATCTCGAGACCGTTTATATCGGCTCGGACCACAACCACGTCGACGCCCGCTTCCCAGTGCAGTGGGTGATCCGTCCGCACTCCGACGAGTATCACGACTTCCGAGGCTATGCCGGGCGCGTCGCCGGCGGGGTCTTCCGACCCGGTGACGATGTCGTGATCCAGCCCTCCGGCTTTTCGACGAAGATCAAGGCGATCGAGTCTTTCGAAGGTCCTCAGGAATCGGCGTTCGCCCCTCTTTCCTGCACGATCACGCTCGAGGACGAGATCGACATCAGCCGCGGGGACATGATCTGCAAGCCGAACAATCCGCCGAAGAAGGGACAGGAAATCGATGCGATGATCTGCTGGTTCTCCGAGAGAAGTCAGCTGCAGCCCAATGTGAAATACTACCTGCGCCACACCACAAAGGAGGTCCAAGCGATCGTTGAAGAGGTAAAATACAAGATCAACATCAACACTCTCCACAAGATCGAGGACGACAAGACTTTCCGTCTCAACGAGATCGGACGCATCAGTCTGCGTGCCTCGGCCCCCTTGCTCTACGATCCCTACCATCGCAATCGGGCGACCGGCAGTTTCATCCTCGTCGACCTACAGACGAACGAAACGGTCGCGGCGGGGATGATCCTCTGAGGAAGCTCGGTCCGGCCCTGCCCCAAGGCAGGGCTTTTTTCCCTGCACCCAAGGCTCCGCGCGAAGGCGCTTCTCCGCATATTTCCCTTGCCGAAGGGGCAAAGCTTACTAGGATCGCGGCCTGTGGTATTCAATGAGCGATTTTCTGGTCTTCGAGAACGTCACGAAACGCTTCGGGGACTTTGTGGCGGTGAAAGACGCCTCCTTCGCTGTCAGCAAGGGAGAGATCTTTTCCCTCCTCGGTCCGAGCGGTTGCGGCAAGACCACCCTTCTGCGCATGGTCGCAGGCTTCGCTTCGCCCGATGAGGGGCGCATCCTCCTGAACGGACGCGACATCACCGAACTGCCGCCGGAGAAGCGTCCGGTGAACACCGTTTTTCAGAACTACGCGCTTTTCCCCCACCTTACCCTCCGCCAAAACGTGGCCTTCGGTCCGGAACTCGCGAAACGCCTCTCGCGCCGCGAGATCGATGCCGAGGTGGAGCGCATGTTGGAGTTGGTCGATCTCGGCGCCCACGCCGACAAGAAGCCGGCGCAAATCAGCGGCGGCCAAAAGCAGCGTGTCGCGATTGCCCGCGCCTTGATCAACAAGCCGGAGGTGCTGCTCCTCGACGAACCGCTCGCGGCCCTCGACCTGAAGTTGCGCCAGCGTCTCCTCGTCGAGCTCGATGAACTGCACGAGGAGGTCGGCATCACGTTCCTCTACGTCACCCACGACCAGCACGAGGCCATGGGCATCAGCGATCGCATTGCGGTGATGCGCGCGGGCAACATCGAACAGATCGGGGCCCCCGCGGCGATCTACGAGACGCCCGTGAACAGCTTTGTCGCCGCCTTCATCGGCGACACGAATTTCCTCAGCGGACGGATCGATGCCGTCGTCGACGCCGAACACAGCCTCGGCACCTTCGACTACCTCGGCGACCAGATCCGCCTCTATGATGACCGGCCCGTGAAGGTGGGGGAACGCGTCAGCCTCAGTCTGCGTCCCGAAAAAATCTCCCTTTCCCAGCAGCGGCCGAATCCTCTTCCCGAAAACCGGAACTCGGTCAAGGGAACGATCGAAGACATGATCTACCTCGGCTCGATGACCCGTTTCTGGGTGCGGGCCGGTGAGGAATTGCTGATGGTGGAGACCCAGCACGGGCGCTTTTTTCTCGACGAGGCGAAACCACCTCAGTGGGGCGACGAGGTCTGGGTGAGCTGGAATGCCAACGACGGCTACCTCCTCGAAAATTTCGCCGAGGAGGACCGGCAATTGCTTTCCCTCCCCGACGACGACGAGTGAGCCGTCCTGACAAAGCCACCATGACGCAACGGAAGAACGAGATCCTCCTCACGGCACCGACGCTGCTCTGGCTCGCGGTGTTCTTCGTGATCCCGTCTTTTGCGATGTTCCTCGTCTCCTTTCGTCCTGCCAACGCCGATGGAGGCATCGAGCCCGGCTGGACCCTCGACGCCTGGCGCGCCCTCGGCGATCCGGACTACCCCATCATCCTCTGGCGCACCGTCTGGCTCAGTGTCGTCACCACCGCGGTCTGCCTCGCCATCGCGCTGCCCATCGCCTTCCTCCTCGGCAAACTCGAGGGAAAATGGCGCGGCATCCTCCTCATGCTCGTGATCGTGCCTTTCTGGACGAACTTCGTGATCCGCGTCGCGGCCTGGCGCATCATCCTGCACCCCGAGGGCATGATACGACAGGTGCTCCTGAACGTCGGACTGATCGAGCCGGACACCCTCCTCCTCTACAACGAGGGGGCCGTACTGATGGTGATGATCTACACCCACCTGCCCTTCGCAATCCTGCCGCTCTACGCGGCCGCGGAACGTTTCGACTACAGCCTGCTCGAGGCGGCGCGCGATCTCGGGGCGAGCGGCTTCCGTGCCGTGATGAGAGTCTTCGTCCCCGGCGTGAGCCGCGGCCTTCTCACCGCGATGGCCCTCGTCCTCATCCCGGCGCTGGGATCCTACGTCATTCCCGATCTCGTCGGCGGGCCCTCCGACGAGATGATCGGCAACAAGATCGCCCAGCGCACCCTCGGCAATCGCAACCTGCCGCAGGCCGCGACCCTCTCGCTCGCCCTGCTCGTGATCACCCTGATTCCCATCCTCGTCGTCTTTCTCATCAACCGGAAGGAGCAAGCCGATTCGCGATGAAATCGAGCCGCATTCCCGCTTTCATCCTTTCCCTGGTGCTGGTGTTCCTCTACCTGCCCATCCTTCTTCTCGTGGTCAATTCCTTCAATGAGGCCCGCTACAGTTCGACCTGGGGCGGGTTTACCCTGAAATGGTATGAGGCCCTCCTCGACCGCCAGAACCGCGATCTCTGGGACGCCGCGCAACGGACCTTGCTGATCGCCCTCGCCTCCAGCGGGATCTCCATGATCCTCGGCACCCTCTCGGCCTGTGCGCTGCATTGGTATCGATCCCGGCTCCAGAGGATCAATTACGGCATCCTCTACCTGCCGATCGTTATTCCCGATCTCCTCATGGGCATCAGTCTGCTGCTTTTCTTGGTGGCGCTCGGTGTCACGCTCGGGTCCGGCACCATCCTTATCGCCCACGTTACCTTCTGCGCCAGCTTCGTCACGGTGGTGGTGCTGGGACGGCTCCAGGGATTCGATGAAAATGTCATCGCCGCGGCGAGAGATCTCGGCGCCTCGAAATGGGTCATCATCCGGCGCATCATCCTGCCATTGCTCGCCCCGGGAATCGTCGCGGGAGGTCTCCTCGCGTTCACCCTTTCGGTTGACGATTATGTGATCACGTTTTTCGTGACGGGACCAGGCTCCACGACCTTGCCGCTGAAAATCTACAGCATGGTGAAACACAGCAAGGATCTGCCCATCATCAACGCCATCTCGACCCTCTTTCTGATCCTCACCTTCCTGATCGTCTGGCTCAGCCAACGCCTCACCGAACACCAACCGAACCGAGACAGCCCATGAAACGCCTCCTTCCCCTCATCGCCGCCGCTTCACTCCTCGCTTCCTGCGGCGAGAAAAAGCCCGAACTCCACCTCTACACCTGGGACGACTACCTCAATCCCGATCTCATCACCAAGTTCGAGGAGGAGTATAATTGCCGCCTCGTCGTCGACATCTTCGATTCGAACGAAGCCATGCTCGCCAAATTGAAGGCGGGAGCGACCGGCTACGACGTTCTCGTCCCGACCAGCTACATGGTGAAGGTCCTCGCCCGTGAAGGCATGATCGTCGAGCTCGACAAGAGCAAGCTGCCGAACCTTCAGCACGTCGATCCCGATTACCTGACCAGCCTCGCCTTCGACAAGGAGATGAAGTGGAGCGTCCCCTACATGCTCGCCCCCACCGGCATCGCCTACGTGAGCGACCGCGTCGAGAACATCGAGCCGACCTGGCGCGTCTTCGAGCGGGCCGACCTGAAGGGTCGCATGACCCTCCTCAACGACTCCCGCGAGACTCTCGGGGCCGCGCTGAAGACGCTCGGTTTCAGCATCAACACCCTCGATCCCGCCCAGATCGGCCAAGCCAAGGACCTCGTCATCTCCTGGAAGAAGAACCTCGCCAAGTTCGAGAGCGACCAATATGACAGCGGCCTCGCCTCCGCCGAATTCTTCGTCTCGCAGGCCTACGCCGGCGACGCCTTCCAGGCGCAGGAAGACAACGAGAAGATCGAATTCATCCTGCCCGCCGAAGGCACCTCGGTCGCCTGCGACGATCTCGTCATCTCGAAGAACGCGCCGAATCCCGAGCTCGCCTACGCCTTCATCAACTTCCTCACGGAGCCCGCCAACGCCGCGGCGAACATGGAATACATCTACTACCTCGCCCCGAACAAGAGCGCATACGAGCTCGTGAGCCAGGAATTCCGCGAGATCGACTCCCTCTTCCTCGACGCCGAAACGATGAAAAAGTGCGAGGTCATCGACGACCTCGGCGAGAACAACAAACTCTACCACGACGCTTGGGATCTGGTGCGGGCGGCGCAGTGAGGGACGGCTGCGAGTTGATAATCTTGTCAATACGGTCAAAATTGACAACATGAGTCGGCTCACCATCAAGATCGAGCCAGAGCATCATCGTCAGATCAAGACGATGGCGACCTTTGCCGGCATGACGATCAAGGATTTCATCCTTGCAAAGACCCTCGGCGGCGATGCCGAAGAGGAGCCGGACGCCACTGATCACCTGCTTTCCTCGCCGGAGAACGCGAAGCTTGGAATTTAGTCCGCAGGCATTCGAGGACCTGCAATCCTTGCCTGGGCCCTTCAGTCGTTTCTGGTATCGATTTTCCTGCTGGCCCGATTGCTCAAGGTGATCAGCCCTGAGCTCGACTACTTATATGAAGACGCGGATAGCGCGGCGATGCGGAGCCTTGAGTTTGCGATTTGGACACTTCCGCTTCTCGTGATCTTCTGGGCTACCTATCGCAGAATCCGATTCGAAAAAAGGCCAAGGGGAATCCTTTAATCCAAGAGCGAAACGTGAGGAGAGCGATTCACCTCACTCCTCTACCATCCCCATCTCCTTGAGCTTGCGCTGCATCGTGCGGCGCGAGATACCGAGGAGTTTGGCGGCTTCGGTGCGGTGTTCGCCGGTGCGGTCGAGGGCGAGGCGGATGAGGCGTTCCTCCATCCTTGCGAGGTTGAGATCCTCGGGCTCAGCGGCAAGCGGTGAAGGAAGCGTCGCCTTGGCTTTTCCGCCGGAGCTGCGCAGATCGCGCAGCGAATCATCGCGAAGGAACATCGGCAGGTGCCGCACCCCGATCTTCGGTGTGTTCGACATCACGACGCCGTGTTCGATCACGGTGCGCAGCTCCCGGACGTTGCCGGGCCATTCGTAATCGAGGAGCAGCTGCATCGCCTCGGCGGTGAGCTCCATGGGCGCCTTGCCGTTCTCCTCGGTGAACTCCTTGAGGAAGGCGTCGACGAGCAGAACGATGTCCTCCTTCCTCGCGCGCAGCGGCGGCATCGCGATGGAGACGACGTTGAGGCGGAAGAAGAGGTCGTCGCGGAAGGTGCCTTCGCGCACCATCGCGCTGAGGTCCTTGTTCGTCGCGGCGACAACGCGGACGTCGACCTTGATCGGCTTGTTCGATCCGAGCCGCTCGATCGTCCGTTCGCCGATGGCGCGGAGCAGCTTCACCTGCGTGTTGAGATCGATCTCGCCGATTTCGTCGAGAAAGAGGGTGCCGCCATCGGCTTCCTCGAAACGTCCGGCGCGTCGCTCCATCGCTCCGGTGAATGCCCCGCGTTCGTGACCGAAAAGTTCGCTCTCGAGAAGCTGCTCGCTGAGGGCGGCGCAGTGAACCGTGACGAGTTTGGATTTCGGACGGCCGCTGAGGTGATGGATGGCACGGCCGACGAGTTCCTTGCCGGTCCCGCTCTCGCCCTCGATGAGCACGGTGGCCCGGGTCGGGGCGACTTGGCGGATCGTTTCAAAGACCGGTTTCATCGCCGCGGAACGGCCGATGATGTTTTCGAGTCCGTAGCGGTCCGAGACCTGCGTTTTCAGCGCGACGACTTCGGTCTCGACGGCGCGGCTGCGGATGGCGCGTTTGATGACGATCTCGAGCTCGTCGATGTTGAGCGGCTTGCTGACGTAGTCGTAGGCACCCTTCTTCATTGCCTCGACCGCGACGTCGACCGAGCCGTAGGCGGTCATGAGGATGCAGATGGGCGGCTTGGCACGGGCCAACGCACGGGTGATGAGGTCCATCCCGTTTTCCCCGCCGAGGCGGAGGTCGGTGAGCATCACGTCGATCGACTCGTCCTTCAAGACCTCCTCGGCCTCGGCGATGTTCGCGGCGATGTAAACGTCGAACTCGTCCTCGAGCGATAGGCGCAGGCCCTCGCGGGTGTTCTTCTCGTCGTCGACGATGAGGAGGGTGTGCTCGGTGAATTCCATGGCGGTTAGGCGGTATTCATGTGTGTAAATCTGCGTCCCATCTGCGTTTCTTTCTTTTCAACGCAGATGGTCGCGGATTTGCACAAATGACCGCAGTCATCGGATAGAGAAAAAGCGTGATGGTTCTGTTAGACTTCATCACCCCTCCACCTCCACATCGATCACCGCGCTCTCCGACTTCGAGGGTAAAAACCGCGTCAGTTTCTCAGCGCGGGGCAGGAAAACGGTGACCTCGGTGCCGATGCCCTCGCGGCTCTTGAATTCGACCTCCCCGCCGTGGTCACGGACGATGCGGTGGACGATCAAGAGACCGAGACCCGACCCCGTTTTCTTCGTGGTGTAGTAGGGCTCGAAGACGCGGCTGACCTGATCGGCGGGGACTCCGGGACCATTGTCGGCAATGGTGAAGAAAACGTTCTCATCGTCACAGCCGGTGCGCACGCTGATCTCGCCGTCGCTGCCCATCGCCTGGCAACTGTTGCGGACCAGATTGTAGAGGACCTGCTTCAATTGATCCTGATCGACATGGAGGAGCGGCAGGCCCTCGGCGAGATCGAGGAAGACCGAGATGCGGCGGTCGGCGACCTCGGGTCCGATGAAGTTCATCGCACCTTCGATGAGGAGGTTGAGGTCGGTGGTTGCTGGATTCGGTCGCACCGGTCGCACCGCGTTGAGGAATTTCTCGACGATGAAGTCAAGCCGCTTGATTTCGCCCCGGGCGATTTCGAGGGATTCAAGCAGTTCCCCGGCGAGTTCGGGATCGACGCGCTTTTTGATCTTCCGCTCGACGACCTGAAGATGGATGTTCAGGGAATTGAGTGGATTGCCAATCTCGTGGGCGACCCCAGCGGCGAGGCTGGTGACGGCCTCAAGCTTTCCCGATTCGATTTCCTGACGTTGCCGGGCCACGCTACGGGTCTGGTCGCGCAGGATGATGACGTGACCAACGAGATCTTCGCCCGAGTCGCGGTCGGGCAGGGGAGCGACATAGAAGTTCAAGAGTCGCGGTTCCGGATACCTCACGACTAGGTCGCGGTTCACGACGCCCCCTGATTCGATGATTTCCTCCCAATCGAGCCCCGGAAAGAGCCCTCCGATCTCGCTGCGGATTGCAGCCCGAGGATCGAGACCAAAAAAGTCACAGGCGGCCTGATTGATGTAATGGATCGACCCCTTTGCCCCGGTGACGACGACACCCTCACGGAGGACTTCGAAGACTTTCTCCAGAAATCCCTTCTCCTGCACGATTTTCAGGACGAGACGCTGAATCTCCTCGGGCTCGAGCCGATCGAGCCGGTCAAGGAGGCGATCAATCATACCGGGGTTCATGGGGAGTCGCGCGTCACGAGGAACTGGCGAAACGGCGGGTAAATGCGATGATTTGCGATGATCGAGAGACAAAACGGCACCGATGAGGAGGTGTTAATCTGCCTGACGACGTTTCCGGATGCCGAAAAAGCGAGTCAAATTGGCACAGTTTGGGTCGAGTCGCAACTCGCTGCTTGTCTCAACTTCCTGCCCGGGGCCGAGTCGATCTACCGCTGGGAGGGAAAGATCGAGTCCTCCTCCGAGGTTCTCGCCATCGTGAAGACGACTCGCGGCCGCCTGCCGGAGCTGGAGGCATCGCTGCAGGAGTTGCATCCCTACGAGCTGCCCGAGTTTCTGATCCTGTCCCCAGAGGGAGGGTCCGCCGAATACCTGAAGTGGGTCAGGGGTGAAACGACATTGGACAAATCCCCATCCTGAGGCATAAGTCTCGCCCCGCTTTTTTGGCGGACCCACCCTCTGAAGCCGTGAGCCTCATCGTCCAGAAATATGGCGGCACCTCCGTCGGAACCCCCGAACGGATTCGCAATGTCGCGCGCCGCATCCTCGAGACGCAGGCCGAGGGGCATCAGGTGGTGGCGGTCGTCTCGGCGATGGCCGGGGTGACGAACAATCTCATCAAGCTTGCCGACGAAGTCACCGGCGAAGGCTTTGCTACGGAACGCGAGATGGACGTGCTCCTCGCCACGGGCGAGCAGACCACGATCGCCCTCACTGCGATGGCCCTGAACTCGATGGGGGCCAAGGCCGTCTCCCTCACCGGTGCCCAAGCCGGGATCGTGACGGATGGCGTCCATACCAAGGCTCGCATTTCCAACATTACGCCGGATGGGGTCCACGAGCTGCTCAACGAGGGCAACATCGTCATCCTCGCCGGTTTCCAAGGCCAGACCAGCGACGGCCGCATCACCACCCTCGGCCGAGGTGGATCGGACCTGACCGCCATCGCCATGGCCGCCGCGATCGACGCGGACATCTGCCAGATTTTCACCGATGTCGACGGTGTCTACACCTGCGACCCCCGTGTCGTCCCCGGTGCCCGCAAAATCGAGGAGATCAGCTACGACGAGCTTCTCGAGATGGCGAGTTCGGGCTCGAAGGTGATGCAATCGCGCTCGGTCGAGTTTGCGAAAAAATTCGGCGTCGTTTTCGAAGTGCGCAGCAGCCTCAACAACCATCCCGGAACCCTCGTCAAAGAAGAAACCATGAGCATGGAATCGATTGTCATCCGCGGCGTCAGCCTCGAGCGCGCGCAGGCGAAGGTCACCATC
>NEUQ01000101.1 GCA_002288445.1 Verrucomicrobiia bacterium Tous-C2TDCM | reverse complement strand
TTTGAGGGGGTAGCGAACGCGAAAAAGTCGGCAATCCGGGGCGGTGGCCGACGTCACTTCGCGATCTTCTCGTCGCCCCCATGGGAGGCATCGTTGGCGTTCCACTTGCCCCCTTTTTGGGTGGCGAGGAAAGCGACGAGATCCCGGAAATCTTTCGGGGGCAGGGCCGCTGCCACCGGGGGCATCGCCGAGACGGGTGGAGCGATCGAGGCGATTTCGCTGCGGAGGATTCTCCGTTCGCTATGGTCGAGCCCGACCACGGTGACCTGCTCAGGCGTTTCCTTGGCGAGACGTCCGAAGACGGATTCGTCAGTCTTCAGTGTGACGGTGGTCATGCCGTAGCCCGGCGTGATCTCTGCCCCCGGGTTCGCGACGGACTCGAGGATCTTCTCGCGCGAGAGCCGTTTCCCGACATCACGAAGGTCCGGTCCTTGGACACCGCCCTTGTCACCGCCTTCGCCACCGACCTTGTGGCATTGGAGGCAGGCGCCCTGATTTTTGAAAACGGTTTCGCCGGCGATGGGATCACCTCCCACGAGGCCCAAGAGAAACAACGCGTTTGGATCGGAGGCGGTGTGGGCGGCGGCTTCAGGACGGCCTTTTTCGGCGAGTGCGAGGTAGGCGTCGAGCCAGAGGGCGGGGCGCAACCTTGCACTCCGCTCGTTCCACCGCTTCGCGATCGCCTCCGGATCGGTGCCCGCGATCCCCGCAATGGCTGCGCGAGCGACCGGCAGGGGCGCACTGTCGATCGCAGAGGATGCCAGAGCCGCAAGGCCCTCAAGGCCGAGGGCAAAGGCGGCCTTCATCGCCGCGGCGCGGACTGGCGCGGCTTCGTCGGACAGGAGTGAAGCGATGCGTTCGCGCGTTCCCTCTGGCTTTGAGGAGACGAGACTTTCGATCACAGCGACCCGAAGTGCCGGTGTCAGCTTCGCATTGCCCGCTTGGGCGAGGAGGGTGGCGGGATCCAGCTCGATTTTTGCCGTGGTCGCGAATTCCATCGCAAGGGTAGTGAGCTCGGGATCGTCGGAGACGCTGAGGAACTGCCGTAACTCGTCACCAACCACGGGGGCGAGTGCGGCGAAGCCGCGTCCCTCCTTCACGACTTGCGGGCGGTAATGTCCGAGAACGGGATCGGTCTCGATCGTTGACTCCCACTGCTTCAGTCCGTTGAAGACCGACTTGCGCACCGGTTTCGAAAGGGAACTGTCGGCGGCGAGTTCGAGCATGGCGAGAGCATTCGCGGGCGTGCCCTTGCGGTAGTTCGCCGCGACGAGACGGCGCTGCACCGACTCGGGAAGATCGGCGATGCCTTCGCGGAGCGTGGCGAGGGTTTCACCTGCAGCCGTGTCGAGGACTGACGTGTCGTAGATCGCGCGGATCGCCTCGCGGCGGACGAGCGGGTCGGCATCGCCGAGGAACTTCACGAGCTCGGCGCTTTCCAGACGGCGCAGGACGAGGACAGCGAGGAGGCGTTCCTCGTGCGAGCTGGAACCGGCCTTCGCCGCGGCATCGGCGACCGTGGCAACTTGGGAAAGGGCGGAAAGCAGCGCGTGTCGAAGGACGATGTCGGTGTCATTTTGTCCGTTGGTTAGGGCGGAGGAGAAGAGGGCGGACGTTGCCTCCGCGTCACCCGGCTTGGCGATGCGACCAAGGGCGATGGCGGTGAGGGAACGGACCCGGGCCGAGTCGTCCGTGCCGAGGGCTTCGATCAAGGCGGCTTTCGCTGACTCGATGCGCAGATCGCCGAGGGCGCGCGCGGCGTTGGCGCGCACTTCCGGATCGGTCTGGAGGAGCAGGGGAATGAGGGCATCGGCGACGATGATTCCGCGGCGTCCGAGTTGTCCAAGGCCCCAGATCGCGTGGAGACGGGCGATCCGGCTGGTGCTCCCGGTGGTGACGGAGGTGAACACGGCGCGACCCTCTTCCCCGCGATCGGCGAGAGCGAACTGCGCCGCTTGCCGGACCCGGCGATCGGGATGGGTCAGGAGTTCGCGAAGATCGGCGACTTCGCGCTTAACGATCCCCTCCTTGAACATCGCCGCGACCTTGGCTCCCGCCTCTCGTTCGGTGGCGTTCTTCGACCCGGCGACCTGGATGGAGCCATTTTCGTTCACGCTCCAGCCTCCGCCGAAATCGCAGAGGTAGAGGTTGCCATCGTAGCCGAGTTCGACATCGCTCGCACCGATCCCTCGGACAATCTCGCGCTCTTCGGTCGCGACGTAGCCGGCTCCTTTCGCCTCCGCGGCGATGAGGAGGAGATTGCAGTTGTCGGAGGCGCCTCGGTAATTCGAGAGGAGAAACTTGCCCCGAAGATCCGCCGGCAGCGATTCGCCGGTCAGCCAGGTGACGCCGGATGGACCGTTCGCGACGTGGGAGGCGGGCGGGTAGACCCACTGGGGCTGATCTTGGTTGTAGAGGTCGAACATGCGCTCTTTCACCCACATCGACTGCTCGGGTCGGAAGTCGCCCCAGTCGAGATGCGTCGCGTAATGATGAGGCGACTGGTGCGACATGTCCCAGCCCGAGTCGCTGCCCTCGATTGCGTAGACCATCCTCGCCTTGTCGCCGATGTCGCCGGTGTTGTCGAAGGTAAAGAGATTGCCGTGATCATCGAAGACGAGTTCCTGCGGATTGCGAAGTCCGGTGCAAAAAACCTCGAGGCCCGAACCGTCCGACTCGCAGCGGAAGATGGCACCGCGTCCCGAGCCAGGGTGCACCTTGCCGTCAGCGGTAGTCACATGGTAACCGCGGTCGCCGACCGAGAAGTAGAGGCGGCCGTCAGGGCCCCGAACGATGCCGTGGAGGTCGTGACCGATGAAGGAGACGCGCACCCCGTAGCCCGTCGAGATTTCCTTCTCCTCGTCCGCCTTGCCGTCGCCGTCGGCATCTCGCAATTTCCAGACGCTCGGAATGCAGGTGAAATAGACCGAGCCGTCATCGGCAAGGACGGAGAACCCGATGCCGTCCTCGGGGCGCTTGAATCGGTCGGAAAAGAGCGAGCGAAAATCGGCGGCTCCATTGCCATCGCGGTCCTCGAGGAGGATTAGCCGATCCGCGACGCGGCTGAACCAGCCTTCTGGAAAACTCGGCGCATACTTCTGATACATGGTGAGCCGGTCCGCCACTGTGACTGCCTTGAAGTCGTCGCGGATCAGTTCGTTCGCGCCGCGCAGATCGGGCACGCCAAGCCAGAAGCGGTTCGCCTCGGCCACGTAGAGTCGACCCTGCGGATCAAAGCCGAAGCTGGCAGGGTTTTCCACGAAAGGAAAGGCGACCCAGGTATGGCCCTCGAGTCCCTCGTGCTGGATGAGGCCGCGGAAGCTGCCCCTGGCATTGATCGGAGCGGCCATCTCGCTCTCGGGAACCGTGGGCAACTGCTTGAAGCGGGCCTCGAGCTCGGCCGGGGTGACGGCATGGAGCAGACTCGGTAGGGAGGCGACAAGGCAGCAGAGGGGAATGAAAAGGAGGGCTTTGCGCATGGTGAAAAGGGTTACGACAGGCCCGCCCCGGAAGCAACTGCGACCCGAGGATTCGCTGAGGGGATCGCCACCTTGCCCACCCGTGGATCGGGCGTTTTCAAAGGGGGCGGGATGAGGTAAAAAGGCCCTTGCTTGATGTCATCGCCCGCCTGATGAAATCCGAACCCCTTCAGAACGTCTCTCCGGCAGACGCCTTTGCCCTCGCCGGCCTCTTCGACGAGATGCCGGAGACGCAGGCGTGGATCAAGGATCGGAAACGGCAATACCTCTGGGTCAACCGGGCCTTCCTGCAAAACTACGCGATGTCTTCGCTCGAGGAAGTGGTTGGCCGAACCGATGACGACCTTTCGCCGCCGCACCTGGCCGCTCATTTTCGCGAGGGCGATGAGTCGGTCCTCGCCGGACGGGTCGTGAGAAACCGGCTCGAGCGCATCGGCCGCTACGATCACACTGCGACGTGGTGCGTCACGACGAAGCTGAGGGTGTTGGACCAGCGTGGACGACCGTCCGGCACCGTCGGGATGACGCGTTTGCTAGAGCCGTCCGAGATCGAAAGGCGCGGCGACATCCGTCTCGGTGCGGTCATCGCGATGATGACCAGGTTGGATCGTGTCATGGGCAATGCGGAGCTCGCCCGGGTCGTGGGTTTGTCGGTGAGGGCCTTCGAGCGTGCCTTCAACGCGGAGTATGGACGCCCGCCCCAGCAATACTTGAAGCGCTTGCGGCTCCAGATTGCGAGCCGTCGTCTCGTCGCGACGAAGGAAGGTCTCGCCGAAATCGCCGCTGCCTGTGGTTTCGCAGATCAAAGCCACTTCACCCGCGAATTCCGCCGCCTCACCGGGATGACCCCGGGAAGGTATCGCGAGGCTTATGAAGCAGGGTGAGAATATGATCGACTGAAGAACCAAGAGGCGGCCCATAGGCCGATCCTTCTTCGCTCGATGGTAGGCCGCCGACCCCTGCCGCTCGCATTCCATCCCGCGCCGTTTTTGTTCTATCGTTGGGGCGTTGGGTTCGCTAAGTTCATGAGCATGAAACCCGAGCCCGGCACCACCCTGATCCACAACGGCACGCTCATCGACGGAACCGAGGCTCCGCCAGTGCCGGAGGCGGCGGTGGTGATCACGGACGGGATCATCACCTACGCCGGAGCCGCGATCGGATTGCCGCCTCTCGATCCTGACATCCGCACCATCGATGCAAAGGGTGGCACGATCCTGCCCGGCCTGATCGAGGCACACATCCATCTGACTTATTTCAACGTCACCGAACTGCAGGACCTCGATATCAAGTATCCGGTCGAATACGTCACCCTCCAGTCGGCGGTGAACGCCAAGACCGCACTCGAGTGCGGCTACACGTCTGCCCGCAGCGGCGGTTGTCTTCATAACATAGACGTCTGGATGAAAAAGGCGATCGAGGAGGACCTGATTCCAGGCCCCCGACTCTCCGCGAGTGGTCGAGAGATCTGCGGAGCCGGCGGGCTGATGGATTGGAATCCCGACTTCAGAAAGATCGGGATGGAAGGCATCGTCTTCATCGTCAACGGACCCGAGGAGGCGCGCAAGGCGGTCCGCAAGCTCGTGAAGGATGGCATCGAGTGGGTCAAGACCTATCCGACCGGCGATGCGGCCTCCCCCGACATTAACGACCACCACACCCTCTGCATGACTTTTGAAGAAATGAACGCAGTGGTGCAGACGGCGCACAATCACGGTCTGAAGGTGACCGGGCATTGCCGCGCCACCGAGGGCATCCGCAACGCGCTCAAAGCCGGCTACGATGCCATCGAGCACGGCACCTTCATGGACGACGAGTGCCTCGAGTTGATGCTGAAGCGGAACGTGCCGATGTGTCCGGGCTTGGGATTTGAAAAGTTCAGTGTCGATCGCGGGAAGGAATTCGGCCTTTCCCAGCGGGTCATTGACGGCCATCAGGAAACGCTCGAAGCCGGAGCCGAGAGCAGCCGCCGGGTCCTGAAAGCCGGCGGCACGATCGGGCTCGGGGGCGATTATGGATTTGGCTGGACACCCCACGGCACCTACGCGCAGGAGCTGACTTTCTTCGTCAATTACGTCGGCTTCAGCGTCCTCGACACGATCCGCTGCGCCACCTTGGGCGGCGCGAAGATGATGGGCCGAGAAAGCGAGATCGGTTCGGTGGAGACAGGGAAACTCGGCGACCTGCTCGTCGTTGAAGGAGACGTGATGAGGGACATCGCCATTCTCGAAGACCGGCGGAATTTCATCGCGGTGATGCAAGGCGGCGCGGTGAAAGCAGGTAGGCTGGCATGAGAACGAGCGGATTTGCGGCAAGCCACCCAGCAAGGAAGAGGCGGCCTACCATCGCGCGAAGAAGGAGCGGCCTACCATCGAGCGAAGAAGGAGCGGCCTACGGAATACACGGAAAACGCGGAATTACGGAAGACCGAGATAGATGCCGCAGGCATCAAAATAGACGAATTAGCGGATGAATGACTTTTTTATTGCAGAGGCACGAAAGTAAACAGAAATAGTTCTCATGAACAGTTTTATTTTTCGAGACGAGAGCTTCAAAATTCGCGGTGCTTGCTTTGAAGTTTATCGGGAGAAGGGGTGTGGATTCACGGAATCAGTCTATCAAGAATGTCTTGAAATCGAAATGTCGCTTCGTGGAATTCCGTATGATTCGCAATTTCATGTCCCTTTGGCCTACAAGGGACGGAATCTTTCGCAAAAGTTCGTGCCCGACCTGATTTGCTTTGGCAAGGTCGTCGTTGAGCTAAAGGCGGTTTCAAATCTTGTGGATGAGCACCGCGCACAGATCATCAATTACCTGAAAGCCACGGGCTTTGAGCTGGGGCTTCTCGTGAATTTTGGACATTTTCCGAAAATTGAGATCGAACGATTTCTGAACTCGTCTGCTCATGGAGTGGTAGATCAGGTCTCGGATAAGTGTTAAACCATCGTGACGCCAAGTGAATGGCAACTGAGTTCCTCTTCCCTCTTCTGTGTTTTCTGTGTGTTCCGTAGGCCGCTCCCTCTGACTGTATTCCATGAAAATCCCGCACCTTTACCTCCCGCTCTCCATCCTGCTCGCGCTTTCCGTGGGCAGCCCTTCCAAAGCCGCGGATCTCTTCGACAAATCGAACCTCGCGGCCTGGTGCATCGTGCCCTTCGACGCGAAGAAGCGATCTCCCGAGGAACGCGCCGAGATGGTCGCGAAGATGGGCATCAAGAAGATCGCCTACGACTGGCGGAAAGAGCATGTCGCGGAGTTTGAGCGCGAGATCTTGGCCTATCAAAAACACGGCATTGAGTTCTTTGCCTTCTGGAGCACGCACGAAGAAGCCTTCCGCCTCTTTGAAAAGTATGACCTCCGTCCGCAGATCTGGCTCACCCTGAGTGGCGGCAACGAAGCCACGCCGGAGGAACGGATCAAAGCTGCCGCGACGAGGCTGTTGCCGGTCGTCGAGCGCACCCGCAAGGCCGGTTGCCCACTTGGACTCTACAATCACGGCGGCTGGGGCGGTGAGCCGGAGAATCTCGTCGCCGTCTGCGAATATCTGAAGAAGAACCACGGCGCTGATCACGTCGGCATCGTCTACAACCTTCACCACGGCCACAGCCACCTCGACCGTCTCCCCGCGGCGATCGAGGTGATGAAACCCCACCTGCTCTGTTTCAACCTCAACGGCATGGACATCGCCGGCGACACGAAGGGACGCAAGATCCTCCCCCTCGGCGTCGGCACGGAAGATGTGAAGGTCCTTCGCCAGATCCGCGCGAGCAGCTTCACTGGGCCCATCGGCATTCTTAATCACACGGATGAAGACGCCGAAGGTCGGCTCCTCGACAATCTCGACGGGCTGAACTGGCTCGTCCCGCAGCTCGACGATGCGCCGCCTGCGGCGAAGCCGAACTACCGCACCTGGACCGAAGCGAAGCCGAACTACCGCACCTGGACCGAAGCGAAGCCGCAGCCCGGAGGGGCGCAGCCTTCGCTCAAAGAAGGATCCGAGGTCGCTTCCCTGAGTGACGAATTCGGCAAGGCGCTTGCTGGCGGAGTGGTCATTGATGGCAGCGCTGACTTTCACACGCTGCCCTTCTCGATCGAATGCCGGGCGAAGCTCGAAAGTAAGGATCGCTACAATATTCTCATCGCCTGCAATCCGAAATCGGCCGGCACTCATTGGGAGCTCTACACCCACACCGGGCGCGGCACTCTCGCCCTTTATCTGCCGGGGCGTGGAGGTGATTTCGATTCCGGCTTCAATGTCTGCGATGGGCAGTGGCACAACTTCGTCGCGAGCGTCGATGCGGAACTCGTCACGCTCTGGGTCGATGGAAAGAAGGTGCTCGAAAAGCCCGTCGGCAAGTCGGGTGAGTTGAAGTCGGCGGAGAAGGAGCAGCTCGCCTTTGGTCGCCTCGTCGAGGGCGGAATCGGGTGCAACGGGATCCTTGATGATGTGCGGCTCTCCCGCGGC
This sequence comes from Verrucomicrobiia bacterium Tous-C2TDCM, assembly GCA_002288445.1. GTDB lineage: Bacteria > Verrucomicrobiota > Verrucomicrobiia > Verrucomicrobiales > DEV007 > Arctic95D-9. The sequence goes on along the minus strand of NEUQ01000101.1, from coordinate 2,228 downwards.
GTCATGAAACCCCGGCCGGGCAATGCGCCGCGAGAGCGCATGGACAACACCCTTGGCCTTTGGGATTTCGACCATCTTGATTCGCTTCTCACGGGCCCACGGGCTCCGGCTCCGGCGCCCTTTGAGCCGACCCTGGAGCCGCTCGAACCCTCGCAAAATCGCCATTGGAAGTCCTTCGTGAACCGCGAGCGGATCTTCGACTACTATGGCAAACAGGCCCTCGCTTTTCTCACGCATCGTCCGCTGCCGGATTTGATCCCCGGCTTTCCCGGCATGGACGGAGGTCAGCAGGGCCACTGGGGCAACCAAAACGACCAGGTCACCTGGAAAGACGGACGCTGGGCTGAAAGCGATCTCGGCAACGTCTTTAGTGGTGTCTTCAAAGGCGCTGGCCTCACCCTCCCGAAAGGCGTGTGCGTTCGCTTCGATGATCTCGCCGCGGTCTTCGATCCGTTGACGCTGGGATTCCCGGTGACGTGGAAAGGTGGGTTTGTCAGGCTCAATGACGCCCGTCACGGTTTCATGGCCGGAGCCCCGCTGGAGGGCGAGGTCGTCGCGAAGTCGGTTGAAAGACGCGAGGGGCGTTACCTCGGGTTTTACCGGCATGGCAAAGAGGTGGTCTTTGCCTACGAGGCGGACGGCAAGACGCATTACCTCAACGCGCGTGGCGACGAGGCGGTCAAGCTTGCTCCCATGACCCAAGGCGGGCCCGCGCAATGGCCGCAGTGGCTCGAGACCAAAGGCGTGGTTGGAGCGGAGAAGCCCTTCGCCACCGACACGCTGACGATCCCCTTCGAGAATCCCTACGGCACGATCTTCTTCCTCACCGCGCACGACTTCTTCGAAGACGGCAGCGCCGCCGTCGCGACGATGACCGGCGAGGTCTGGCTTGTGCGCGGCATCGATGAAAAACTCGAAAAGCTCCGCTGGAAACGCTTTGCTACCGGTCTGCATCAGCCGCTCGGGATGAAGATCGTCGAGGGAAAGATCCACGTCCTCGGCCGCGATCAGATCACCTGCCTCCACGATCTCAACGGCGACGATGAGGCGGACTATTACGAGTGTGTCACGAACGCGATGCAGTCCTCGGCTGGCGGGCATGATTTCGTCGTCGGGCTCGAGCGGGATGCGTCGGGGAATTGGTATTTCGCGTCGGGCAATCAGGGGCTTTGCCGCATCGGGAAGGATGGTCGCCTCGAGGTGCTCGCGACCGGCTTCCGCAATCCGAACGGACTCGGCATCTCGAAGGACGGGCGTTTTCTGACGACCAGTGCGCAGGAAGGTGATTGGACGCCCGGGACGAGTGTCTTCCAGGTCGAGCTCGGCGTGAATGAAGGCGCGCATTTCGGAGCCGGAGGACCCAAGAATGGCAAGGCCCCCGAGCCCGTGCTTCTTTATCTGCCACGCGGCGAAGACAACTCGGCGAGCAGCCAGGCCTTCATCGCCGGCGAAGCGTGGAAGACGCTCGCGGGGAATGGCAATCTCGTCCATCTCTCCTCCGGCGGAGGCAGTGCCTGGCTCGTGATGCGCGAGCAGGTGAAGGGACGATGGCAGTCCGCCGCGATGAAAATCACCGGCAACTTCGACTCGGGTGCCCAGTGCGCGCGCTTCAGCGGGAAGGACGGCGCGCTCTATGTGACCGGTCTGCAAGGCTGGGGCACCTACACGCCGCTCGACGGGGGATTTCAGCGGGTCCGTTTCACCGGCGGAGCTCCCGTGCCGGTGGGTTTTGAAACGAGGGAAAACGGCGTCATCGTCCGTTTCGATCAGCCTGTCTCCGAATCCGCGGGTCTCGCCACGGAGACTTTCGCGCAGTGTTGGACCTACAAATATAGCGGCACCTACGGATCACCCGAGTATTCGGTGCGTTATCCCGAGACGCCGGGTCACGATCCGCTTGAAGTGCGCAGTGTGCAACGGATCGAGGGAGGCAAGGCGCTCTTCCTCGAGATCCCGCAGATCGTGCCGGCGGGACAAGTCCATCTCCGCCTCGGCTCGGGACAGGATCTCTTCCTGACCCTACACGAACTCGGCGAGCCCTACACCGAATTCACCGGCTACACGAAGATCCCGAAGACGATGCATGCCGCCCAGATCGGCATGGTCGCTCCGGTCGCCTCGAAGCCGAATCCGTGGGCGGGCGGGGCCAAGGGACGTGAGATTTCGATGGAGGCCGGGCTCGGCTTGCAGTTCGTGCAGAAAGAGCTGCGGGTGAAAGCGGGCGAGCG
>NEUQ01000100.1 GCA_002288445.1 Verrucomicrobiia bacterium Tous-C2TDCM | reverse complement strand
GGAAGCGTTCGAGGTAGGGCGGCAACTCGTGAAATCCGATGCTGTAAACCGTCGCGATGATCAACCGTCCTGCCACGACATCACGCATTTTGCCGAGGTCCTGCTCAATGCGCTGGTAGGCCGCGATGATGCCCTGGGCCGCGCGCAGAAAGGCCTCGCCCTCGGGGGTGACGGAAAAATTGCGCCGCCCCCGCTCGACGAGGGTGACCCCATAGCGCTCCTCGAGCGTGCGGATCTGCTGGCTCACCGCGCTCTGGCTGATCCCGTTGCGCGCGGCCGCTTCGGAAAAGCTCGCCGTCTCGACGAGATCAGAGAAGACCTGGAAGGTTTCGATGTGCATGTCGGGTTCACTCCTTGACCGGAGATTCCTCTTTGACAGCCGCCTCCCCCGGGTTGGGTGCCTCCGCCTCCGTCGTTTCTTCCCCGCTATCGCCTAACAAGGCGCTAAAAACAGCCCCTTGGATATCGCTGACCTCTCCACCGTCGCCGTAGTGGTTCATCATCAGTGAGAAGGCGAGGCGTCCTTGTTCGGTCTCGACGAGACCGGCGTAGGAGCGCACCGCCGACATCGCCCCGGCCTTGAAGCGGATCGCTCCGCCAGCGGCAGCAGGGAGGGAATTCACGTAAGCCTCTCCGGCAGGCCCGTTCACGGCGAGATGTTGGAGACGGGCCAGGATGCGCGGAGTGATGTGATCCGCACGCGCGAGGCCCGAGCCATCGACGAGCCGAAGGCCCGCGAGTTCGAGTCCACGTTGTTCCCAGTGGCGGCGGACCACCTCCTCCGAAGGCATCCCCGCCTCCACCCCGAGCATGCGATAGACGCACTCGGTCTCGTGATTGTCGGAGGTGGCGTGGATGCTTTCGACAATCTCAAGCAGGGGTGGAGAGTCGTGCCCGAGCAGTTCCTCCACCATCGCCGGGACGGGCTCACCTTTGAGAAACAACTCCCCCGCTCCATGGGCCTCGCCCGTGACAGTAATGCCGGCGGCAAGTAGCGCGAGTCGCAAGTGATGGGCCGCGAAGCGCTCCGGATCGGGCACTGCTCCCATGACACTGAATTCCCCCCCCATCGGCACGGCGCCTCGGAAATGCATCACGCCGGTCCGCTCGCCGCCGTGGATCACGACGCCGTCACCCGAACCCTCTGGTGCGGAGAGGGTCTCGTTCCAAAAATCAACGCCGGGGACCTCGGGAACGGCCCCAAGAAACTCGGTTGGATCGCCCTCTTTCTGGCCGGGAAAAAAGAGCGCGGCGAACCGATTATGCTCGAGGTTCAATCCTGAAACCGGGCTGCCATAACCATTGCCGATGTCCCCCCAGTTCCAGAAATCCGCGAAGATCGACCCTGGAAACAGGCGCCCATCTCCGATGACGCGGCCGGGGATCGTGGTGACACCCGCCTCCGCAAGCCCCTTGGCCCAAGACTCGAAATCCGCGTAGGAGAGAGTCGGGTCACCACCTCCCGTGAGCACGAGATCCGCCTCGATTTTAGCCGGCCCCTCGGCCGGAGCACTCACCCCGAGCCGAGTCTGGAAGCGAAATTCCGGCCCCAGCACCTCGAGCGCGGTGGCAGTGGTGAGCGTTTTCAGCGAAGAAGCCGGGATCTGGGCGAGATCGGCGCGGCGTTCGTAGAGGGTTTCTCCCTCGGAGCCGATCAGGCAAAAACCGAGCACCGCCCCCCGCATCCCCGGCATCGCTTCGCCGGCGTCGAGCGCCGCCTCGATCGCGACGATACGAGGATCCGGCGCGTTCACGGGATCTGGATCGGACACCCCGGGCCCGGACACCTCGGGCTCGCTAGGTTGATGGGAGGAAAATGCAGGCGTCGCCGCCGGGGCTGAGTCAGACTTGGGCACGACTTTTCCCGAACGAAGGCCGATCAGCACGATCAGGGCGACTGAGAGCGCGACAATGACGAGATTTTTGACCATCCACGCACCCTAGCGCACTGCCCAACGCCCCGCATCGGAAAAAGGAACCGCGATCCGCTGCGTCCACCCGATCACGCCGAGCTTTGGTCTTGCGCCGCCGCGGCCTTTCCGGCACCTTGGTTTGGTCAATCCAACTCCCATCCCCATGCGCCGACGATCCCTGCTCGTTTTGCTCACCCCGCTGCTTTTCTCCGTCGGCCATTCCCAGGAATGGACTCGGTTCCGTGGCCCTGACGGAACCGGCATTGGCCGCATGACCGGCCTGAAGTCGCAGCTCACCGAAGCGGACTACTCCTGGTCGGTAAAACTCGACGGTCTCGGCCATTCCTCTCCAGTGATATGGGGCGACAAGCTTTTTCTCACCATCGCCGCGGCCGACGGCAGCAAGCGTCGGGTTGAATGCTACGACGCCACCTCGGGCAAAAAGTCCTGGACGTGGGATGCGCCGGTCGAGACCCACCACCTCCACAAATTCAATACCTTCGCCTCTTCGACTCCGACGGTCGACGCCGAGCGCGTCTACATTGCGTGGGGTTCCGGACAGCGTACCGAAGCGGTCGCCCTTGATCATGGCGGCAAAGAGCTCTGGAAGCGCGAGTGGCCAGAGTTCACCTCTGATCACGGATTCGGGGCCTCGCCCATTCTAGCGGACGGGGTCCTCATTCTCCACACCGATTCGCTCGAAAGGAAAAAGAGCTTCGTGATGGGTCTCGACCCGGCCACGGGCAAGTCGCTCTGGGAAGTCGAGCGCGTCACCGAGGGTCCCGAGGAAAAACACCTCACCGCCTACAACACGCCTGTCGCGATCACCGTCGAGGGGCGCACCATGGTCGTGGTGCTGCAGACCAACGATGGCTGGAAGGGACTTGATCCCAAAACGGGCGAGGTGATCTGGTCCTTCGATGGGGAATACACCCAGCGCAGCGTCGGCTCGATCGCCTACGGCAACGGCCTCGTTTTCGCCACCTTCGGATCCGGCTCGCAAGGGCGCGACGGCGTCGCCCTCCGTCCCAAGGCCTCGGGTGATCCCGAGGTGGCCTACAAGCTCGGCCTCGGCGACGGACTCGGTTATGTCCCGACTCCTCTCTATTTTGAGGGCAAACTCTACGTCTGGGTCGACTCTGGCATCCTCACCTGCCTGGACGCCGCTACCGGGAAGGGCATCTACCGCGAGCGAGTCGGCGGAAACTTTTTTGCCTCGCCCATCGTCGCTGATGGCAAGATCGTCGCCCTTAGCCGCGAGGGAGAGCTCATCATGGCAAAGCCGGGAGCCGCCTTCGAGATCCTTGGTCGCAGCAAGGTCGGTGAAGGTGCCAGCGCCACGCCGGCCGTTGCGAACAACCGCCTCTTCCTCCGCACCGATTCGCATCTGATCTGCGTGGCGGGCTCGTGAGATGGACGTTCTCCCTGACAAAACCACCTTGCGCGCCTGGCTCGCCTCCCGCAGCGATCGTTACCGCGTCCTCGTCCCCACGATGGGGGCTTTGCATCGTGGCCACACGAGCCTTTTCGAGCGGGCTCGCGAGCAATCGGCCCGTCGCGACGGTGAGGTGATTGCCTCCATCTTTGTGAACCCCACCCAGTTCGGGCCGGGAGAGGACTTTTCGGCCTACCCACGTCCTCTCGAAGCCGATCTTGAAACCTGCCGCGCGCACGGCGTGAATGCCGTCTTCGTTCCCGGAACAGGCGACATGTATTCGGAAGACCGGTCCATCACCATCGCGGAGAGCCGCCTTTCGAAGACCCTTTGCGGCGCGAGCCGGCCGGGACACTTCGACGGCGTCTGCACCGTCGTGGCGAAGCTTTTTCTTCTCACCCAACCGGCAGCCGCCGTCTTCGGGCAAAAGGATTTCCAACAGCTCACGGTGATCCGTCGACTCGTTCGCGACCTCGACTTCCCCATTGAAATCGTCGGTGCCCCGACAATCCGGGAGGCCGATGGCCTCGCCCTGAGTTCCCGGAATGCCTACCTCACCCCCGAACAACGCGTCCAAGCCCCGCTCCTCCATCGCGCCCTCGTAAACACCGCACGAGGGATCACTGAAGGCCTTCTCGCGACGCCGGCAGCTGCCCGGGAAGCCTTTGTCGCGGCATTTGCCGAAGCGACGCTGGCGAGACCCGACTATTTCGAGATCGTCGACACCACGACCCTCGAATGCCTCGAGTCATTCGGCGGTGCCGAGCCGAGACTGTTGGCGGCCGCTTTCTTTGGAACGACCCGCTTGATTGACAACGTGGGCCTTTCTTAACGATACCGCCTTCGACCTTCGCGCGATTTCGCGGTTTACATCCCCCCGTATCCCGGCGTAAAGCACTCCAGTGAAAACCTACGACTTCATCGTGGTCGGAAGCGGCATCGCCGGTCTCAGCTTCGCCCTTCGTGCGGCGAAGCGGGGAACTGTCGCGATCGTGACCAAACGCGACGCCGCCAGCACCAACACGGCCTGGGCCCAGGGCGGCATCGCCTGCGTCCAGAGCGTCGAAGATTCTTTCGACCGCCACGTCGCCGACACCCTCGATGCCGGTGCGGGGCTTTGCCCCGAGCCGGTCGTCCGTCGCATCGTCAGCGAAGGGCCGCGCGCCATCCGTGAGCTGGTCGGCTGGGGCGTCCACTTCGACGGCACCATCTCTGACAGCGGCGAAGAGCAGATCGAACTGGGTCGCGAGGGCGGCCATACCGCCCGCCGCATCCTCCATCACAAGGACACGACCGGCAGGGAAATCGAAACGGAACTCCTCTCCCGCGTCCGAGAAAACGAACGCATCGACTTTTTCGAGCACCACTTTGCGATCGACTTCATCACGACCGCGAAGATAGCGCCCGGCACCCCCAATCGTTGCGTCGGGCTTTACGTCCTCGACACGACCTGTGGAATGGTCCGCACCTTTCGGTCCGACCGTGTCCTTCTCTGCACCGGAGGGAGCGGACGGGTCTATCTCTACACGACCAACCCGGACGTCGCCACCGGCGACGGCGTGGCGATGGCGTGGCGGGCGGGATGTGAGATCGCGAACATGGAGTTCGTCCAGTTCCACCCGACCTGCCTCTACCATCACGAACTGAAATCCTTTCTCGTGACTGAGGCGATGCGGGGCGAAGGAGCTGAGCTGATCGACAAACACGGCCGCCGTTTCATGCCAGACTACGATCCGCGGGGTTCTCTCGCGCCGCGGGACATCGTGGCCCGCGCCATCGACCGGGAGATCAAGAAAACGGGTGGCCCCTGCGTCTTTCTCGACATCACCCACAAGCCGGCCAGCTTTGTTCGGGAACGATTCCCGAACATTTACGAAACCTGTCTCTCGGTCGATATCGACATCACGAAGCAGCCCATCCCCGTCGTGCCGGCAGCGCATTACCAGTGTGGCGGTGTCCGCACCGATGTGAATGGCGCGACCTCCCTCCAGGGACTCTGGGCGGTCGGCGAGGTCGCCTGCACCGGACTCCATGGAGCCAATCGCCTGGCGAGCAATTCGCTGCTCGAAGGCGTCGTCGTCTCTGATCTCGCGTTGCGCGATTGTCTCGCAAAGCTGCCACCGGGAGTCAGCCAGGAAAGCCTTGTCCTTCCCGAATGGGAGTCGGGAGATGCCTCGGACGTCGACGAACTCGTCGTGATCTACCACAACTGGGATGAAATCCGACGTCTCATGTGGGATTACGTCTCCATCGTCCGCACCGACAAACGCCTTCTCCGTGCCGCGACCCGACTTCGCAACCTGAAACAGGAAGTGGAGGAGTTTTACTGGAATTTCCGAGTCACCGCCGAACTCCTCGAACTGCGCAACCTCGTCGAAACCGCCAGCCTCATTGTCGAATCCGCGGCAAGCCGCAAGGAAAGCCGCGGCCTCCACTACACCCTCGATCATCCTGAAAAGGACGACGAGCACTGGCAGGTCGACACGCTGGTGAGACGCCTTGTGTGATCCCGAGGGTGCCCCGACCACTCTCGGCCCCGACGGAGGGAGGCATTCTCGCAACCGGCTCACTTATAATTTGCATACATAAAAGAAATTACTGGAATAGGGAGTCAAACAGGTCTTTTATGGAGGAGAGAAATCTGCTGATTTGCCTCACCTTCCACCTTCCTGCCTTTCATGAAGTCGCATTCCTGCCAGCTGGCCGCCGTTCTCGCGGCGACGGCACTGGGTTCGGCACTCAAGGTTAGCGCGCAACAGGTTCAGGCAACCGCGTTGCCGCCGCTGTCCCTGACCTCAGCGGACGGAACGGCTGAAGCCGGTAAAATCATCAGCCCCCCGTTCCCTGCGCTCGCCTCGTCCACCGGTGGACACCTCGTCCTGGGCTCGTTTCCCCTTTCAACTCCACGCCCCAGCCTGCCCAAGGTCTTTGCCCCGACCCAACCACGCGAGGTCCACACGCGATTCCCTTGGAAACGCGACATCGTCGCGACTGTTTTCTGGATCGGCGAAACCCCTACCGCAAACAATCCGGTACCGAATACGGTGAGTGCGTGGGATCGTCGCTGGACTTCGAACTTCGGAGGCTACGATGATCCGGATCCGGACCGTCGAATCGGGTTTCTACCGAAAGGATTTACTCCCGGCCAGAACCCATTCTACTTCGCCCTTCCCTACAACGATATCTCCCGCAACGGCACCAAGGCATCAGCGCGTGCCGCGATCCCGTGGTTTGAGGAAGCGTTTTATCGGAGCGGTCGCACTGTGTTGAAGGGCCGCTGGATCGCGATCCGTCGGGGCGACAAGGTCTGCTACGCCCAGTGGGAGGACGTCGGGCCCTTTGAAACCGACGACTGGCAGTATGTCTTCGGCGATCAACCGAAACCAAAGACGACGATGAACCGTGGTGCCGGGCTCGACGTGTCGCCCGCAGTGCGCGATTTCCTGGAATTCGGCAGTGGCTACGGCACGGTCGATTGGCGTTTTGTCGACATCGAAGAGGTCCCGGAAGGCCCCTGGAAAAGGCACGGAACGAACAATCCCTTCGTCAACTCAACGCTGACCGACAACGGCACGGGTTCGCCCTCCGAGAGTCTCCGGCGCGTCCGCGAGCTAAGCGCCCGCCTCATGGCCTCACTCGATGCCTCCGATGGGGAGGCAACGAAGGCGGCCCCGGAAAAAAAGTGACGTTGTCTGGTTATCACCGGAGGCGCTCGGAAGGCGGCGCCGCAGAAACCTCTGGTTCAAGCTGTGGCCATGACTGTCTTCCCGATCCTTTCACCGAAAATAGTTCCGCTGCTTTTCGGAAATGGGCAGAGCAGCGATCTCCATCACACGCAACATATCTTCCCAGACCTGCCGTTTCGCGAGCTTGCCCTCCTCAATCGAGGCGGCCTCCTGCCGGAGAAGGTAGCTGGGATGATAGGTAACGACCACGGGAATGCCGCCAAACCGATGGGTGCCGCTGCGAAACGCTCCGAGCGCGCCCCCCTGCTCGAGCAATCCCTCCGCCGCAGTGCGTCCGAGCGCCACGATGACCCGCGGCTCCACCACTTCGATCTCCGCGCGGATGAACGGCAGGCAGGAAGCCATTTCTTCTTGCGTCGGCGGTCGGTTACCCGCCCCCTGAAAACGACCATCCCCCTTCTTCGGGCGGAACTTGACGATATTGGAAATGTAGACCTGCTCGCGCGAGAGGCCCATCGCCTTGAGAATCTGTTCTAGCTTTTGACCCGACGGGCCGACAAAAGGCTTTCTGAGTTTTTCCTCCTCCGCTCCCGGCGCCTCGCCAACCAGCAAGATATCCGCCGACGGATTGCCTGAGGCGAAAACAACCGTCTCAAACAGGGTGCCGAGGGCTTTGGGTTCCGGTGCGTTTTTGACGGACTTGAAAATCGCGTTCAACTGAGCCCGACGCCAAGTCTCGTCACGTTTTTCTTCCCGGGCGGCTTCTGACCTAGGTTCGATCACCGTCGCCACGGCGGGCGATGCGGGCGATGCGGGCGATGCGGGCACCGCCGAGGTCACAGCCATGGCCGGGTCCCCGGCCCCGAAACGGCGCTCGAAGAGTGCCTGTGGCAATCCCTGCAGGGCAGCGAGTGCCTCGGACGAGATCGCCACGGACTCGGCGCCACGGATTCTCTCCCGTTCGAGGATTCCCACGAGGACCGAAAGTCCCTCCGAGATTGCATTGTTCCCTGCCATGGGAGTAGTCTAGCGACCACTGGATCGGGGCCAACCGCATTTTTCGGGAAAAACGACCATTCCCGCGCCGCTCCACCACGTCGCCATCGTGGCCTTTTTCCCGGCACTATTCGAACGCGTGGCCTAGTCCGTATTGCTTCAGAATTGGTGCGCGAAGAGGGATTCGAACCCCCGACCGCCTCGGTGTAAACGAGATGCTCTACCGCTGAGCTATTCGCGCCAATGCGACCCGAGAGGTTACAGCGCTTTCTCGCTGCGGCAAGGGAAAGCCCGCCTCAAGAGTGGCATGGTAAGCGAAAATATGTCGGGAATTTCCCGAGACGCCACTTGCGGTAAGGGCCGTCTTTTGAGACTGTGGAGGTCTGCGGGTCGTAACCTCCCAGCAACAACCCAATTTTCTTTCTTCGAGAGCCCCACCCTAAATGAGCCAACGCCGCCCCCCGAACCCCGCCCGTCCCGCCAGCTCCCGTTCCAAGAAGTCGACCTCATCGTCGAAGAAGGGCGAGGCGGAAGTCGTGAAGGATCCCTGGACGGTCGAAGAGGCCGCCGAGACCTACGGCATCAATCACTGGGGAGCCGGGTATTACTCCATCTCGCGCCGGGGCGAAGTCGTCGTTGACCTCACCGACCGCGCCACGGGATCGCCCCATTCCGTCAGCATCCCCAAGCTCCTCGACGAACTTGATGCCCGGGGTATTCGCCCCCCCTTGTTGCTGCGTTTTCCCCGCATCCTCGAGCGCCGGATCGAGGAACTTTACCACGGCTTCGCCAAGGCCATCAGCGATCTCGAATACAGCGGCACCTACCGCGGCGTCTTCCCGATCAAGGTGAACCAGCAGCAGCAAGTCGCTGAAGAGGTGGCCGCCTACGGGCGCCGCTTCCATTATGGCTTCGAGGTCGGCAGCAAGCCCGAACTGATGGCAGCACTCGCCTACCTGAAGGATCCTGATGCGCTCCTCGTCTGCAACGGCTACAAAGACGAGGAGTTCATCGACCTTGCCCTTTATGGGCAGCTCATGGGGCTGCGGGTGGTCTTGGTGCTCGAGATGCCACACGAGCTCGGCATCATCGAGGAGCGCTCCGCCGCACTCGGAGTGGAACCGGTCATCGGTGTCCGCGTGAAACTCTCCGCCGAAGGCGCCGGCAAATGGGCCAAGTCGGGCGGAGAGAAGAGTCCCTTCGGACTCAACCTCGCCCAACTCGTCCAGACCATCGAACGTCTCCGCGAGCGAGGTCGCCTCGGCTGGCTGCAGATGCTGCACTGTCATCAGGGTTCACAGATCCCCGATCTCACGATTATCCGCCGCTCCATCGAGGAGACGGCCCGGATCTACGCGGGCCTCGTCAAGGAGGGCGCTCCGATGGGGCTGCTCAATTTGGGCGGCGGCCTCGCGGTCGATTATGATGGCTCGCGGTCGACCCGCTCTTCGAGTGCCAACTACTCGATCGAAGAGTATTGCCACAGCCTTGTCGACGCGGTGAAATGGGTCCTCGACGAAAGCGGCGTCCCCCACCCCACCCTCGTGACCGAATCGGGCCGGGCCATGGTCGCCCACTACTCGATGCTCGCACTTGAGATCCTCGATGTGAACCGTTTTGAAAACCGCGAGGCCCTCAACATCGCCGAAGACTCCAGCGAGGCCCTTGTCGCCCTTGCAGAAGTCGCCGGCGGCATCAATGACGACAATCTCCTCGAAGCGTTTGGCAAGGCGAACCGCTACCGCGAGGAACTCCATGAGAATTTCCTCACCGGCGATATCGGCTTGCGCGAGCGCGCCGCCTGCGAGCAGTGCTACTGGCGGGCTATGACTGACATCGCCACCCAAACTCGTGAACTTCGCTATGTGCCGGAAGAGTTGCGAGATCTCTCCGGTCTGCTCGCCGATCAATACTACGGGAACTTCAGTATCTTCCAGTCCCTCGCCGACTCTTGGGCGATTGATTGCGCGTTCCCCGTGATGCCGCTGCACCGGCTTGCCGAGCGCCCCACCCGTCAGGGCGTGATCCACGACGTCACCTGCGACTGCGACGGGATGATCAAGAAATATGTTTCCGGTTCCGAAGTGCTCGAGGCCCTCCCCATTCACGAGACGAAAGACAACCAATCCTACTTCCTCGGGATCTTCCTCG
>NEUQ01000010.1 GCA_002288445.1 Verrucomicrobiia bacterium Tous-C2TDCM | reverse complement strand
AGGTCGCCTCCGCCTTTCCGGAGATGACCCACATTCTCAACATCCAGGGCGACGAGCCGCTCATCGACCCCGGTCTCATCGACGAACTCGCCGCGGCCCTGATCGCCGATTCCGGCCTGCCGATGATTACCGCTGCCAATCCGGTCTTGGCCTCCGATCCCGTTCTCGCCGATCCGAATGTGGTGAAGGTCGTGATCGACCGCGAGGGTTACGCTCTCTACTTTTCGCGCAGCCAGATCCCGCATCCGCGGAACCTGCCCGAAGACCTCGTCTGCTACCGGCACAAGGGCCTCTACGGATTCCGCCGGGATTTTCTCTTCGATTTCGTGGCGTGGCCGCCGTCGCTCCTCGAGCGCACCGAAGGCCTCGAGCAACTCCGCGCCCTCGAGAATGGAGCCCGTATCCGGGTGGTTTTGACCGACGATACCTCCCCCGGCGTTGACACTCCCGAACAGGCGGCGATACTCCACGAATCGTTGTCCCGATGAAGTACATTTTTGTTACAGGTGGTGTGGTCAGTTCACTCGGTAAGGGGCTCGCGGCAGCGGCTCTCGGGACCCTGCTGGAGCGACGCGGGCTGCGCGTCCTCATGCAGAAATTCGACCCGTATCTGAATGTCGATCCCGGCACGATGAGCCCCTTCCAGCACGGCGAGGTCTACGTCCTCGATGACGGGGCCGAGACCGACCTCGATCTGGGACACTACGAGCGCTTCACGAGCGGGCGCCTTTCGCGCCTCAACAACATCACGAGCGGCCAGGTCTACGAGACCGTCATCAAGAACGAGCGCGAGGGCGTCTACCTCGGCGCGACCGTTCAAGTGATCCCCCACGTCACCGACGTGATCAAAGGCCGTATCTACGAGGTGGCCAAACGTGATGACGCGGATGTCATCATCACCGAAATCGGCGGCACCACCGGCGACATCGAGGGCCTCCCTTTCCTCGAGGCCCTTCGCCAGTTCAAGGACGAGGTCGGTCACGACAACGTCGCCTTTATCCATGCCACCCTTGTCCCCTACATCAAAGCGGCCGAGGAGTTGAAGACCAAGCCGACCCAGCAGAGCGTTGCGAAGCTCCGGGAGATCGGGATCGCCCCCGACGTGATCCTGTGCCGCTCGGAGCAGCCCATCGACCAAGATGTGCGCAAAAAGATTTCGATGTTTTGCAATGTTCGTCCCGAGGCCGTCATTCCCTTCCTCGACGTGATGGGCACCATCTACCGAGCTCCGCTGAACCTTCACGACCAGCACCTCGACGACATCATCTGCGCCCGCCTCGGTCTCGTCACTCCGGATCCCGAGCTGCTCGAATGGCGCAACATGGTCGATCGTATCGTCAATCCGAGTCACAACGTCAAGATCGGCGTCGTCGGGAAATACATCGACTTGAAGGACGCCTACAAGTCGATCTACGAGAGCCTCACCCACGCCGGTGCCGCCAACGATACCCTCGTCGATGTCGTGCGGATTGACTCGGGCGACATCGAGGAATTCGGTGCCGCGAGGTATCTCGAGAATGTCTCCGGCATCCTCATCCCGGGCGGCTTTGGGGACCGCGGCATTGAGGGCAAGATCCTTGCCGCCCAGTATGCCAGGGAGAACGGGATTCCCTATTTCGGCATCTGCCTCGGCATGCAGATCGCAACCATCGAGTTCGCCCGCCACGCCTGCGGTCTCGAACGTGCCCACAGCACGGAATTCGATGAAGGCACGCCGCATCCCGTCATCTGCCTCCTCGAAGATCAGAAGGAAGTGCAGGACAAGGGGGGCACAATGCGCCTTGGCACATGGGAGACGAAAATGCGACCCGACAGCAAGTCCGCCGTGCTTTACGGCAAGGCCTCGGTGAACGAACGCCATCGGCACCGCTACGAGCTGAATCAGAATTACCTCAGCCTTTTTGAAGAGAAAGGCCTGTGCCTCGCCGGGTCATCGCCCGATGGAAAGCTCGGTGAGATCGTCGAGATTCCCGGACATCCTTTCTTCATCGCCGTGCAGTTCCATCCGGAATTCCAAAGCAAGCCCACTGCTCCGCATCCGCTGTTCAAGGGTTTTGTCGCGGCGGCTCTGGAAAAGCGCGGGTGAACGGTGGCGGCATGGGGAGATCCAGCTCCGCCACTGTGCCCTCGAATCGCATCGATACGACAATCGCTGCGAAGAAAAGGCCATGGGGCGACTTGTCGGAAAGGTCGTCGATCGGCGATCGTGGGCGCGATGGAACGCACCCCTTCCAGCGATCCCTCCGGGAGCTTCTGCTGCCGGATTGAAGCCGACGATATTGAGGCGATGCACGATGCCTATGACAGCGGCATGTGCGACATTTCCACCGCCAATTGCCTGACCCGGGCGATCGCTCGCCAACTCTGCGGGGGGCGACAGGTCCGGCTAATGCGCCATGGACCGAAGCGAGCCGAAGTGGAAGTCTGGGGCCAACGCGTCCCCCTCTCTGCCGAGCTATTGCAGTGGCTGGGCATCGCCGAGAGCGGAGGCGAGGTCGATCCGGTGGACCTCGTCCTCCTCATTGGCGGACCGAACGCGTCCGGGGAAGGTGGCGGCGGCCCATCCTCTCTGGCTTTGGTTCGCTGAGCGGGAGCCGATCGCCTCGCTCGCGAACACGGTCTGCTTTGATCTCCGACCGCTCAAGCCAGTGCATCCGCTCGCGGCTGCCATCCGCCTTCGACCCCGTTCGGCTCTCCGGGGTCACTTCCCGCATCCCGCTCCCACGGGGGATTGACAGCTCCCCGAGGGAGCGGCAGCATCGTGTCATGATTTCACCGAAACCCATGCTCGTGTTTCCGCTCTCCGTTTTCGCCTCCGCTCTTGCGATCGCGCTCCCTGTCTTCGCCGCGGACAGTTGGCCCGACTACCGGGGGCCCCACCAGAATGGCCATGCCGACGCCTCCGGTCTGACCCTGAAGTGGAGCGAGACGAAGAATGTGAGGTGGAAGACGGAGATCCCCCATCTTGGCCTCTCGTCGCCCATTGTCATGGAGAATCGAGTCTGGCTCACTACCGCCACTGAAGACGGACATGACTTCTACGCACTCTGCATCGACGCCACCACAGGCGAGATCCTCGCGAACGAAAGGCTTTTCCACAGCGACGATCCCCAGTCGATGGGCAACGGGGCGGCAGACAACAGCTACGCCACCCCTTCAGCCGTCGCCGAACCAGGCCGCGTCTACGTGCACTACGGCCACTTTGGCACCGCTTGCCTTGATGCGGCCACCCGCAAGGTCCTTTGGAAGCGCGAAGACCTCAAGTGCTACCATTACCGCGGCGCATCCTCCTCGCCCGTGCTTTTTGAAAACCTTCTCATCCTCACCTTCGACGGAGCCGATCTCCAGTATGTCGTCGGCCTTGATAAAACCACCGGCAAGACCGTCTGGAAAACTGACCGCTCCGCGGTCTGGAACGACGAACACATCGACAAGCCCATGGTGAGGGAAGGCGATTGGCGCAAGGCGCACGGCACCCCGCTGATCGTCGCCATCGAAGGGCAGCCCGTCATGTGCAGCGTCGGTGCCAAGGCCGCCTACGGCTATGATCCGCGCACCGGCCAAGAACTCTGGAGGGTCGATCATGCCGCTTACTCCGCCGCGGCCCGACCCGTCTACCAAGATGGACGCTTCATCGTCGTCACCGGCTTCAGTCAGGGCGCCGAAATGATTGCCATCAAAGCCGGCGGCAGCGGCGTCATCACCGATACCCACGTCGAGTGGCGCATCGAAAAATCCTTCCCGAAATACTCTTCCCCCATCGTTGTCGACGACCTTGTCTACTTCGCCATGGATGACAGTTTCGTGGTCTGTGTCGAGGCCGATACCGGAAAAGAAGTCTGGCGAGGCCGCCTCACCGGCAAATTCCGTGCCTGCCCGATCTACGCGGACGGGAAGCTCTTCTTTTTCAGTCTTGAAGGCGAAACCACCATTCTGGAACCCGGTCGCGAATTCAAAGTCCTCGCCACCAACCGTCTCGCTGACAATGCTCCCCTCGATGATCCAAGACGCGGTCCAGGGTTCATGGCCTCACCCGCCGTGGTGGGGAAGGGGATGTTCCTGAGGACGCGCCACCATCTTTACCGGGTGGAGGGTGAATAAGCCCTCTCTTCCCGTCACTTCGGTTTCCGGTTCAGCAAATCGGAGACGCTGAGGCGGAATTCCGGAACTCCGGAGAAGCGGGTGCCGGTGTTCTTGGCTTCGAGATCGGCGATTGAACGCGCGTAGGAAATCTTGGGCAAGCTCAGGTAATCGACCTGATCGATGCAGTCATCCGCGTGGATCAAGAAGTGTTGGAGGAAGTCCTTGAGGTGAGGTTTGGCGCTCAGCGAGGTAACGCTCACATACAGGAAGAGGGGACGAGTAAACGGCAGATAGTTTCCCTCGAGCACCGCATCGACCGAGGGTAGCGTCACGGGGGCGCCTCCGACGGGAGAGTTGCTTTTGGCATTGAAGTCCCATTGGACGGCCAAGGCTTTCAGTTTTTCGCCCTCTTTCGAAAAGTAGGCAAAGGGGATAAAGCCGAGGGCATCAGGGTTGGCCTCGATCCCGCGGATCAGCACGTCGTCATCCTCACTTGCGGCGTAGTCCGAACGAAGCCCCTCGGCGCTGCCTGCGACGACTTCCGAGAAGTAGTCGTAAGTCCCCGAGTCCTTGCCCGCCCCGTGGAGCTGGATCGGGCGGTCCGGCCATCCCGCACGGATCTCACTCCACTTGGTCGGCGTTCCCTCCG
The DNA here is from genome assembly GCA_002288445.1 of Verrucomicrobiia bacterium Tous-C2TDCM. Taxonomy (GTDB): domain Bacteria; phylum Verrucomicrobiota; class Verrucomicrobiia; order Verrucomicrobiales; family DEV007; genus Arctic95D-9. The sequence goes on along the minus strand of NEUQ01000010.1, from coordinate 23,340 downwards.
CGGCTCGTTCCCACATTTTCTTGAGTTCGGAGACCTTGATGTCGTCGGCCCAGTGGTTTTTCGGGTTCACCGCGATGGTGAGCGCATCGAAAGCAAGTGGAATCTCGATGTAGGAGACCCCCCACTTTTTCGCCGCGGCAATCTCCTCGCGGGAGATCGGCCGGGAGGCGTTCGCAATGTCGATCTCCCCCGCAATGAACTTTCGGAAGCCCGCGGAAGTCCCCGAGAAGTCGAGTTCCATGACCACCTTCCCATCCTCGTTTTTGAGGAAATCCTCCGCCGCAACCTTCAGGATCGGATACACCGTGCTCGATCCATCAATGAGGATGTATTTTTCAACGGCCGAAGCGGGCGTCGTCAGGCAGAGGATGGCGGCAAGCAGAGGGAGTTGGGTCCGGATCGGGAAACTCATGAGGCTGGGGAGTGGGAAAGGGGTCGGCAAAACACAGTTGGACGCGCTGCGGCCGATGGGTTTAGAGGGGAACAGACGGCCATCATCAGAATGCTGGGAAGCGAGAAGTTGTGTCAAAGTTTCCAAAGTGACAGTTTTGTCATGAATCTGAAGTCTGGGAGCAACGCTCGCCTTGCTTTTAGCTTTCAAGGTTGGGCGCCAACCATCGCTCCGCCTCCGCCAACGGCATCCCCTTGCGCCCCGCGTAATCCTCCAGCTGATCCCTTCCAATCTTCCCCACCCCGAAGTAGCGCGCCTTTTCTCCGAAGAAGTACAACCCGCTGACACTGCTCGGCGGGAACATGGCGTAGCTGCTCGTCAACTGCATCCCCACCTTCGCCTCGACATCCAGCAAATCCCACAGCGCTTGCTTCTCGGTGTGATCTGGACAGGCCGGATAACCCGCCGCTGGCCGGATGCCGCGATACTTCTCATCAATCAGCTCCTCGACGCTCAGATTCTCCCCGATCCCGAAGCCCATGAAGCGGCGCACCTTGCGGTGGAGCCATTCGGCGAGGCCTTCGGCGAAGCGGTCAGCGAGGGCCTGGATGAGGATGGCGGTGTAGTCGTCGTTTTTGTCGCGGAAGGTCTTGGCATACTCCTCGACCTCGTTCCCGGCGGTGACGGCGAAGGCGCCAAGGTAGTCGGCGCGTCCGCTTGCGAGCGGAGCGACGAAGTCGGCGAGACTGTGGAAGGGCGTGCCGGTCTGGACTTTTTCCTTTTGTTGGCGCAGGAAGTGGAAGGTGGAGAGGACCTCGCCGCGTGATTCATCGGTGAAGAGGCGGATATCTTCTCCGGTGGAGGCGGCGGGCCAGACGCCCCAGACGCCGCGGGCGTGGACGCGGTTGTTTTGCACAAGGTCATCGAGGATGTGGCGGGCGTCGTCGTAGAGTTTCTGCGCCTCGCTGCCGTGTCGCTCGTGCTGGAGGATCTTGGGGAAGACGCCGCGCAGCTCCCAGGCGTGGAAGAAGGGGGTCCAGTCGAAGACCTCGACGATTTCGGCGAGGGGGACGGGGTCCTCGAGGAACGAGCCAATGCGCTCGGGTGTGGCGATGTCGGCGGTGGCCCAGTCGATCGCGAACTTCTGCCGCTTCGCCCCCTCATGGGGAACGTAGACGGCGCTGGAGCCTTTGCCGGCGAAGAGTTCGCGCTCCATCACCTCGCGGGCCTGGTGCTCGGCGAGGAAGGGGGCGCGAAGATTCTCGGAGAGAAGGGAATTACAAACGCCGACGACGAGAGAGGCGTCGACGACGTGGACGACGGGCTGCGAGAAGTGCTGGGCGATCTTGATGGCAGTATGGGCGCGCGAGGTGGTGGCCCCGCCGATGAGGAGGGGCTGTTTGACGCCGCGCTTCTCGAATTCCTTCGCGTTGTAGATCATCTCGTCGAGCGAGGGTGTGATGAGTCCACTGAGGCCGATGATGTCGGCCTTGTGCTCGGCGGCGGCGGCGAGGATGCGGTCGCAATCGACCATGACGCCGAGGTCGACGACCTTGTAGCCGTTGCAGCCGAGGACGACGCCGACGATGTTCTTGCCGATGTCGTGGACGTCGCCCTTGACGGTGGCGATGACAAAGACGGGGGCCTTGTCCTCGTCGCCCTCTTTTTTCTCGGCGAGCATGTAGGGCTCGAGGTAGGCGACGGCCTTTTTCATGACCCGGGCGCTCTTGACGACCTGGGGGAGGAACATCTTTCCGGCTCCGAAGAGCTCTCCGACCACCTTCATTCCGTCCATGAGCGGGCCCTCGATGACGGCGAGAGGTTTACCGAGGGCGGCGCGGGCCTCCTCGGTGTCCTCCTCGATGAAATCGGTGATGCCCTTGACGAGGGCGTGAGTGATCCGTTCGAGCACGGTGCCGCTGCGCCAGACGAGTTCGGCGACGGCGCCTTTTTCCTTCTTGTCGGCACCGGTGGCCTTGAGGGCCTCGGCGTGGTCGATGAGGGCCTCGGTCGCCTCTGGGTGACGGTTAAGAAGGACGTCCTCGACGAGTTCTTTGAGCTTCGGCTCGATCTCGTCGTAGACCTCGAGCATACCGGCGTTGACGATGCCCATGTCCATCCCGGCCTGTCCCGCGTGGTAAAGAAAGGCGGAATGCATGGCCTCGCGCACGACGTTGTTTCCGCGGAAAGAGAAGGAGATGTTCGATACTCCGCCGCTGACCTTGGCCCCGGGGAGGTTCTGCTTGATCCAGCGGGTCGCGTTGATGAAGTCGACGGCGTAGTTGTTGTGCTCTTCCATCCCCGTGGCGACGGTGAGGATGTTCGGATCGAAGATGATGTCCTCGGGATTGAAGCCGACCTCGTCGACGAGGATGCGGTAGGCGCGCCCGCAGATGCGGATTTTCTCTTCAAAGGTCGCGGCCTGGCCCTGCTCGTCGAAGGCCATGACGACAACGGCGGCACCGTATTTCATGACAGTGCGGGCGTTCGCCTTGAAGACCTCCTCGCCTTCCTTGAGCGAGATGGAATTGGCGATGCCCTTGCCCTGAAGGCATTTGAGACCGGCCTCGATAACGGACCACTTCGACGAGTCGACCATGATGGGGACGGCGGCGACGTCGGGCTCTCCGGCGAGGAGATTGAGGAAACGGGTCATCATTTCGACCCCGTCGATCATGCCCTCATCCATGCAGACGTCGATGACGGGGGCGCCATTCTCGACCTGCTGGCGGGCGATGGCGACGGCCTCCTCGAGTTGGCCGTTCTTGATGAGGGTGGCGAACTTCGGCGAACCCGCCACGTTGGTTCGCTCGCCGATCATGAGGAAGCCTTTTTCCCGGGTTTGGTTGAAGGCCTCCGATCCGCTGAGGCGCATGGCGGGTGCGGGCGTCGGCAGGGCGCGCGGGGCATAGCGCTCGGCGACCCTGGCGATGGCGGCGACGTGTTCGGGCGTGTTGCCGCAGCAGCCGCCGATGAGGTTGACGAGCCCGGCCTCGGCGAAGCGTGCGATCTCGCGCTCCATGTCATCGGGGAGGAGATCGAAGCCGGTCGGGGCGAGGGGATTCGGCAATCCAGCGTTCGGGTAGACGGAGACGAAGGTGCCAGCGATGCGCGAGAGCTCGGCGAGGTGCGGCTCGATCAGATCGGGTCCGAGTGAACAGTTCAACCCCACGGCGAGAGGTTTGGCATGGGCCACGGCATTCCAGAGGGCCTCGGTCTTCTGTGCCGAGATCATGGTCTCCCCGCCGCGACCGACGGCGGCCGAGACGATGATGGGGAACTCGACCCCATCCTCGTCGAAGACTTCTCGCAGGGCGACGAGGGCCGCCTTGGCATTGAGCGAGTCAAAAATGGTCTCGACCATCATGAGATCGGACCCGCCGGCGATGAGGGCACGGACCTGATGCTTGTAGGCCTCGCGAACTTGGTCGAAGGTGATGACGCGGAAGCCGGAATCCTCGGCGTCGGGCGAGTTCGTGAGGGAGACGGTCATGGGTCCGATCGCACCGGCAACGTAGCGTTTTCGTCCGGTCTCGTTGCCGATGCGGTCGCACCACTGGCGCGCGAGTTTGGCCGACTCGTAGTTGATCTCCCAAGCGAGGTCCTTGAGGAAGTCGTTGTCGCAGACCTCGCGGGCGAAGAATGCGGGATCCTTGCGGCCCTTGCCGGTCTCGCGGGGGTCCTCGACGAAGAATTCGCTCTGGGCGAGGGTGGTGCCGGAGAAGGTGTTCGTCTCGATGATGTCGGAACCGGCCTCGAGGAACCGCTTGTGGATGTCGCCGATGACGTCGGGACGGGTGATGGAGAGGATGTCGCCGTTGTTGAGGAGATCCTTCACATTTTTCGCAAAGCGCTCGCCGCGGGCCTCGGACTCGGTGAGTTTGTACTCGCGGATGGTCGTGCCCATCGCGCCGTCGAGGACCAAGATTCGGGAGGCGAGTTCTCGGGAGAGTTCGGAGTGTAGATCGGCGGTCATCCAGGAAACGGTGAAAGGTAAAAGGTCGGGTAGATAGGCCGGCGCGTCGCCGCTTGATTGGGAAAGGAAGGCTGCGGGAGCGGTCACTTAACCCGATTCGGGTGGAAAATGCCAGCGACGATCGTTCACGAAGGGTTACGCTGATTCAGAGCAGGCGGAGCGCGGGATTTGGGGGAATTGAGGACGCCCCGCCCCTCCATCAGGGAGGGGCAGAGGCATTTGCGTCAATTTGCGGGTATTTGCGGGTATTTGCGTTGAGATCAGAGCCCGCGGCGGTGTTCGCCTTGGAAATTCCGGGCGCACATTGGCGGGCAAGCGGGAGCTTCGCGAAACGCAGGTTCCCTCCATCGCGTGAGTCGCTCGCTTCCTTCCGCGCTTGCCTCTGGAGGGGCTTTTCTGGTATTTTCTCCCGGCTTACCCCCATGTCCAAGAATCTCAGCGCCCTTTCGTTCCGCCGCGGCCTCGAGCCGAACCTTTTTGAACGCATGGTCGAGGCCGCCGAGGCCAAGGGCACGGCCGAGACTGCGGAGACGGTCCATGCCCTTGGACAGGAGTTTCTTTTTGGAGATGCTCTCACCCTGGGGGCGGTTTCGTTTTATGACTTTCTCAAGAAGGAAAACGGGGGCAAGAAGGTCTTCCTCTGCAACGGCTCGGCCTGCCTCTGCGCGGGCACTCAGGACGAGCTCCACCACGCTGCCGCCAAGCATTTCCCCGAAGCGGAGATCGGGCATATCTGCTGCCTCGGCCGTTGTCACGAAGGCGGGGCATTCCAATACGAAGGCCAGAATTATTCGGGCCTTTCGAAGGCGAGCCTGGATACTCTCTTTACCACCGGCGAAGGCGATGGAACCGACCGCTACGAGGTTGTCTCGGCGCTCGAGCCCGCCCTTCTCACCGCGCCCTTTCCGGGGGTCGAGCCATACTACGCGCCCTTCGTCGCGCTGATCCAATCGGGCGATCGCTCCTCTCTCGCGGCCGAGTTGAAGGACAGCGGGCTGCGCGGACGGGGAGGGGCCGGTTTCCCCCTCGCTTTCAAATGGGCGAGCTGCCGTGATGCGGCCGGGACGGTGAAGTACATCGTCTGCAACGCCGACGAGGGGGATCCCGGTGCCTACATTGACAAATACTTGATGGAAGAGCGTCCCCACAGTGTCCTTCTCGGGATGATGGTGGCGGGCTGGTTCGCCGGAGCCGGGGACGGGGTCCTCTACATTCGCGCCGAATATCCCGATTCGATCACGAGGGTGAACGAGGCCATCGCCGAGCTGCACGCCGCCGGTCTCCTCGGGGAAAACATCCGCGGCACCGACTTCAGTTTTCGCCTCAAGACGATCAAGGGTGCCGGGGCCTATATCTGCGGCGAGGAGACGGCTTTGCTCGCCAGCATCGAGGGCCAGCGGCCTGAGGTGCGGACGCGCCCGCCCTTTCCCACGGTCGAGGGACTCTTCCGCAAGCCGACCATCGTCAACAACGTCGAGACTTTCGCCAACCTCCACGCGATCCTGACGCGCGGGGGCAAGGGCTACGCTGCGATCGGCACAGCGCAGTCGACCGGTCCGAAACTGCTCTCGCTCGACTCGCATTTCGCCAAGCCTGGGATCTACGAGGTCGCGATGGGCACGCCCCTCTCTGAGGTCTTCGCGATGGCGGGCGGTTTCAGGAGTCCGGTGAAGGCCGTGCAGATCGGTGGTCCCCTCGGAGGGATCGTCCCGGTGGATCGAATCGGCGATCTCACCGTCGATTTCGAGTCGTTCAAGAAGGAAGGTTTCCTGCTCGGACATGCCGGCGTCGTTAGCCTCCCCGAGTCCCTGCCGATGATCGAATACATCCAGCACCTTTTTCAGTTCACCTCCGACGAAAGTTGCGGCAAGTGTTTCCCCTGCCGCCTCGGCAGCACCCGTGGCAAGGAGCTCATTGCCAAGGCGCGTGCCGAAAGCGATTACAAGATCGATCGCGAACTGATCACCGACCTGCTCGACACGATGGAGCAGACGAGCTTGTGCGCCCTCGGTGGCGGCGTGCCCCTGCCGATCAAAAATGCGCTGAAGTATTTCGAAGACGAACTCGCGCCCTATTTTGGTGATCGATGATCGGTGATCGGAAAACAATTTTCAGAAACCCTCGATCGCCGTCGAAAGTTCCATTCCTCCCAAGTTTCCTTACGCCACCCATCCCTTCCCCAAGCTGATCACCGATTTCTGATCACCCTCCCACCCTCCCGCCCGGCGCTCCGCGCCGCTCCCGCCATGGTCCAGGACCTCACCTCCCTCACCGCCTACCTCGACGGAGAGCCGATGCTCTTCGAGGAAGGCGATACCTTGCTGAACTTCATCGACCGCCACCGCGGGCGCGGGCATGTCCCGACGCTGTGCGACGCACCGCAACTCGAGCCCTACGGAGCCTGCCGGGTCTGTTCGGTCGAGGTTGCCCTCCAGCCCGATGGTCCACGTCGGGTCGTCGCCTCGTGCCACACGCCGCTGACGGCGGGCATTCACGTCTTCACCGAGTCGACCAAGGTCCGCGACCTGCGCCGCAACATTGTTGAACTGGTCCTCACCGACCACCCGCTTGACTGCCTCACCTGCGAGGTCAACGGCAACTGCGAACTCCAGACTGTGGCCGCGAAGGTCGGCGTGCGAAAGGTGCGCTACCCCGCCGGAGCCAACCACCTCGACCGCGCCAAGGATCTCTCGCATCCCTATCTGACCAGCGATCTCTCGAAGTGCATCAACTGCTCGCGTTGTGTTCGCGCTTGCGACGAGGTGCAGGGCCAGCACGTCCTCTCCATGCACGGTCGTGGCTTTAGCGCCCGCATCATCAAGGGGCTCGACGAGAGCTTCATGGACTCGACCTGCGTTTCCTGCGGCGCCTGCTCCCAAGCCTGCCCGACCTCGGCGATCAGCGATGTCTTCCAATCGAAATCGATCGAGGCGACCAAGAAAACCCGCACCGTCTGCACCTACTGCGGGGTCGGCTGCAATCTGAACGTGGCCACGAAGGGACGCGAGGTCCTCAGCATTCAGGCCCCGGCCGACTCCGAGGTGAACCATTCGCACACCTGCCTCAAGGGCCGCTACGCCTTCCGCTTCGTGAACCACCCCGAGCGCCTCCGCACCCCGCTGATCCGCTGCAACGGCCGCCTTACCGAGGCGACCTGGGATGAGGCCTACGATTACATCGTCAAGAACCTCACCCGCATCCGGTCAGAGCACGGCGGCGACGCCATCGCCGGCATTTCCTCGGCCCGCTGCACCAACGAGGAAAACTACCTGATGCAGAAATTCATTCGCGCCGGATTCGGCACGAACAACATCGATGCCTGCGCCCGCGTCTGCCACAGCCCCACCGCATGGGGCATGCAGAAGGCTTTCGGCACCGGTGCCGCGACCAACAGCATCGCCGATCTCGAGTTCACCAATTGCATCCTGATCACCGGAGCCAACCCCACCGAGGGACACCCCGTCACCGGATCGCGCATCAAGCAGCGCGTCCTCAAGGGCGTGCCACTCATCGTCATCGACCCGCGCGAGATCGAGCTCGTCCCCTACGCGAAACATCACCTCCAGCTCCGTCCTGGCACGAATGTCGCCCTGCTCGACATGTTCGCCTTCTACCTCCTCGACGAGGATCTCATCGACCGCGACTTCATCGCGAAACGCTGCGAGAACTGGGACGAGTTTGAAAAGGGCCTCCGAGCCTTGAATCTCGACGAGCTCGAGGCCATCCACGGCGTCCCGCGCGAACAGATCCGTGCTGCCGCCATCGAGTATGGAAAAGCCGACAACGCCATGGCCTTCCACGGGCTCGGCGTGACTGAACACAGCCACGGATCGAAGACCGTCATGACCCTCGCCGACATCGCCATGATGACCGGCAACATCGGCCGTCCCGGCGTCGGTGTCCTCCCCTTGCGCGGACAAAACAACGTTCAGGGCGCCGCCGACATGGGGTGCCAGCCCCACCAGGGCGCCGGTTATCTGCAGGTCAACGATCCCGAGGTGCACAAACGCTATGAGGAGTTCTACGGCGTCCACCTGAGCGACCGGATCGGCTACAAGATCCCGCAGATGTATGAGGCGGCGCTCGCCGGCCACCTCAAGGCCCTTTGGATCATGGGTGAGGACATTGCGCAAACCGATCCGAATACCGCACACGTCACCGCCGCGCTCAACGCCCTCGACTTCCTCGTCGTGCAGGAGCTCTTCATGACGCCGACCTGTGAATTCGCCGACGTCGTCCTGCCCGCCTCCTCGTTCCTCGAAAAAAGCGGCACCTTTACCAACGGTGAGCGCCGCGTTCAGCGCGTCAACGCCGTCATCCCACCGGTCGAGGGCACCAAACCCGACGGTGTCATCATCGCCGAGATCATGCAGCGCATGGGAATGGACCAGCCCGACTACACCCCGGAGGGCGTTCTCGCCGAGATCGCGCAGATCGTCCCCTTCTTCAAAGGCGCGACCTGGGAGAACCTCACCGAGCAGGGCACCCAGTGGCCCATCGCCGACGGCGGCGTCGGCACGCCCATTCTCCACCTTGACAGCTTCAAGCGGGGCCTCGGCAAGTTCCACTTCTTCGAGTTCCGCGAATCAAAGGAAATCGAAAGACATGGCGCCGAGTATCCCTTCATCCTTACCACCGGGCGCATCCTCGAGCATTACAACTGCGGCACGATGACCCGCCGCACCGGCAATGCGCAGATCGTCAGCGAGGACCTCCTAGCGATCCACCCGGATGATGCGGCGAAGAAGGGCATCGAAGACGGCGACCTCGTGCGCGTTCACTCGGCCCGGGGCGAGGTGCGGATCAAGGCGCGTGTCTCGACTGAGGTGAAGCCGGGGGTTCTTTACACCACCTTCCATTTCCCAGAGCATCTTGTGAACATGGTCACGAGCTCGGAGTGCGATGAAGACACGATGTGTCCGGAATACAAGGTCGTGGCGGTGGACATGGAAAGGGTCGGGGCGACGAAGGGGCACTGAGCGCAAGTGGCATCCGTCCCGCAATCGGGATAGGGGGCTGATTGTCTCGTGAGTGGCGCGCAGGGAGAAGGTAAACGCTTCACGAAAGCGATGATTCCGCCCGCTCGGGGCAAAAGAGACCACGTTTTGTCACGGTATCCCCTTGTGTAAACCAAGTTGCTGGTGTTAATGACTCCCTCGTAGCGCGGCCTCTCCAAGGGGTAAACCGATCTTTCCCGGCGTTACAGCCATTCCACATGGAAAAACGTCCCGTCACCAAGGAGTATCGGATCGACCTTCGCTTGCCCGAGGAAGAGCGCTGGAGCCAGGTAATCCGCCGGGAGGCCTCCACCGCCCGAAACCTGATCCACGCGGCGGCTCGCCAGATCCCATCCTACGACGCCAAGCAACGTCGCTTCGGCGTCGCGATGAGGCAGGCGATGAAGCTCATCCATCATGGCTATCGCCTCTCCGGCGGGCACTACCAAGGGGAGATCGCCGCTTGGGCCGAGGCGACCGGGGTCCCGCCTGCCGAGGTCACTTTGATGAACTGCCTCTATGAGCTGAACCACCTCGCTGAACGGAGAGCGGCTCTCGGCAGCCAAGTCCCGGAATGGTTGCGGGCTCTCGTCTCCTTCGGGTGCACCGCAGGTGCCGTGCGTCTCGCGGACGGACGGGCCGTCCATGTCCGCAATATGGATTGGCCGCTTCAGCCGATCCGCACGGCGACCCGTTTGTTTCGATTCACCGACGGGGACCGCGAATTTGTCACCGTGGGTTTGCCCGGTTTGGTCGGGGCCCTTTCCGGGATGGTTCTGGGGGCCTACTCCGTGACGATCAATTACGCCCCCCCGACCTTCTTGCCCGGCTTTGCCTTCGGCCCGCTCTTCCTGCTAAGGCAGGTCTTCGAGACCTGTGACACCTATGAGGACGCCTGCGAAGCCCTGAGCCACACGCGTCTCTCCGCGAACGTGCTCTTTCTCGTCTGTTCGGCGGAAGGGAACGCCTGCGCCATCGAGCGCACCCGCGAAGACTTCGCTAGGATCCCGATGCGTGGCGGCACGCTCGCGGTCGCCAACCACTATCGCAGCGGAAAGCTCGCCGGACAAAACCGCGGCTGGGATCGGGAAATCATTGCCCATTCCAAGCAGCGGGCTTCAACCCTTGATTCCGGGATGAAGCGCCTCGGTCCTCGCGCCACACTGGCCAAAGCGGCCCGGATTCTCGATGAGGAACCGGTCTGCAACGAAGAGACCCACCAGATGATGGCCTTCGATCCGTCTCGCGGCGAGCTGCTTACTTGGAAGCGATAAGATCCTGATGCCCGTCACTTTACCCACTCGTCACTTTACCCACTACCCAACCGATGAAATCCAGCCTCCCTTTCGCCCTGATCGCTGCCACGCTGGTGATGTTTTTGACGCCCTCCGCGCGATCCGCGGAGGCTCTTGATGCCGACGTCTTCGGCCGTTACAGCGGATTCCTGCGCGCCTCGGGCCCCAACCGCTATTCGTCGGCTTTCCAGTTGAGTTTCACCCCGACACTTCAGTTTTCGGTGAACTACCGGATTGGGCGCATCGCGGTTCGCGAGGTCTACCAGTTCTCCACCATCGGCACCTTCGTCGGCAGCGCGCGGGCGCGCGGTCGATTGCTCGTGACGTCCTCCGGCACCTGGTCGAACACCGCCCGGATGATCCGTGCCGCTGGCACGGCGCGCACCCAAAACGGACGGAAGTTCAAGGTCTCGACCCGGATCGATTTTGGAGCGGGCACCATCCAGACCTTGACGCGAGACAGATCCGGAGTGGTGCGGGCCAGCGGGGTCAAGTCCTGAGACGCCCCGCCGCTGGTTATCGACCGAACAGCCCCGCCTTCGAGCCTTCGGGCTCAGATCACCTCAAAGGCTCCGTCAGTCCGCTTGGTGAAACGGTGGAGCGGCTTTGCCGAGGCATCGAGGTGGGTAAATACTAGCTCGTCTCGCGCCACGCGGAGGTGCGTGAAGCCGTGGACATCGTCTCCGTAGGGCATCTTGCGATCGGAGCCGAGCTTTCGGGTTCTCGCCCCGCCACCTCCTGAGAGAATGAAGGAGGTGAAAAGCCCCTCAAGCTCAAGATGCTGGAGATCGTGATCGTGCCCGCAGAGGTAGGCGTGGACTTGGTGCTCCTGAAAAAGCGGCCCCCATTGCTCGACGAGGGTCTTGGTATCGCCGTGTGATCCGTTCGAATAGAGCGGGTGATGCGCCATCACGAGGGTAAAGGGCGCCCGCTTGGACAGGAGCTCGCCGACGAGCCACTCGTGCTGTTGCTTCGCTTCTCTCTCCGCGAGCGAGCCGCGGGGCTTGCCGAAGAGTTTGTCTCTCCCGCCACTGACCTTCGGCAGGTTGCTGTCGAGGGCGATGACGGTGGCCATCGGCAAGGCAGCCGGGCCCAGGTCAAAGCGATACCACTTCCCAGGCATCTTCCAGCGGGTGCCGGCATTTTTCGCGTAGTCGAGCTGCACCTTTTCCCCACCAGGGTTGTCGTGGTAGTCGTGATTTCCCAAGATAGCCCAGCAGGGACCCGGGAAATCAGTGGCTGGGTAGACGTCCTCGAAGGTGTTTTTCCATCGGGCCGACTTGGTCGAGAATCCATCCTTGGCCGCGGAGTAAAAATTGTCGCCCAGAAGAAGGAGCGAATCGGGCTGGATTCCCTTTTCCTGACAAAACGATTTCATCGCGGCAGCCACCCGCCTCTGGGCCTCCCCGCTCGTCCCGAAATCGCCGATCATGAGGAGATCAAGGGCACCTTCCTCGGAGGCACCGAGGATTGAGGACGACCCCAGGTTCAGGGAAAGGGAGGCGCTTGAACAAAAGAGCGTCTTGAGAGCGCGGCGTCGGGTAAAGGGTGCGGGAGATTTCATGGGACGGCGTTGGTGCCTTTTCCCTAGTATCGTGGCAGATCTGAGCCCAGGTCAAATGAGAGGGAGATCCCGTGGCTCTCAATCGCGCCTGCGCTTCGCGGGATCATGCTCCCGTTGGAAGCTGTCCGCGGATTGAGGGGACGAGATCGGGATCCTTTCCCATCGCGCTGAGGAAGGAGGGAAAGAGGGGCTCCCAACCGGTTGCGCGGAGGGCGGAATTTGAGACGATCTTATGGGTCCAGCCGCGCTTGCGATCGGGATCGGGCAGCGCGAGCGGCGGCACGGGCAGCCCGAAGTAGGCTGCCAGCTCCTCGTAACATTGGCGCTGCGTGATCGGGGTGTCGTCGACAACATTGAAGAGTCTGCCGGAGAAGTTCTCAGCCCCACGCCGCAAGAAATGGAGGATCGCCCCGACCGCGTCATCGCGATGGATCTGGTTGAGAAAGCGGCTCGGCTCGACATCTTCGATCGACGCGCTGCCTTCGAGCATTTTTTTGAGGTGGACGGAACGACTTGGGCCGTAGATGCCCGCGAGGCGCAGGGCGATTCCGCCATTGCGGCGGGCAAGCGACTCCGCTTCGAGGAGAAGGCGGCCGGTGTCTCGATCGGGAATAGTGTCGGAGAGCTCGTCGACGACGGATCCATCGGTCTGCCCGTAGACGCTCGTGCTGCTGGTGAAGAGAATCGGCACCGCGGGAAAAATCGCGCTGAGATTGCGGATCCCCTCGACGAAGACAGCCTGGTAGGTTTCCGCCCCGCCCCGGCTCGAGCTGGCACAGTGCACGATGGCGTCAGGACGCCCGAAAGGCAGGGCGTCCCTCACGGCCACGAGGGAGCCGGGCAAGGAGACATCGCCGGAGAGGAGCGGGTAGGGTTCGTCACCCGGGCCCCCCCGGTGGACGGCGACGACAGAAGCGTCCGCGGCATGGAGTTGTTCGGCGAGCGAGGTGCCGAGGTAACCATGACCAATGAGAAGGATGCGCAAGCTACCCATGCTCGTGTATACGCCCCGAAATGAATCACCGCCCACCCTTTTCTCAGGATCGCGGAGATTGCGGCACCGGACGGGTTGTGGCAACTGGATTGTGAACGGAAGCCCCCGGAAAGGGAGCCTCTTCGCGGCGCTGCGCGGGAAGGTCGATCGGCTCGGCTTGAACCGGCTCCGGGAGCGAAGTGACGGCCGGCACCTTGTCGGCGTCCACCGGACCCGACCCGGGGGAAGTTGTGGACTCGACGGAGAGCTTCTCTCCCTCGGTCCGCTCGGGAACGGGACCGTGGAACGTCTTTCCCTCCGCTCCCATAGGTGAGAGCGAGGCGATGATCACGAGATGCACGAGAGTGACTCCAAAAAGAATGCAGACCAGGTGGAAGGAGAGTTTCATGGAACGGAAAGGGAACTGGCGAATACTTCAGAGCGGCTGGTCTAATAATCGCGGAGGCCCTTGGCTCCCGCCGCTGTCTGGCGAGCAATTGGATTGACTCGAAAGGGGCTGGACTCTTCCTCCTCGGCCTCGCTGCGAAGGAGCCGCTCGCGGATGGAATGATAGCGCTTGCGCTCCTCAACCGGATCACTCGCCGGTGCGGGATCGACCGGGGTCGCCGTGCGGGTCTCGGCCCTGCTCTCGCGATGGGGTGTCGACGTGAGAGGGGGCATGGCATCGATCGCGGGCACTTTCTCCCGAGCGGTGCGGTCGTCTTCCCGAGGTGCCTCGGCGGGCTCGGCCGCAGTTGGACGGGCCGGATCCATGGCCGCAGCGAAGCTTCTTTCAAAGAGCCGGTGAATGTCATCGCGGAAGCGCTCGAGCTCCTGCCGACGCTTGCGCGCGGCGCCGAGAAGGGCAATGCGTCCGATCACGGCGGGCGCGACGACAAAAAGCGCGATGGCGAAGTATCCCAACGCGGCCTCGATGCTGGGAGCGACTTCGGAAAACTCCTTCGCTCCGTCGAAACCCTTCATCAGGGTCCAGACAAACCCGAAACTGCCGAGAAGAATCGCCCCGGCAGCGACCAAACGCAGCCCCTCGATCCCGTTCTGAAGTTTTCCCGAAGCGGCGCGGAAGCCACTTTGAAAGGCCATCCGGAGTAAGTCGATCTGACGTCCGACCAGCTTGCCGGCGGAGCGGAGACGTTGCTGCATTCGATCTTGCGGCTCTCGCGAACCCAGCAACTGGTAGGCGGTCTCGCGAGCCCCGGCGCGGTAGATGAGGCATTTCAGGGCGAGTTCGTTTTCCCAACCCTCTTCAAAAAGCTCGAGGGTCGTTCTCGACTGGCGGAGCCGGGCGGTAAATTCCAAATCGGCACGCCGCATGCGGCGGAGTTGAACGACTCTCGACAGGATCGTGACCCAGCCGACGATCGAGAGCATGAACAGCAGCCAGACAATCACCTTTCCGGGAAACACGGGCTGATCGATCGCACCGCGAATGCTGGCCAAGAGAGGCGGGAGGATGGCGCTGAAAATCATGGAAAGAAATTTTGAAAAATTACTTGAAGATCCAAAATGGCTGGCAATTTTCAAAATAACTTAGAATTCTTAACAAAACAAGTTCTTCTGTCGTCGGGCGATCTCCCTCTTGGCAGGGAATCGGGTCCGGATGCCATCGCGCGGGGCTTTTGTAGTGGCCAAGAGGCCCGCGACCGCGCATCTTCAAAGTCGCTGCGGCCACGGATCGTCGATTGGATCCTCTCCACCCATCCCACCCACATCCTCAAATGAGCGCCTTCGTTTTCATCCTCTTCGGACTTGCCATCCTGCTCGTGCCCGTGATTTTCGTGGTTGTGGTCTACAACGGCCTCGTCCAAGTGCGCAACCGCTGTAAAAATGCCTTTGCCCAGATCGACGTGCAGTTGAAGCGTCGTCACGATCTGGTCCCGAACTTGGTCGAGTCGGTGAAGGCATTCATGGCCCACGAACGCGAGACTCTCGAGGCCGTGATCCAAGCCCGGAACGTCGCAACCTCGGCACGCGAGCACGCCTCCGCCGCCGACGGGGCCTCCATCCAGCAACTCGCGACGGCAGAAGCCGGCCTCGGAGGGGCGCTCGGTCGCCTCTTCGCACTCTCTGAAAGTTACCCCGAGTTGCGCAGCGACCAGAACATGCTCCAACTCCAGGAGGAACTCACCTCGACCGAGTCGAAGGTCGCCTTTGCCCGACAGGCCTACAACGACGCGGTCATGAACTACAACAACAAGATTGAGATGTTCCCATCGAACTTCGTCGCAGGCATATTCCATTTCGATGCGGCGACGTCCTTCGAACTCTCGAGCAACGCCGAGCGTGAGAGTGTCGCGGTGAAATTCTGAGGCCAGCGCTCCCGGCCCGATCTGGCGTCACGGCTCGACACGCTTCGTCACGGAGATGGATTTTTTCGAGCATCAGGAAGTCGCACGAAGAAAATCGCACGTCCTCCTCTTCTATTTCTTCCTCGCCATCGCCGGGATCATCGCCGCGATCTATGGCTTGGTGGTCCTGATTTTGACGCTCAGCGGGCAGGAAATCGGCGAAACGTCTGGCCTGGCTTTCTGGGATCCCTCGATCCTCCTCATCACCGCGGGCGGGACCGTCTCGGTCGTGTTCCTCGCCTCTTCATTCAAAACCCTGCAACTCTCCGGCGGAGGAGCGGTCGTCGCCTTGGAACTCGGTGGGCGGGAGCTCGATCTGAACACGACCGACTACCACGAGCGCCGTCTCCTCAATCTCGTCGAGGAGATGGCGATCGCCTCCGGAGTGCCGGTGCCTTCGGTCTATGTGATGGACACGGAGGATTCTATCAACGCCTTCGCTGCCGGCAAATCGCCGAGCGATGCCGTGATCGGCGTCACGCGCGGCTGCATGACCCTGCTGACGCGCGATGAGCTGCAGGGCGTCATCGCCCACGAGTTCTCCCACATCCTCAATGGCGACATGCGACTGAATCTCCGGCTCATGGGCTTGGTCTTCGGTATTCTCTTCCTCTCGCTCATCGGCGAATTCATCCTCCGAAATGCCTTCCGCGGGGGCTCTAGTTCGTCGAAAAAAGACGGGGCCGGACTCGCCCTCGTCATGCTGACGGGTGGGCTGGGACTGCTCCTCATCGGCTACATCGGGGCTTTCTTCGCCAACCTCATCAAAGCCTCGGTGTCCCGTCAGCGCGAATACCTCGCCGACGCCTCGGCCGTTCAGTTCACCCGCAACCCTGATGGCATTGCCGGCGCTCTGATGAAAATCGGTGGTCTTTTCGCGGGCTCCAAGGTTGCCCATCCCATGGCCAAGGACGCGAGCCACCTTTTCTTCGGGAGCGCCCTCGATTCGATGTTTGCGACTCACCCTCCCCTCGGCGAGAGGATCCGCCGGATCCTGCCGCGCTGGGAGGGCACCTTCGGCGAAGTCAGCCTTCGACCCATTACCGATGCGCCCGCAACCCAGAGGGAACCGCGGCGCGCGTAATCTCGGGCGGAGGGCCCGATCCGAGGTTTCTCGATCCACGATACCGGAGAGCCCCTGCGGCTCGATGTCGAAGCGGCGATGGAGAGCCTCAGTAACGTCCACTCCGAGCAGGTCGAACTCGGTCGCGAGCTCCACGAGGGTCTCCCGACCCACTGGCTCGAAGCCTGTCGATCGCGCGCCGGCGCTCAGTGCCTCGTTTTCGCACTCCTCCTCGCGCAGGAAGACTCCGTCCGCTCTCAGGAAATCCAACGCCTCGAAGAGTTGACCGACGAGGTCACCACGCAACGCTCCGTTCGGCTGTCGGGTGAGTTTGCGCTGGTCCATTCAGCGGTGAAGATCGGTCTGATCGATCTCGCCATTCCCACCCTCCGGCACCTCAGCCGCGACGAATACAGCCGCTTCCGCGATGTGACCCACCGACTCATTGCGAGCGATAACCAGGTCGATCTCTTCGAGTTCATGCTGCTGCAGATGGTGACGCGTCACCTCGATGCCTACTTCGAGAAAAAGCGTCCCGAGAAAATCCGTTATCAAAAACTCAACCCGCTCCTCGAGGACGCGGGGGTGGTCCTTTCGACCCTGGCGGCGATGAGCCATCCCGATGAGGAAACCCGCGCCGTCGAAGCCTTCGATGCCGCGACCGCTCGCCTCCGCGACCGATACTTCGTCGAAGTCGCCCACCAACCCGCCGGGTCTTGCGGGCTCGATCGCATCAAACGCGCCCTCGAACGATTCGCCCACGCCTCGCCCTCTCTGAAAAAGCACTTCCTCGAAGCGTGCAGCCTCAGCGTCATGGCCGACAAGGGTGTCTCGAGCCGCGAGGCCGAACTGATCCGGGCCATCGGTGACGCGATTGGAGTCCCGGTGCCCCCCTTCGTCAAAGCCGGCCACCGGATTTGAGACGGGAGACAAATTTTCTCCGTTTATCCATTCTTCCTGCTAAGCTCCGACCAGTCCGGCGCGTTCGATCTTTGGGATCTGAAAGAGTGCGCATGAAACCGCCGTATCTTTCGTCTTGCTCCGCGTTGTCGTGTCATCTCTCGTCGGCCCCGACCGCCTTTGCCCGTTTCCCCATTCTCATGAAAGCCTTGCTTCGCCGTCTCGCCTGCCTCCCCGCCTTTTTCCTCATTCTGTGCTTCGGAGGCCCCTGCTTCGTCCACGCACAGACGGATGCTTCGGGCAAATCCGCCATCACCTTCGAACGCTTTCCCTACAGCTTTGATTTCTCCAACCCGCTGACTCCCCAGTCGCCTCTGCTGCTCCGCTTCAATGTTCCTGTCAAACCTGACGCGGTCGAGGGTAGCCTGCGCCTCTACGACCAGCTTGGGGAGCGCTTCGCCGCCATCTCCGCATCGCCCGTTACGAGCGAGATCCTCGCCGCCTTTTTCAGGGTAGTGCCGACCGACGTTCCGATCGATCGATATGTCCTGATCCGTCCCGCCACGCCTCTGCCCCTCGGCGGAACCTGGTTCATCAACGCCAGTGCCGGACTCGCCTCGGCCGACGGCACCCACGAGATCATCGAGAGCAGTCTCAACTACATCGGCGAGCTCGAAGCGTTTCAGATCCATGAGATCCTGGCTCTGAATGCCTATGACAAAGAGCCCGAGCTCGTGATCCGTCACAACAAGGGCGCGATGGCCGCCGCCTTCGACGCTGCGAAACTGGCCGATTTCGTCTCCGTCAAGCCCGCTCCTCCCGGTCTGACGATCGAAGCGCGCTCCGGCGGCTTCCGGATCAACGGCGAGTTCAGCTACGGCACCGAATACGAAGTGACCGTCCGCAACGGGCTCATCGCCAACGACACGACCCAGCTCGAACAGGTCGTGACGAAGAAAGTCAACTTCGTGCCGAATCCTGGGTTCATCACTTACCCGGCCTTTGCCTCGACCCAGAATGCCTCGGGCCACCGTAAGTTCGATGTCCGCACCGGCAACCTCACCGGGACGCGCACCCGCGTGAAGGCACTTAAGGGCAAGGACGTGATCCTCGGCCTCCGCGATTATCAGGACAAATACCAGGGATGGGGCGAGAAGCAGGCCCTCGCTTTTGAAGCGATCCCCGGCCAGACTATTTATGATCAGTTCCGCGACGCCGCCGCCGAAATCGATACCACCGAGACAGTCTCGCTCGACTGGAATGAGATGACCAAAGGAGCCACGACCGGCGCCTTCTACCTCTGCAGCGAAGGCGACTCCTCGACCCGCGAGAATCTCTCCGTCGGCGCGCAGTCGCTCATCCAGCTCACCGACATCGGCTTGGCTTGGAAACAGGGTGAAGACGGCACCACCGTCTACGCTTTTTCCCTGAAATCGGGCAAGCCCCTCGCCGGGCTCGACCTGAATCTCTGCGACGAAACCGCCGCGCCCCTCGCCCAGGTCCAGACCGACGGCGGCGGTGTGGCTCGCCTCCAGCGCGATCTGTATCACGCTACCGACAAGCGTCTCTTCCTCGACGCCGCCCTCGGCGAAGATCGCCATGTCATTTCGTTTAACGATGATCTCGAAAGCGTCGGACTCTGGAGTTTCGGCGTCGACCAGCGGTGGGGCGGCTTTCTCCCCGGCGAGCGTCGCACCCTCATCTTCACCGACCGCAACGTCTATCGCCCCGGCGACGAGGTGAAGGTAAAGTCGATTTCCCGCTTCATCGACGCCGACAAGCTCATCGGGCCCGGCGAAGGCGCCGCCCGCCTTCGCGTCTTCGACGCGCTCCATCGCCAGCTCTTCGAGCGCGACATCACCTTCAGCAAAAACGGCAGCTACGACACCGCCTTCACCCTGCCGGCCGAAGGGATGGGCTGGCATTCGATCGAGATCGACTTCAATCCCGTCGCCGCCGCGAACTCCCCCGAAGGCGAAGAATCCGAGCCCGACTGGCGTCTCATCTCGACCTACGCCTTCCAGGTTGAAGACTATCGGGTCAACACCTTCGAGGTCACCGTGGCAGCCGAAGAGGAATATGCCCAAGGGGCCGAGCTTTCCATTCCGGTCAGCGCCCGCTACTTCATGGGCAAGCCGCTCTCTAAGGCCGAGCTGAACTGGATGGTCTACGCCTCGAACGACTTTCCTAACCCCCGCGGCTTTGACGAGTTCAAATTCGGCAACCGCACCGTCCAAGAGGAAACCTACAGCACCGAAGGCACTGCCGCACTCAGCTCGAAGGGCGAGGCTACCGTCGCCTTTTCCCTCCCCAAGCAGACGACCCATCCCGGCCCTCGCAGCGTCTCCGTGACCGCTTCCATTACCGATGCGAACCAGCAGACCCTCTCCGCCTCGAAGCAATTTATTGTCCACAGTTCGGACTTCTACCTCGGCCTGCGCCAGCCCGATGGCGTCCACCGGGCCGGCGACAAGGCCGTCTTCTCCCTCGCCGCCGTCACCACCGATGGCAAGGCCCACACCGCAGCGGTCGAGACCAACCTGCTCGTCGAGAAAGAGCAGTGGACCACCGTGAAGGTGATGGGCGCCAATGGCAAGATGACCCACCGCAACGACCTGCGCCTCCGCACCATTTCGGACGAGCGGCTCACCCTCAAAACCGAAGTCGACGGCGCCACCGGCCTGACCAAGGCGATGCCTCACGCCCTCACCTTCGCCGAGGCGGGCGACTATCAGGTGACCCTCACCGCGAAGGATGGCAAGGGGCGCGACATCATCACGAAAGTCAGCTTCACTGTGATCGGTGCCGAAGAGCCCTCGTGGTCGTGGCACGATGTCATCCGCATCGACCTCGTCCCTGACAAGGATACCTACCGCGTCGGCGACACTGCCAAACTCCTCGCCCGTTCGCCCGTCTTCGGCCACGCTCTCTTCACTGTCGAGCGCGGCGGTGTCCGCGAGATCCGTTCCGTCATGATCGATCAATACGAGACGATCCTTGAGGTGCCGGTCGGTGAAAGTTCCGCGCCCAACCTCTTCGCCTCGCTCCTCATCATCCGAGGATCGGGCGAGAGTCCGCACGTGCACAAGTCCGCCGACTATCGCCTTGGTTACTGCAAGATCGATGTCGAGGATCCCGCGGTCAATCTCACCACCAAGGTCTCGGCGGGTGAAGCCGAATACTACCAGCCCGGCGAAGAGATCGAATTCACCGCCACGGTGACTGATCACCAGGGCAAGGCCGTCTCCGGCGCCGAGGTCACCTTCTACGCCGTCGACGAAGGAATTCTCTCCCTGACCGGCTACCAGACCCCGGATCCCGGCGAGATCTTCCACGCTCCTTTCCCACTCTCGGTCTGGACCGGACAAAGCCTCAGCGCCCTTCTCCCCGAGAATCCGCTCGAGCAGGGCTTCGGTAACAAGGGCTACGTCATCGGCGGCGGTGGCGGCTTTGGGATCGATCCCGACCGCATCCGCAAGGACTTCAAGGCCCTCGCCTTCTGGGAAGCAGCGCTCGTGACCGACGCGAACGGCGTCGTCCGCGCCAAGGCCATCGCGCCTGACAATCTCACCACCTTCCGCGTCATGGCAATCGTCTCCGAGGGCAACCGCTTCGGCAGCGGCGAGACTCCCGTGGTGATCAACAAGCCGCTTATCATCGAGCCCGCCCTGCCCGGCTTCACCAACCTCACCGACCAGATCGATGTCGCCGCCGTGCTCCACAACAACAGCGGAGCCGCGCAGGAAGTCGAAGTGACCGTGACACTCGATCCACACGCGATCTTCCTCGGCCGCATCGGCGAGACCATTCCCACGAGTCTCACCCCCGCGCCCGAGGCCGGACAAAAGGTCGTGAAACTTAACCTCCCTGCCGGCGCGACCGAGACTGTTTCCTTCCCCATCGCCATGACCGCCACCGGCGAAGCGAAGTGGGCCTGGAAAGTCCGCTCGCTCACCGATGAAAAATTGCGCGACGCAACCGAGTCGAAGCTTCTCGTCGGTTACCCGCTGCCACTCCTCCGCGAGACCCACACCTTCGCCCTGCGCGACGGAGCCGATCTCGCCGACGCCCTTGCCAAGGCCGATCCCCGGCTTCTCGACGGTAGCGGCAGCGTGAAGCTCACCCTCTCGAACTCGCGCCTCATCGAGGCGGCCGACGGACTCGATTACCTCCTCAAGTATCCCTACGGCTGCGTCGAACAAACGACCTCTTCGACGATCCCGTGGCTGAGCACGCAGCAGCTTCGCGAGGTCCTGCCCGAGCTTGGCAAGTCCGAGGAGGAAGTCGCCGCGATCATCGGCAAGGGCATCAAACGCCTCTTCTCGATGCAGACCGGCGACGGCGGGCTCGCCTACTGGCCCGGCGGCAACCAGTCGGTCCTTTGGGGCAGCGCCTACGCCGGCGTTGCCATCGCCATGGCCCAGAAGCAGGGCATCGACGTGCCGCAAGAATCGGCCCAGCGGCTCTGGGACTACCTCTCCCTCCA
Source organism: Verrucomicrobiia bacterium Tous-C2TDCM (assembly GCA_002288445.1). Taxonomy (GTDB): domain Bacteria; phylum Verrucomicrobiota; class Verrucomicrobiia; order Verrucomicrobiales; family DEV007; genus Arctic95D-9. Next base: position 1,326 of record NEUQ01000010.1, on the reverse strand, counting down.
GCTTCGTGGCGCCGCCGAGGTGAACGAAGCATACGAACTCTCGCAGCGATGCCTCGCCGCCTACGCTCTCGCTCTCGCCGGAGTCAACGAGTCGGCCTACCACGAACTGCTCTTCGAGAAACAGAAGGCCCTCTCCGCTGAAGGACGTGCCCTCCTTGCCCTCGCCATGGCCGAGAACGGATCGGACCAGGCTGCCCGCATCGATTCGCTACTGAAGCCCGATCCCAAGGTGCCCGTCGCCGAGGTCTCGTGGTATCGCCAGCCCTACGTCGCCGCGACCCGTCTCCTTGGTCAGGTCCGCCACAATCCCGCGAGCCCCGAGGCCGACAAGCTGGTCGACGATCTCATGAACCTCCGCGAAGCCCGCAACGGCTGGGGCAGCACCTACTCGAACGCCTGGCCGCTCATCGCTCTCGGTGCCTACAGTGAAGCCTCGGCGAAGAAGCTCACCGCCAACCGGGTCGAGATCGCCTTCGACGGTGAGACGAAGACCATCGAGCTGCCCGCCGAACCCGGCAGCGGCGAAGTCGCCTTCGAGTTCGCCGGCGAGTCCGACGCCCGCGTCCTCTCGCTGAAGCCGAGTGAAAACGGATCGGTCTACGCGAGCGTTTCCCTCGCGACACGCCCTTCCCTCATGCCGCTCGAGCCCGAGAACAAGGGTTTTGCGATCAAGCGCCGCTATGAGAAGGTCGAGATCGACGGCAGCATCGCCGCCGCGGAAAATCTCAAGGTCGGCGACCTCATCCTCATCACCCTCGACCTCAATCTCCCGAACGAGCGGGAAACCTACCTCGCCATCGACGATGCTCTACCCGCGATCTTTGAGGCGGTCAATCCCGACTTCAAGACCAGCGAAACCCAGAAAGTGAACGTCGCCCGCGAGGTCCGGACGCTCCACCCAACCCACACCGAGCTGCGGAAGGATCGCGTCCTCTTCTTCGCTGACTACGTTTACGGAGCCGGGGATTACTCCCTGCAATACCTCGCTCGTGTCGTCGCCCCCGGCGAAGTCACCGCGCCTCCCGCGAAGATCGAGGCGATGTATGAGCCGCAGCGATTCGGTCTGAGTGGCACCGGACGCATCACCGCGGCCCCGCGGCCCATCGATAACGGCGCTGTCGCCGGCGCGTCGACCGCGCGGTAAAAGGTCACACCCTTTGGATCCCCTGAACCAGGAGAAAAACATCCGCCAACTCCGGGTTCGTGAGAGGTCTTATCCGACCAAATCTTGTCGCGGCCGCGACAAGATTTGGTCGATTGACGATGAAAGCAAGAAGCGAGAGACTGCTCGATCGCCTCCTAGCTGGGCCCTTTTCGGCCAACTTA
>NEUQ01000001.1 GCA_002288445.1 Verrucomicrobiia bacterium Tous-C2TDCM | reverse complement strand
TGGATGGCCACGAACTGAAAGCGCAGCATCCGTTTCTCGGCACGGCGAAAGCACGCAGTTGGCTGGCTGCGGGCAAGGTAGTGCAAGTCCGGAATCTCACGATTCGCGGCGAGAAGGGGTGATGGCTACTCCGGCACTTGGCGCGGAGATTCAGGCGGTTCAACTCTTGTGGCCCAGCCCGCTCACCCCACCGCCATTCCGTTCCGCTCGAGCAGGGCGTTGAGCTCGGGATCGCGGCCCATGAAGTCGCGGAACAGCTCGGCTGCTTGGGCGGAGTTGCCGCGACTGAGGATCTTGTCGCGGAATTCGCGTCCGACTTCAGGACTGATGACCCCGGCTCCGGCGAAGCGGGTGAACGCGTCGGCATCGAGGACCTCGGCCCACTTGTAGGAGTAGTAGCCCGCCGCGTAACCCGTCGCGCTGGCGAAGAGGTGGGTGAAGCGCCGCGCCATCGTCGGGGGATGGATCGCGAGGTTCATCAGGTAACCGTCGAGGATCTCGCGCACGACGCGGTCGAGATCGCCGTCTTCGGGCTTTTGATAGTGCCTGATGTGGAGGTCGAGATCCATCTTGCCGAAGGCGAGCTGCCGCATCTGGGCCATCGCCGACTGGAAGTTGCGGGCCCCGAGCATTTTCTGGAAGAGGCTTTCGGGAATGGGCTCGCCGGTCTCGTAATGCTTCGCGAAGAAATCGAGGCTAACACGCGACCAGCAGAAGTTCTCCATGATCTGCGAGGGCAGCTCGACGAAATCCCACACGACCTTGACGCCGTTGAGCGACTTGATCTCGACCTCGCCGAGAAGGTGGTGGAGGAGGTGCCCGAACTCGTGGAAAACGGTCTCGACCTCACGATGGGTGAGGAGGGCCGGTTTGTCCTTCGACGAGGGAGTGAGGTTGCCACAGATGAGGCCGAGGTGCGGCTCGCGCGGTTTTTCCTCGACGGGCGGGAGCCCGGTGCGGAGGTAGTTCATCCACGCGCCGCCGCGTTTTTCCTCGCGCGGATGCCAGTCGGCATAGAACGAGCCGAGCAAGTCGCCGCTGCGGGCATCGTGCAGGTCGTAGAAGCGCACCTCGGGATGCCAGACCTCGACTCCGTCGCCCTCCGGCTTCTCACCGGGCTTGGCGTAGGCGGTCTGACGCTCGGTGATCTTGAACCCGAAGACCTGCTCGGTGAGGCGGAACATGCCCTCGATGACCTCGCCGATCGCGAAGTAGGGACGCACTTCCTCCTCGTCGAAATCGTAGTTCTCTTTGCGCAGTTTTTCCGACCAATAGGCCACGTCCCAAGGCTGGAAGAGGCCATCCCAGTCAGGCTCGTGACGGCGGCGGAAGCTTGTCAGCTCGTCGATGTCGCGGGCGAAGTAGGGTTTGGTGCGGGCTGCGAGATCTTCGACGAATTTCAGCGCGGCTTCCCCGCTGCCGGCCATGCGTTCCTCGAGGACCTGATCGGCGAAGTGGGCGTGACCGAGGAGTTCGGCGCGCTCGTGGCGCAGGGCGAGGATCTCCCAGATGAGGCGGCTGTTGTCGTATTCGCCCGAATGCCCCACGGTGACGCTGCCGCGCCAGACCTGCTCGCGCAGGCTCGCGTCGTCGGCGTATTCGAGCACCGGGAAATAGACGGGGGCCTTGAGGGTGATCCGGTAGACGGGCGCTTCGTCCTTGCCGAGACCTTTCGCGGCCGCTTCGGCACGCAGAACACCACGGGCCGTCTCCGGGAGTCCGCCGAGGCGCGAGTCGTCTTCGAGGACGAGTTCCCAGGCATTGGTGGAGTCGAGGACGTTTTCGGAGAACTTCTGGGTGATGCGGGCGAGTTCGGACTGCACCTCTTCGAGCCGTTGTTTCTCAGCCTCGGGCAGATCGGCTCCGCTGCTGATGAAGTCGCGCACCGTTTCTTCGAGGAAACGTTTTTGTACGCCTGTCAGGGTCGCCGCGTCCTGCGAATCGGCGTAGGCCTTGATCCGCTTCCACAATCCATCGTTCAGCGGGATGCGGGAATAGAACTGGGTCACATCGGGCAGCACCGCGTTGTGGGCGGCCCGCAGGGCCTCGCTGTTGCGCACGGAATCGAGATGCCCGACCCGGCCCCAGGCCATCGAGAGATCCTCGGTGGCACGCTCGAGTTCGAGGAGGGTGTTCTCAAAGGTCAGCGCCGACGGATCGAAGTCACCCGAGAGGGCGTCAATGCCCTTCTGGGCGCGGCCCAGCGCCTCGCGGATGTCGGGTTCGATCGCCTCGGGAACGAGACGCGACCAGCGCAGGTGAAAATCGTGTTCGAGGAAGGGATGAGCCGGTTCAGACATACCCGACTGTAAATCGAGGAAGATCCTCGTAAAGGACGCGTCGACGTTTTGAGCACGATTTCCTCAGCGCGCCGGCTCCGCGGCGGGAGCGGCAAGCGGACGACGGAAGAGCGCATAAACGACACCGGCGAGTGCACACCAGATCGTATCGGCGATGAGGGAATTCTTCAGGAAGACCCAGGCCTGCGGCGCATACTCGGGAAGACCGATGGTCTGGCTCTGCCACCAACCGGCTAGCGTCTTCTCATAACCGGGCCAAGCCATCCATGTGTAGGTGTTTCCCACTCCATAGAAGAGCACGCTGCACAGGAGCGTGCCGCACCACATCATCGGCCAGATCTTCAACGAACGGGCCGCGCGAGCCCCGATGAAAGCAACCAGCCCGTAGACGAGGGCCGAAACCAGGGTATATCCCGCGACGCCTTCGGACGGATTCCGGAGTCCAAGCAGGAGATCGCCGGTCAGCAACACCGCCACCGGCAACCACCAGAAACGCACTCCGAGCAACATCGAGCCGCCGAAGGCCATCGCCATGAGCGGCGCCGAATTCCACGGCAGTTCAAAGACCGGCACGGCAAGACGATAACCGGCCCCGAGAAGAAGCAGGAAAAGAATCCAAACAAAGGAGGGCCTGTCTGCCTGCTCTGATCGGGGAGAAGTCACGGGGAGGAGTTCCGGTAAACGACACTCAGGCGAGCGAGGTCAGCTTTTGGATGATTGCGTCCTTCATCATGATCCCGGTCTTGGTCTCCTTGACCTCGCCGCCTTTCATGAAAATGAGGGTGGGCACCGCGCGGATTCCGAACTTCATCGCGAGGTCGCGGTTTGCCATCACGTCGACCTTGGTCACCTTGGCTTGATCGCCCAACTCCGCTGCGACCTCGTCGAGAACGGGCGAGAGCATCTTGCAAGGACCACAATGCTCTGACCAGAAATCAATCACGACGGGGACGCTCGACTGCTCGGCTTCAGTGGCGAAATTTTCACCGGTGAGGTGGACGATGGAGGGATGGGCCATAGGGGAAGGGGCGGGTTGACAGATTGATAAATGAACTTGCCCGGCGATATCCTCTAGGTAAGGAGAGGAACAGGGTATTTCACCTTTCACCCATTTCAAGGTGAAGGAAATGCCAAGACGAGCAAAAACGACCGGAGCGGTAACCCCGGAAGTTTCGCGGAAGAGGGGAAACCTCGGAGATCTCAGCTCCCAGCACCCATTTTCGTAACCAGCTCGATGGCCAGCACGGCAAGGGCAAGGATGAGGACGATGATGGCGAAGGGCATGAGTCCGGATTCTTCGTATTCTTCTTCCCACTCTTCCTCGACCTCCTCGGCCGTGGGTTGAACGTTGGGAGATTTGGGGATGGATTTCGTCGGCGCACCGGGCGTGCCCATGGGCTGGGTTTGGCCCATTTTGACGGTGGCTTGCGGAAGAGGTTTGGCTCCGCTAGGCTGAAGAGGGGTGGTCACCTTACCGACCGGGCCGGGGCCCGCACTACCGGGAGCTTTGGCCAAGGGAATCGTCTTGGCGCCAACCGGGGAAGCGGCCACCGGGAGGGCTGATACGGGAGCAGCGGGAATTCCGGCCGGTGCCGTGGGGACGGGACGAGTGGGACCGAGCGGATCCGGGCCCTTGGCCAAAGGGATGGTTTTGGCGCCGGGGGGCGAAGGCGGTGCAATAGGGATCGATCCCGGCGCGGCCGGCGCGGCGGGAATCCCCGGAGGAGTGGGAGCTGACGGCCTCGGCGGAGCGGGCGGGGCGGCCACGCCAACAGGCGTCGGGAGAGAGGGCGCGGCGGGAGGACGGGGAGGGGCAGGGAGGGGCGGTGAAGCCGGAGCCGGAATACTGCCTGTTGGAGCCGTTGGAACTATTGGAATTGCAATCGAAATCGGTGCCGTAACGCCCTTCGGGGCCACCGGGCCGGAATCTTCAGCTTGAGCCCGCAGACTGATACGGACCGTCTCCTTCTTGAGGGGCACCGTGGAGGTGCTGACAGACGGCTTGGGTTCTTGATCACTCATACAACGAAAGAATAACTTTTAAAAAGTTCCGGGAAGGATTAAGGACTCGGGAGGCGCCCAATGTCAAACGCTTAATCAAAACCGACCGGGGAATCCAGCTTTTTCGCGATTTTGTTTTCCAGACCCCCACCGATGCTCTGACGACAATGAAGTTTCCCGATTCGCCCATCGACCTCCTGAGTCAGCTGATCCGCATCCCGAGCGTCAATCCAGATAGCGCGGCAGGTCAGGGGGCCACGGGTGAGGCCGATTGCGCCGAGCGCGTGGGGGAGCTGCTCGAAAGTCTCGGAGCAGAGGTCACTTTCGAAGAAGTCCTCCCCGGTCGACCAAATGTGATCGGTCGATTTCCCGGGGACGAGACGGATCCCGGTATCCTTTTCGCGCCCCACCTCGACACCGTGAGCGTCGCGGGAATGACGATCGAACCTTTCTCCGGCGAGGTCTCGGGGGGGCGGATTCATGGTCGCGGGGCCTCCGACACCAAGGGCACAATGGCAGCAATGCTTTGGGCCCTTCACCAAATGCAGGACGATCTCTCGGCACTCCACGCCCGGGTGGCATTCGTTGGCTTGATGGGCGAAGAGGCGGGCCAGCCGGGATCGATCCATTTTGCCCGACACCACGCCGACGAGTTTTCCTTCGCCATCGTTGGCGAACCGACCTCGCTCGAGGTCGTCCACGCCCACAAGAGCTGCCTTTGGCATCGTCTCTCGGCCAAAGGAGTTTCCTGCCATGGTTCGACCCCCGAGCGAGGCGAAAATGCGATCCGCAAGCTCCTTCTGGTGCTCGATGCCCTCCTCCTCCATCTCGAGGAAACGCTGCCGGGGTTCGCCGATCCCGTTCTGGGTTGCCCCACGGTCAACCTTGGGACCCTCAACGGAGGCAGCAGCCCCAACATCGTGCCTTCCGCGTGCGAGGCCTTTCTCGACATTCGCGAGACTCCCCGACTTTACGAAGCGGGCGGCAGCGCGAAGCTGATCCGTGACTTCCTCGAAGATCGCGGCTGGAGCGACCTCGTCGCCGTCGACTCGCCGGGCCATTCCAAACCGCTCCTTACCGATCCCGCAACGGACGGTGTGCAACGACTTCTTTCGATCGGGTCGCGGCTCACCACGGCCCCTTGGTATTGCGATGCCGGTCATCTCGCCGAGGGCGGGATCGCCTCAGTGGCCTGCGGCCCCGGGAGCATAGCCCAAGCCCACACCAAGGACGAATTCCTGGCCGTTGCCGATCTCGAGGCGGGATGCGATTTCTATCGTCGCTTCCTCGAGACCTATCGCGGATGAGGGAGGCGCCCTCTTCTCGGCCATAAAAAAAAGGCCGCCCGTGGGCGGCCTTTCCGTGAAGGAGGTTTCGTGAGGGCTGGTGCGGCCGAAATCACCAGCTGCCCCCGCGGGTGTAGCCCGTTGTGGTCAGGAAGCCAATCTGGGGCGGGAACTCCTCGTAACCATGGGTCGGGAGGTAGTTCATGCCGGGCATCGCGGGGCGGTAGCTGTCCTTGTAGAGGGGGCGCTGAAAGTTAATCACCTCATAGAAACCGTATTTGAGACGGGCACCAGCGCGTTGGACCCCCTGAAAGAAGCCGGCCGTCACGATTCCAACCGACTGCTCGGTGTGAAGCTCGCGCCAGCGTTCCATCGTCATCGGCACCTCGGTCCATCCGTAGACGATGTTGGAAATGCCACGACCCAGCTTGCGCGTCTTGGTGTAACGGGCTTTGGGGGGTTCGTGGATGTCGGCGATGGAAGCGGAAACAACGCCGAAAAGCAAAAGGGCTGCCAAAAGGATTCTCATATCTGGGGTCGAAGATTAGACAGGCGGCAGATTATTGGCAACCAAATTTTTTTTTCGCTTGGCGTGAGCCTCCTTCTTTCTATGTTGAGAGACAATGCATCCCGATCTCGAAAAGCTGGTCCAGCGCGAAAAAATTGACCGGGCCACGGCCCAGCAACTTGAACTCCTCCCTCCCGGAACCTTTTGCCACCACAAGAGCTGGGGGGTCGGCAAGGTCGCGGATTGGGATCGGCTCGGGGTGAAGGTCATCGTCGATTTCGAGGCCAAGCAGGGCCACGAGCTCGGCATGAAGTTCGCAGCCATGTCCCTCACTCCAATTTCCGAAGACTCTTTTCTCGGGAAACGCTTCACCGCCGCCGATGAACTGAAGGCGCTCGCCAACAACGATCCGGTCGCCCTCGTGAAGCTGGCCCTCAGCAGCAGCGGCGACCGCCTCTCCCTCGACCAGCTTGAGGAAATGCTGAAGGGCTACGTCATCCCCGAAGGCAAATACAAGAGCTGGTGGGAATCGACCAAGAAAAAGCTGCGCGAGAACATGCAGTTCATCGTGCCGGCCAAGCGCACCGATCCACTCGAGTTGCGCGAGGAAGACTTCGATCCCTCGCAGGGCCTCATCGAGCAGTTCCGCGCCGCCCGCGACCTGCGAGCCAAGGTAAAAGCCGTCGAGGCCATCATCAAAGAGATCAACGCCTTCAAGGATCATCAGGACAACCTCATTGAACTCGTAGCCGAGATCAGCGAGATCGCGCGCAAGGGGGTGAAACTGCAATACGCTCCCGCCGTCGAGCTCATCCTCATCCGCGAGGAACTCCAGACCAAGATCAAGGGCTTCGACTCCGACAACGGTCAGATCTCCACCGCTGAAATTCTGGCCGCCGACGAGAGCGCCATTCCAGGCCTTTTCGAGGAGCTTTCCCTCACCCGCCTGCGCCAGGCCCTCAAGAGCTTTCCCGATGCGTTTGGCGAAGCCGACTGGGTTGAGAAGATGCTCGGGCTCATCCCGGCCTGCAACCTCCGCTCCATCGCCGAGATCGCGAGCTGCCTCGATGCCGCCGAGAAGAAAGACGCCCTCATCGCCTACATGGAGAACGGTCTCCAACAGCGCACCATCACCTCTGACGCCCTCGCCTGGATCTGCCGCGAGCGCAAGGCTCTCGCCGCGTCGGTCTTCACCCCAACGCTCTGTCTTTCGGTGATGAGCTCGCTCGAAGCAGACCAGCTCAACGAGGAAGGATCCGTGCGCTCCGCCAACCGACTCCGCGACCTCGTCGCGGACGACTCCGGCCTCATCCCGGACTTCATCAACAACGCGAACATCAACACGATCCGGAACTTCGCAGGACGCCTCGTCGGTTCTGCCTCGTTCGACGAGCTCACCCGGAAGTCGCTCATGGCGCGGATCATCAAGCTGCATCCAGAGATCCAGGATCTCATGAGCGGTCGGGAGAAGGAGCAGGAGGAGACTCTCATCGTCTCCGAGGCGAGCTACACCGAGAAAAAGGCCGCCTACGACCGTCTCATCAAGGAAGAGATCCCGCAGAACCGCGAGGATATCAAGATCGCCCGCTCCTACGGCGACCTTCGCGAAAACTTCGAATACAAGTCCGCGAAAGAATACCAGCGCGTCCTCATGAAGCGCCAAGGGGACTGGGAACGCGATCTCAAGCTGGCTCAGCCCACTGATTTCGCAAATCCCGATACCTCGAAAGTTTCCATCGGAACGATCGTCACGCTCGAGCCCGTGACTGACGGTTCCCCCCTTTCCTACACCGTGCTCGGGGCTTGGGATTCCGATCCCGACAACGGTATCATCGCCTACCTCTCCGAACGCGGCCTCGCCATTCTCGACAAAAAGATCGGCGACGAAGTCGAGTTTCCTCTGGGAACAGGCGGCACCGAGCGCTACCGGATCACCGGAGTGCAGGCTTGGAAGGCCTGAGTCGTCCGCGCCCCCGCCGACGCGCAGCCTCCTCCGAGGCGGGCTTGCGAGGCAGGATTGCGAGGGCAGGCCCGGGGTGTTCGGGCGAGCCTAGTCAACTCCCCGGAAAAGGCGGATGCACCTCGGGTAGGTGACGCGGGTTGTATTTCTCGCCGGGGTAGAAAAGGAAGCCGGGGTTCTCGCTGATCAACTCGTATTTCGAGAGCCGGAATTCGGGAATCACGAAATTCGAATTGGGATCGTAGATCTTCTGCCCGGTAAAGCTGCCCCAAATGCGATATTCATAATTGTGGTCGAAGCCGTGGACTTGGAGGGAGCCTTCCTCCGGAATGCGGTCGGGCTGCTTCATCGCGCTCTCGTTCATGATCACGAGCTTGGCGGTCGACCAGGGCTGGCCGGGCTCGCGGAGGTAACCCCAGAAACGAGTCCCGTCGGTCCACCAGCGCCGCCCGATGAAATAGTTCCCCGGGGCCTCGGTCGCGAGCACGGCGTTGCGGGCCTTCACCTGAGGATGGTTCAATTGCGAGGGCGTCAGTTGTCCAGCGACGGCGCCCGATCCGCTCATCCCGGCCCCATCAGTCGTCCCGATGGTGGTGCAGGAGGAGAGCAGTGCGGCGGTGGCAAGCGAGAGAAGTGCCAGTGCTTGGACCGGTCGGATCTTTGGGTTGCCGGCGGGGGTCGGGAGAGAGTTCATAGGGCGTTCCAACAAAAAAGCCTGACAGGCCGAGGGGAGACGATCCATCTGGAGACAAACTTAGTAAAACGGGGATTTTTTTAGAATTCCCTCCGATTTCGCTCTTGTTTCTCAAAAACGGGAAGGAGTTCGGCCTGAATCCAGGCAAAAGCGGACTCCATGCCCTGATTTTGATAAAGCTCCCCGATCCTCGCCTCGATCGAAGTGGGGTTCCCGAAGCAGGCGAGGAATTGATTGCAAGTCATGCGACGCTGAGTTTCCCCGCAAACGCCGCCCCGCTCGCGCAGGATCCATTCGCGGGCAAAGAGATCGAGGATGGTATCGCCGATCCACGCGAGTTCCTGTTCGCGGCGTTTCGCTTCATCTTTCCGACTCGGTTTCATCCCCTCACTTTTCCTGTTCGCGACGGAAGGCCTCGAGAGCCTCGCTGGTGATCGTGTAGCGGGCGCCGCACCGCGGACACCCGGCCGCGATGACTTCACTGCCGTCGAAGACCGCTTCGAGGGATTCTTCGTTCATGTTCGCGATGATGGAATAGATGCGCTCGGGCCCGCAGCCGCAGTCAAATCGATAGTGCCTTACCTCGAGGAGGCTCAGGGTTTCTCTCTGGTCGATCTCCCGAATCGCCTCTTCGTCGAGGGCGAAGAGCCAATTCAGGTCGCATTCTGGCTGGGCCGAGATCATCACAAAATCGTCGCCGCCAAGGCGGAAGTAGCGGGCGGGACGCTGTTCACTTCGGGTGTAGTAGGATTCGGCAAGTTCAAAAAAGTCGAGCGAATGCGCCTCGATCAGGCTTTGCCGCGGCTCGCGTCCCGCCACGCTGACCTGGGAGATGAAAAGATTCTGGTCGCGCTCACGAACATCCTCGGTGAAGAGGCGGCCGACGAGATTCCCAGCGCGGTTGCTGCCGGTGAGGAAGACATTCTGCAGGGGATCCTGCCAGCTCAAGGTCCAAGCGATGGCCTCGTTCCACGGACGCGCGGCGAGATGGAGACCGAGAGCAGCGAGACCGTCCTTCAGCAAAAGATCCTGTTCGGGGAGGTGCCGGATGCCGTGTTGCATCAGGTGCAGGTAATAGTCGGTGTAGATTGGAGAAAAATCACCGCGCACGAGCAGGGCGTTGCGCTCGCGCACGAAGTAGCATTGGATCTCGATCGCTTCGGGGACCGCGTCTTTGTCAAGGTCGTCGGACATGGGGAGGAGGTGGGCTGGTGCCGCCGCAGTCAAAATACGTCCGCTTTTGCTTCCACGCGAACACGGACCTCCGAAAAATGCGCATTGAATCCCACTTCGGGAGGGTGTTAGAACTTCGTTCCCATGAACGAAGCCGCATTGATCGAGGTCCTCCGGGCCAGCTCCGACTTTTCCAGCGTCAGCGAGCGCTCTCTTGGCGAACTGGTTCGCAGCGGAACGGTGCGCGAGCCAGCCGTCGGCACCGAGATCGTGAGCCAAGGCGAGCCCAGCCAGCAACTCTGGATCCTGCTGTCCGGTGGACTGGATATCCTCATCGGTGGCGAGCCGATCAACCAGGTCTCTCGACCGGGAGAGGTCGTGGGACAGATCAGCGCGGTCTCGATGACCCCGGCGACGGCAACGGTCCGAATCGCGTCGGCCTCGACCTGCCTCTGCATCCCACACCGTGCCCTGCACCAGCTCTTCGGAGCCTATCCGGATCTCGCCGAAGCTCTGCTCCGGTCTATGGCCAAGTATCTTGGGAAACGCTGAGGGGCGGAGGTCAGATGGCGACACCTTCCTTCATCTCCTGCGAGAGCTGGAAGAGACGGTGGACCTGCTTCAGTGGGATGTGGGCAATGTCGGTGCGGCGCTCCCCACCAAGAAGAATCGAAAATGTCCCGAGGCCCTTGCCTTCGTCGCGCATCAGGGTGTTTGTCACCGCCTTCCAAGGATGAGCCTCGAGCTCATAACCCTTTCGGTTTTCGGTCATGAGGAAGAGATGACGGTCTGTCAGGATCAGGCATTGCTTGGTCTTGCTGAGGAGGCCCGCTTTGGCCTGGACCGCGATGTAGTAGATACTCTCGCCCGCACCCACGACGTTCGATACTTCGCGGAACGCGATCCCGACTCGCTGGGTATCCTGACCGTCGTCAACGAAATGGGTGATCTGCTCCTGCACCTCAAAGACCTCGTGAAGCGGCTTCCACTCCCCGATGCCGTCATAATACACGTAGTCTTGGACGCTGATCTGCTCCGCGTTCAGCAGGGCGAGGAGTTCCTCATCCGAATAAGGCCCGAGAGGGTCGCGCTCGCCGCGTTTGAGAACGGAAAACAGAATTCCAGCGGTCGGGACGGCTTCGGCATCGCTCATGGGTGGACATCGCAAGATGGGTTTACAGGGTGATTGAAACGCCTCTTTTCGGCAAGATGAAAATCGAGCCAAGGCGCGTGACCCCGAAAAAAGCCCTATTTTCAATCGATGAGCCCGAGCCACTCGGACGGCATCCGTCGCGGCCGACCTTCGGGCAACTGGACGAGGGCGACGATCTGGCTCGCCGACGCGACCGCCCGCGGCTCGCCTCCCGGAGCCCGAGCCATGAGACGGAACTCGCAAACTGCTCGCACTTTCTGGACTGCCACGAGGCTGGCCACCACGCGAATCTCGTCGCCGAGACGGGCCGGGGAATGATAATCGACCTCGGTGCGGACGACTGCCGGAAAGAGTCCCGTCGCGATCATCTCGGAAGCCGGCATTCCGAGCCCGGCAAAAAGGGCGGTGCGGGCTTTTTCGACGTAGCGAAGATAGGCGATGTTCGACACGACACCCCCGCAGTCGGTGTCGTAAAATGGGATCGTTTCGGAAATTTCAGCTTCAATCATGCGATGGATTAGGAATGGCTCTCCCGGAAATTCCAGGGGCGCGGCAGTGCACCGTGGACAGCCCGAAGCGAGAATGGTAGCATCGCTGGCGTGATCTTGAGAATCAAATCGACTCCGGGCGAGCTCCGCACGCGTCGCTGGCCGCGGGGCTCCACCATTCTGCTGGGACTCTCCCTGCTCTTCGCGGCGGGAGAAGGAGCCCGGGCCTACGACCCGCCCGAAATCGGACCCGGACTTTTCTCGGCGGATGGGATTTTTCTGGCAGAGCAAGACCGCTCAAGCCTGCTCGAGGCCCTCGCCGCGATCGGGTCGAATTTCAACGCCAACGAGCGGGTCGATGACGATCTGCGGGAAAAGTCCCTTGCCATCGCGCTGCGCCTCGATCCCCTTCACCACTCCTCGCGAGTCGCCCATCGCGAACTAGCGAGAGGAGCTACCCCGCCCTCGATCGCTGTTTTCGACAATCTCGACTCGGTCTCGGAGATCCTCTGGGCAATCGGCAACCGCCTCGCCGAACCGCCCCTCGATCCGGAAGAGCGCCGTCTCGCCGAGTTCCTTCTCGAGCTCTCTCTGCTCACCCGCTCCAAGCCAACGGTAGAACAGCTCCAAACCTTTGCCACCGTCTGCGATGGCCAAGCCCCGCAATGGGAGAACATCGTGAAGCTGCAGCGCGGCTCCAACCGATCGACCGAGCGTTCCCTCGCTCTGTTCGAGGAATCGGTCGCACAGCACCGCCAAAAGCGCCGCAAGCCCGCCGTCGCCATGCCTGCCGTTTCCGCCGCGGCCATCCCGGTGAACCCCAACGCCACGGTCTCCACGACACCCGGCTCACCCGCGCCACCTGCAGCCCCCCCGGCGATCCGGCCTCCCCGCATGACTTTGCCTCAGATCGAGCCGATCACTGCCTCTCTCGCCACGGTCCGTCTGGTCGGAGTCGAGCAGACTCCGGTCGGCGGCACCGTCTCGCTGACGCTGCGCGGCCCTGTCAACGGACCCGAGCGCGCCTTGCTTCTCGAAAGCGCCAACGCCGCGACGTTCCCTCTCATTCCCTCGGACGGGGACCTGATTTTGAATGCCTTTGCCCTCCCCTCGACGGTCCTTCCCGGTCGCAGGTGGGCGGCGGGGGCGGTGGGCGAAGTCCGCTTCACCCCGGAGGCCGAGCCACCGGGCGCCCGTCGGCCTCTCCGCGCCGACGCTTTTCTTCCCGCCCTCGTCCTCGTCGAGAGCGTGCTAGCCAATCAGCCGGTGAATGCGGATTTTGTCCTTCTCGGCGAGATCGACCCCACCAATCGGCAGGTCACACTGCCGGGCGACACCCTCTCTGCGCTTGCCGCGGCAGCTGGGCTCGGCCGACCTTACATATTCCTTCCCGCCACGGTCGGCGAGTCACTCGTCGCCTACCTCCAAAAATCAAACCGACTCGAACTCCTCTTCGAGAAAGAACTGATCGCCTATACCGACGCCGACGAAGCCCTCGCCCGGCTCACCGCCCCGACCGATGCCGCGCTCATCTCTGCCTCGGCCGTTTTCAACGAGATCCGCGAAGTGTCCCTTCGATCGGATCCAGCCACCCGGGTTGATCTTCAAGACCTCGCCAAGATTCCATCGGCGCAAGAGAAACTGCGCGGCATCCTTGCCACCTTTCCGTCGCACCTCAGCGCCTGGGCCATGCTCGAATACGGAACGCGCCCCGTCACGCCCGATATCCTCCTCTCCCAGTTTGCCACAAGGATTGATCAGTCAGTGGCTCCGTTTCTGGCCCTCGAGGGCGACGACGAGGACTTCAACGCCCTCGACGCGGCGATCGACCGGAGCGACGCGCAGTTTCTGAAGCTCCGAGCCGAGATCCCCATCGAAGCGCGCGACCTCCTCGGTAGTGCCGAAGACCTTGTCGAAGCGGCACAGCGTTATCTAGAACTGACGAACAAGACCTCGTCCATCGCCGAACAGCGTCTGCGCGAGGTTCGGACGACCATCGCCACCTTCAGGGCCGAGCGCACGAAACTGGGTCTGGAGGCCGCCTCGTCGTTCTGATCGGGAACCCTTTCCTCCCCTCCCCGCCCTTGGCCGGAGCGACTACCGCTGCAAGGGCGTGCTCGCGATAGCGGCGCTGCATGCAGGCTGGCCAATCGCGAAAATTTGCCGGGATCGACGGAACGAAGAGGGCTGGAAAAATCTCGCTCACCGAGGCACCGAAGGCGGTCGGGGTGAAAGGCTGCATCACCTTAGCGCGAAAAGCGCCGCAAAAGATCATCCCGCCGCAGGCGAGCCTCTTCGACTTCCCGGGTGCGCAGGGAGACCCGCACGCGCTCGGCCGTGTAGTCGGGCCGGTGAAGCGTGAAATGACACCACCAAGTGCCCCGGTTATTCCAAAGGTGGTGGTCGGGATTTTCACCGGCGGTCCGCACCGCGAGGGTTCCAGCGAGGACGGAGACGCTCGTGCCACCGTGTTCTTCAAGCAGGTCGAGATAGGTCATGTGATGCAGTTTCTGTGGAATTCAGTTACCGCACCAGGTCTGGGGCTCACCGCGTCGCGCGGGTCATTCCCCGGAGAAGTTGCTGTTCGGACCAAAGGCCCGCACATCGGAAAAAGCCGCGGTCTCCCGCGACAACCTCCAAGGCACCTTGGCTTCTCCAAGCCCGGTTGCCGGACCCGACTTTCGCCGGGCCACTCCTGATGCTGTGGAAGAATGCTCTAGGTGACTCGGCTTCGCAAGCTCGGTTTTTGTCATACGCGGCGGCGAGGGGGAAAAATTCGCTTGCAGCCGGAGGGAGTCCCATCTAATTCAAATCTATGAATCGTGATTCTTTGATTTGTTTTTTTCTTCTGCTTTTCGTTTCCTCGGGCCTGAGGGCGGATGAGGGGATCGTCTCGACTCTCGTGGATCCCGTCGCCACCCTTGATGTTACCACGGTCGAAGCCAACGGCCCCGACCGCACCGCCATTCTTCGCCAAGAAATCGTGCAGGAGGCCTTCACCCCGCTCATCGCCACGCGGACCATCGAGGACGCCAAAGGGCGCCGCGACCTTCTCCCGTCGGTCGATACGATCTCCGGTGCCGAGATCCGAACCTCGCAACGTCGCGACCTCGGAGATATCCTCCAGCACACCGCCGGAGTCCATTTGGTCCAGGCCGGACAGACTGGCGCACAAAGCTCCCTCTTCATTCGGGGCATGGAGAGTAACCATGCTGTCGTCCTCTTGAACGGACGTCGTCTCCCGCCGGGACTCGCCGGTCTTTACCAGCTCGAATATCTCGATGTCTCCACGCTCGAGTCCGTGCAGGTCCTCCGCGGTGCCTCCAGCTCGCTCTACGGATCCGACGCCCTCGGCGGCGCGATCGACCTGCGCTCTACCGATGCCCGCTATGTCACCGAAGACACTCTGAATTCCTTCGTCGAGGCCGGATCCTTCTCAACCCTCCGGACTGGACACAAACTCGCCGTCCGTGACGGGCGGGTCTCCCTTGCGCTCGACACCTCGTGGGTCGAGACGGCCAACGACCGCCCCCGGTCCGATTTCAAAAACCAAGTCCTCCGCGGCAACCTCGCCTACGAGATCGCCGATGGCGTCTCCTTCGATATCCTCGGCTACGTTCAGGATTCCTTTCTTGAGGTGCCAGGCTCTTCGCTCAGTCCGTCTTTCCCGGAGACCCAGCTCAACGACAACCAATCCTCGCTGTTCTCGCCACGATTCAGCATCACCCGCGACGACTGGGACTTCTCGAGCTTCTACAGCTTTTCTCAAAACGAACTCGCGGCGACCCGCGATGTCTTCGCTCTCGACAGCCTCCTCGAGCAGACCGGACAAGAGTTCGAGGCGGCCTTCAACTGGCATCCCGACCAAGACGCCACCTACACCCTCGGGGTCGGTCATTACACCTATGAGTTCGACCGCACCCCTCTGATCCTCGGTCCCTTCAATCTGCCCAGCGCCTTTGATTACGGCTACGGCAGCCTCTTCACCCAGGCGGATCTCGAGCTGCCCGCAGGTTTCCATTTCCTCGCATCCGGTCGCTATGACGACCACGATTCCTTCGAGAGCAAGGCGACGTGGACCCTATCCCTCGAGCGGACCTTCGAGGCCACCGACACGACCCTCTTTGCCAAAGCCGGCACCGGCTACAAGGCTCCCTCAGGACAGGATTTTATCTTTCTCGCACCGACCGTCGACCCCTCGACCCTTTTGCCCGAAGAAAGCTCCACCCGCGAGCTCGGCATCCGACAGAACGTTCTGAACGAGCGCAGTTCACTCGCACTGACCTATTTCGAGGCGGACATCGACCACCTGATCGACGTCGACCCCTTCACCTTCGTCGATCCCGCCATCGTCGACACCGAATCCTCCGGTTTCGAGCTAGAGGCCATCGTTTCCCCTTCCGAAGAGCTCAGGCTTTACGCCAACGCCACCTGGCTCGACGCCACCATCACCGACGGCGAATACCTCGGCGGCTTTGGGGGCAATCCCGGCGACCCGCTCCCCCGGCGACCCGAGTTCGCCCTCTCCGGTGGCGTTATCCTCAGCGGCGACCGCTGGAAATTCGGCGCAGAGATCGCCGGGGCCTACGACCGACTCGATTCCCCGGGGGTCATCCTCGACGACTACACCGTCGCCAGGATCTTCGGCAGCCATGAAATCAGCGAGCGCCTTGAGATCTACGGACGTCTCGAAAACGTCTTCAACCTCGAATACGAAACCACCCGCGGCTATGAGGCCGCAGGACTCGGAGCCTTCGGCGGTCTGCGCTTCGTCTGGGGACCATAAACCGGGTCATCCGTCCTCCCGTCAGGGGAACCTTTTTCGGTGGAAATCCTGCGGTGAGCCCCTTAGCCTTTCGATCATGGCAGCGACGGTGTTCGAGATGGAGAATGTGTCCGTGCAACGCAACGGACGAAAAATCCTCGAGGGGATCAACCTCAAGGTGGAGCGCGACCAGCATTGGGTCATCCTCGGAGGCAATGGCTCGGGAAAGACCTCGCTTCTCAACGTTCTCATGGGATATCTCACGCCGACTACCGGCGACGTCCAGCTGCGCGGCCGTGAAGATGCCGTGAACTCCGCCTCGCAGAGTTGGGATGATTGGCGCAAGCGCATTGGCTTTGTCAGCAGCAGCATCTCGCAGCTCATCGAACCCGCCGAGACCGCCCTCGAGATCGTTCTCTCCGGCCGCCACGCCATGGTCAACTACTGGCAATCTGGCGACGACCATCCCGCCGAGATCCGCGCCGCCGAAAAGGTCCTCGAAAAGGTGAACGCCTCCGGTCTCCGAGACCAGCCGTGGGCGACGATGTCGCAGGGCGAGAGACAGCGCGTCCTGATCGGGCGGGCTTTGATGTCTCAAAAGATGGAAATACTCATCCTCGATGAACCTTGCGCCGGACTCGATCCTGTCGCCCGCGAGAACTTTCTCCAGTTCGTCGAAGAGCTCACCCAAAAGGGATCTTTCCGCTCCCTTCTCCTCGTCACCCACCATGTCGAGGAGATCCTCCCCGCGATCACCCACGCCCTCGTCCTGAGAGACGGACGCATCGTCGCCCAAGGCGAAAAACGGCGGTCCCTCAACTCCTTCAGTCTTTCCGAAGCCTTCGGTGCCGAGCTAAAACTGCGTTCCCGTCTGGGGCGCTACCGCCTCTACCACGGAGACGAGTTCATCCCCGAGGGTGGACAGGTCGTGTGATGAGCGGCTTCTCTTCGCGGGGAGCGCCGCCGGGCGAGCTGACGAAACCAAAACCGAAGAATCGATTTCTGACTACCTTCGAAAAAACTGGTAGGTTGCTTGTTTCGATCCGGGTGCCTAGCTTCCTCAATCATGGGGAATTCGAGAGAGGCGGAGGTTTTCCCGGGCGGCTGGCACGCGAAGACTGAAATCGAAGTGCGAAATCTCCTCGCATCCGACCTGGAGAAGGGACTGACCGACCCCGAAATCTCGAAGCGCCAAAGGGAATACGGACCCAACCTCGTCAGTTCCAAAGCCGGCTCGCCGCCGTGGTTTCGATTCCTCCTCCAGTTCCACCAGCCCCTCGTCTACCTCCTCCTCGCCGCTGGCACGATCACCGCCTCCCTCGGGGAATATGTCGACTCGACGGTGATCTTCGGGGTAGTCCTCATCAACGCCATTGTGGGCTTCATCCAGGAGGCCAAAGCGGAAAAGGCGATCGAGGCCCTCAGTCGCCTGGTGGTCACCGCGGCGACGGTGCGCCGCGGCGGGAGAAAAAGCCGCGTAGCCTCGTCAGAGCTCGTTCCCGGCGATGTGGTATTGCTGCAGAGCGGCGACGTCGTGCCGGCCGATCTTCGCCTTACCTTGGTAATGAGTCTCCAAGTCGATGAATCAGCCCTCACCGGAGAGTCGATGCCAGCGCAGAAGGTTTCCTCCACCCTCGCTCCCATGACCTCTCTCGCCGACCGCCACAACCTCGCTTTTGCCGGCACCCACGTGACCTCGGGTCAGGCCGAGGGGATCGTTTTCGCGATCGGCAACGCGAGCGAGACCGGTCGCATCGCCGGGATGCTTGCCAGCACTGTCGAGCTCTCGACCCCACTGACGCGGAAGATCACCGCCTTCAGCCGGCTCCTCCTCTGGCTCATCCTCGGACTCGGCGCGCTCGGATTTGTCGTCGGGGTGATGCGGGGGGAGGCGGCTGTCGACATGTTCATGGCCTCCGTCGCGCTCGCCGTCGGGGCGATTCCCGAAGGTCTTCCGGCCGCCGTCACGATCGTGCTCGCCATCGGGGTGAGCCGCATGGCGCACCGGCGAGCCATCGTTCGCAAACTCCCCGCGGTCGAGACGCTCGGCGCTACGACCGTAATCTGTTCGGACAAGACGGGCACCCTCACCGAAAATCAAATGACGGTGCAACGGATCTTCGCCGGAAGGAAAATCTACACCCTCACGGGAACGGGCTACGACCCGGCCGGCGACGTCCTCGATGGCGACGGCCTTAATGTGGCCGACCCTGAGCAGCACCCCGCACTGAGCGAGTGCCTCCGCGCCGGAGTCCTCTGCAATGATTCCGAACTAACCCTCGCGGACGGACGTCCCCACATACTGGGCGATCCCACCGAGGCGGCCCTGCTCGTCGCCGGAGCCAAGGGTGGCTTGATCCATGCGGAAGCGGTCGAAGCCGCACCCCGCCTCGACATGATTCCCTTCGAGTCCGAACACATGTTCCGTGCAACCCTGCACGGCGGGGGCGCGGCCCGGACGATCTACAAGGTCGGCGCGGTCGAACGCCTCCTCGAGCGCTGCTCCGATCAACTCGAGGAAGACGGAAGCCTCGCACCACTCGATGCCGCTGAGATCCACCAAAAGGTCGAGGCGTTCGCCGCCGACGGACTGCGTGTCCTCGCTCTTGCAAGGCGCCACGTCGGCGACAATCACGACGAGCTCTCGCATGAGAACGTGAGGGAGGGCCTCACTTTTCTCGGGCTGCAGGGCATGATCGACCCACCTCGGAAAGAGGCCGTCGCCGCTGTCGCGATTTGTCGTCAGGCCGGCATTCGCGTGAAGATGATCACGGGCGATCATGCCATCACCGCCCGAGCCGTGGCTCTTCAGATCGGACTCGCCGACAAGATTGCGGATGGCCTCCGCATCGTCACCGGACGGGAGCTTGAGGAAGTCTCCGATGAGGATCTGCCCGATCTCGCCATGACCACCGTGGTCTTCGCCCGGGTCGCGCCCGAGCAGAAGCTGCGCCTCGTCCGCGCGCTCCAGTCGCGGGGACAGATCGTGGCGATGACGGGCGACGGCGTCAACGATGCTCCGGCTTTGAAACAATCCGACATCGGCATTGCCATGGGCATCACCGGAACCGATGTCGCCAAAGGGGCCGCCGACATCATCCTCACCGACGACCACTTTGCGACCATCGCCGCCGCTGTCGAAGAAGGACGGGGAGTCTTCGACAATTTGCGAAAGTTCATCATCTGGACCCTGCCAACGAGCCTCGGCGAAGGCTGCATCATTCTCGTGGCGATTTTGTCAGGGCTCACCCTGCCCGTCCTTCCGGTGCAACTCCTCTGGGTGAACATGACCACCGCCCTCCTCCTCGGCCTCATGCTCGTCTTCGAGCCGAAAGAGCCCGGTCTCATGAAACGTCCCCCGCGCGATCCAGCGAAACCGCTCCTCACCTTCCCGCTCTTCATGCGGACGGGACTCGTCACCCTCATCATGATCGGCGGTGCGTATTGGCTCTTCCACTACGAACTGAGCATCGCTGGCGAAACTCTCGCCGAGGCGCGCACCGCAGTGGTCAATGTCGTCGTCGCGGTCGAGACGGCCTACCTCTTCTGCTGCCGCTCACTGAGTCGCTCAATCTTCCACATCGGCATCTGGACGAATCGCTTCGCCTTCATCGGAGCCGCGACGATGATCGCCGCCCAAGTTCTCTTCACCTACGCGCCGGTGATGAACCGCCTCTTCCACAGCACCCCGCTTTCGATGGAATCCTGGTTGCGCATCGCCGCCGTCGCCGTTGCCGCGTTCATAGCAGTGGAGTCTGAAAAATGGCTGCGGTTCGGTGGGAAGCGCGGCCAGCTGAAGGAGCTCGAGTAGGTGCCGATCCGGCTGGAAGCAAAACTTTCGTTTGCTACAAGGCGGATTCGAGCCGTAGGTCCAACCTGTCACTCCCCGATGGAAGGGGAACAGGGCCGGGTCTCTTTTCACGAATCATTCCCCGCCTCTGGCCGCTCCGGCGATCGGGCTCTCCAGCCCCCTCTCTTTTTCGCGACCGGTCCTTCCCGAGGGACGTCATTTTGGCCAAGTTCGCGATCCCGCCCTTTCTGCGGAAGCTTCTCGGGCCCGGATGCCGCGCGACCGGCGCAGCCTGTCCAAAGCAACAACTTGCTTTCACGGAACGGCTACGGACGCCGCCACACCCATACCCATCCCTTTCCAACCAATCCATGGAAAAACACCTTCTGAAACACCTCGGGCACAAAAACTACACGCCCGCCACGCTCTCGGAGATCCACGAGGACCTCGCCCTTCTTTCTCAAGATCAGCCGGCGCTCCAGCGCAGCCTCCGCAACCTCGAACGCGATGGCATCATTCTCCGCATCAAAGGCGGCCGCTATCTGCCGACCGATTCCTCCCGGCTCGTAGCGGGACGTCTCCAGCTCACCAAATCCGGACGCGGCTTCCTCACGCCTGAAGATCCCGCCCTCCCCGAGATCGCCATCGCAGCGCGGGAAACCGGCACGGCCCTGCCCGATGACCGCGTCCTCGTCCTGATCGAAGAGTTGCCGAAAAAGCGCTTCTGGCAACGGTCAGCGCCCGAAGCCGCGACTCTCTCGGGTTCCGTCGTCTCCATCATCGAGCGCCGACGCTCGCGTTTCGTCGGCTCATGCCATCGGAACGGAAAAGGCATCGAGGTACAGCCGGATGATCCACGTTTCCCACGAGGGATCACGATCCTTCCCGGGAAAAATGCCCCGACTCCGCCCAAGCCTGGCGACAAGGTCGTCGTCGAACTAACCCGCTGGGTTTCCCGACACTCTGCTCCCGAAGGCCGCATCGTCGAGGTCCTCGGCGCTCCCTCGGCCGAGGGCATCGACATGCTCGGCGTGCTCCGCCAATACGATTTGCAGGGGGAATTTCCTCCTGCAGTCATCAAAGAAGCGCGTCGTTTCGGCCGCCACGTCCAGCCCGCCGACCTGACCGGACGACGCGACTGCCGCGGGCAACTCGTGGTCACGATCGATCCCGACGACGCTCGCGATTTCGATGACGCCATCTGTCTCGAGCCCGCCGGAGCCAATCGCTGGAAGCTCTGGGTCCACATCGCAGATGTCTCCCACTACGTGCGGCCGGGCTCGGCCCTCGACGTCGAAGCGCGACGCCGCGGGAATTCCTCTTACCTCGTCGACCGGGTCATCCCCATGTTGCCGGAGGAACTCAGCAACGAACTTTGCTCGCTGAAACCACACGTCGATCGTCTCACCAAGTGCGTCGAGTTTCTCATCTCCTCCGATGGGCGTGTCCTCTCGACCGACTTCTATCCGGCCGTGATCCACTCGAAAAAACGTTTTACCTACGCGGAGGCGCTCGCCGTGCTCCAAGGTAAACCCGGTGACGCGACCACGACGATGCTCCACGAAGCCAGCGCCCTCGCCCAGGCCATCCGAAAGCGCCGTTTCGCCGATGGGTCGCTCGATCTTGACTTTCCCGAGACGAAGATCCGTCTCGATGACGGAGGCAAGGTCTCACGCATCGACCGACATGACAACGACATCTCCCACCAACTCATTGAGGAGTTCATGCTCCTTGCGAACGAGGCCGTTGCCGGGCGACTCATGAAACTGAAGCGTCCCGCGATCTACCGCACCCACGAGGCGCCCGATCCCGATCGTCTCAAGAGCTACCGCGAGGAAGTGCTTGGACACTCGATCCCCTGCGGCAATCTCAACAAGCCCGAGGAAGTGAAGCGGCTCCTCGCTCGTCTCGGCGACCTCGCAATCGGCGCGGCGTTGAAAATCGGTTTCCTGCGTTCGCTTCAGCGCGCCCGCTACACCGCCGATCCCGTCGGCCATTACGGACTCGCGAAGAAGAAATACACTCATTTCACCTCGCCGATCCGCCGCTACGCCGACCTCGTCGTGCACCGCAGCCTCTTCGCGAATGCCAAACACGTTTGCGGCGATCCGCTCCATGAAGTCGCCGATCACCTCTCCTCCACCGAGAGGAATTCCGCCGACGCCGAGCGCGACAGCAAGGACGTGAAACTCCACGCCTATCTTCTCGACCAGATCCGCTCTGGAACGCCCCAGCGCTACGAGGCTCAGGTCACCTGCCTGCGCGATTTCGGCTTCTCCATCGACATCGCGGCGCTTGGCATGAGCGCAATGGTGCCGATCTCCCTCCTCGTGGACGACCACTATCGCCACGATTCTGCTGCCAAACAGATCGCAGGTCGCCGTGGACGCCGCCTCATCCGCCTCGGCGACACCCTCGAGGTCGAGATTGCCAAGGTCGACATCACCCGCAAGATGATCGACTTCCGTCTCGCCGGAACGGGCGAAGGTGCTTCCTCCGGCTCCCCGCGCGCCACTTCGCGTCATCGTGGTGGCGACCGCGCGCCCCAATCAAATCACCCGGCCGCTCCGGTCGCCGCGGCTCCCACCGCCAGCGAGGAGGACCCGACCGGTCGCCCACGCCGACGCCGCCGACGTCGCGGTGGCAAGGCAAAAGCGGCATGAGCGGCACGAGCGGGAGGTTCGCCCAAGGTAGATGTGTTGTGGATCGCTTGTCTCGGAGGCGCGGGCGCGCCCCCCAATCGCCTGACAAAAGGCTTTTCCACGTATCTGTTTCAGTGTAATTTCACCCCCCGTCCTGTCAGCTCGACTGCGACGGTCTCCGGACACGATACCCTCAGACTTCTCCGCCACATGGTCACCGCGAAATTTCTTCCGTCCCTGCTTTCGGCCTTCGTTGCGCTGCTGGCCCCGATCGCCGCTTCCTTCCTCACCGCCCAAGAGGAGACCCAGTATGGCGATCTTGGCCTTCGCGTCGTCGGGATGCTTGAGGAAGAGCACTTCCTCCGTGAGCCTTTCAACGACAAGATGTCCGAGCGCTCCCTCGACGCCTACTTCGAGGCCCTCGATTACAGCCGGGTCTACTTCACGAAAGAAGACGTCGACGGCTTTTATGCGAAATACCGCACCCAGATCGACGATCAAGTCCGCGCCGGCGGCATTCCTGCCGCCTTCGAGATCTTCGCCATCTATGAGGAACGCGTCCGCGACCGTGTCGAGATGGCGAAGAAGCTCGCCGTGCCGAACACCTTCACCTACGACTCCGACCGCAACGTCGAGATTTCCCGCAAAGATTCCGAATGGGCCACAGCGGGAGAAGAGCACGACCAGCTCTGGAAAAACCTGATTGAAGGCGATCTCCTGCGCGAAAAACTCATCGCCGAGGCCGTCGAGAAGGAGAATGCCAAAAAGGCCGAGAAAGCCAAGGCAGCCGGGGCAGAGCCCAAACCGAAGAAACTCGACTCCGACTCTCAGAAGTCCATCTACGAGAAAGTCTCCGACCGCTACGACCGCATTCTCAAGCGGATCAAGGAAAACACCACCGAAGATGTCGCTGCCCTCTTTATCAAATCGATCTCGGCCGCCTACGATCCACACTCCGAATACTTCTCGCAGCAGCAATACGACAATTTCCGAATCGGGATGAACAAATCCCTGACCGGTATCGGTGCGATGCTGCAAAAGAACGAGGACGAAGGGGGGGCAACGATCGAAGGCCTCGTCGTCGGAGGGCCCGCCTTCAAGGCCGGCAAACTTGAGGTGAGCGACCGCGTCATCGGCGTCGCCCAAGGTGCCGACGGAGAGTTCGTTGACGCCGTCGAGATGAAACTTTCCGACATTGTCGACCTCATCCGGGGCGAGATTGGTACCATCGTCCGCCTCAAGGTCATTCCCAAGGGCAAGGACGGCGAGATCAAACTTGTCGATATCATGCGCGACAAGATCGATCTGAAGGATAGCCTCGCCACCGCTGATCTCATCATCACGAAGGATCCCGGCGGCGCCGAGCAAAAGCTGGGCTGGATCACCCTGCCCTCCTTCTACGCCGACATGGACGGAGGCCAGACCAGCACCACCACCGATGTCCGCCGACTTCTCACCCGGCTTGCCATCGAAGGCATCAACGGCCTCGTCATCGATCTCCGCGACAATGGCGGCGGATCCCTCGAAGAGGCCATCAACATGACCGGTCTCTTCATCCGGAAGGGTCCAGTGGTCCAATCGATCGACTGGCGCGGCCAGCGCGACCAGAAATATTCCCGCAACGGCGAAGCGGTCTTCGGGGGGCCCCTCATCGTCCTCGTGAACAAGGCCAGCGCCTCTGCCTCCGAAATCTTCGCCGCCGCTCTTCAGGATTATGGACGCGCCGTCATCGTCGGCGATGAATCGACCTTTGGCAAAGGGACCGTTCAGCAACTTCGCCCCGTCCTCGGTCGCAAACTCTCCCTCCCCTTCGCCCGGGAGCCGGAACAGGACGGAGCGCTGAAGCTCACCATCCAAACCTTCTATCGCATTAACGGACATTCCACCCAACGCCATGGCGTCGTCCCCGAGGTGCGGCTGCCGTCCATGCTCGACATCGCCGAGATCGGTGAGGGAGCGCTGCCCAACGCCCTCGTCGTCGATCCGATCGAGCCGAGCCGCTACCTGCCCTTCTTTGACAAGCCGATCGACTACGAGACGCTCCAAAAGTCCTCCGAGGCCCGCATCGCCTCCGGCCGCGACTTCGAATACATCCTCCAAGACATCAGCGAGGAGAAGGATCGCATTGCCAAAAACATCATTTCGCTGAATCTCGCCAAACGGAACGAAGAAACCGCAAGGGACGAGGCCGAACGCGAGGCTCGAAAAAAGGCACAGATCGAATACTTCGCCTCAGTCCGTGAAGCAGAGAAGGATCTCTTCACCATCTACAAACTCACCCAGGACAACGTCCTCGAGGAGAAACTCGTCCTGCGCGACGAACTCTCCGAAGAACAGCTCAGCGGCATGTCCCGGGGCGGTGCTAACAAGGAAGACGAGGATCCCGACGACAAGCTCCTCATCTATCCCCACAAGTTCGATCCCTACGAGCGCGAAACCATCCGCATTCTTCAGGACCTCATTGCCATCGGCAAGACCGGCAAGCCAGTGAATATCTCCGAGGCCAAGCCGGAAACTCGCCAGAAGACCGTCCCGATCGAAGCGAAGCCCAAGCCCGCTGCCAACTAAGGCATAGCCCGAAGAGCCGCCTCGCCGTTTTCACGGGGTGTCCTCCGACCCTTGGGAAATTTGCCCAAAAACCTCAAAGTTTCCCTTGCGGACTCTCTTTTCTATATTTCTGTAAAGACAGAAATATTCGAAATGAAAGATCTCCCACCCTTCGCGCAGCATTTCATCCTCCATTGGGGAGAAATGGGGACCAAGTGGGGGATAAACCGCACCGTTGCTCAGATTCATGCCCTCCTCTTCATCTCCGACCGGCCCTTGCACGCCGAGGAGATCTGCGACCAACTCGGGGTGGCGCGCTCGAATGTGAGTAACAGCCTCAAGGAACTTCAAAATTGGGGCATTGTGAAGGTAGTGCACCTTCCCGCCGACCGACGCGATCATTTCGAGTCCATCCAAGACGTCTACGAGCTTTTTCGCGTCATTGCTGCCGAGCGGAAAAAGCGTGAGATCGATCCCACCCTCGCACGCCTGCGCGACTGCGCCAACGAAGCCGGGACCACGGACAATCCCGCCGACACCCACGCGAAGGAGAAGCTTGAGTCGCTCCTTAGTTTCTTCGAACTCGTCAGCGACTTTTATACCAAGATGGACCGCCTCCCCACCAAATCGGCGATTCAAGCGATCCGTATGGGTGACAAAATCGCGAAATCGATTGGCGCATTGATGAAATGAAAACGGCTCCCGACAGAATGACAACAGATAGCGGTCGTGTCGTCCTCGCGGGAGGCAGCGGCTTCCTCGGTCGGGCCCTTGCTCGCAAGCTCGACGACGAGGGCTACGAGGTCGTCGTCCTCACCCGCAACCCCTCCAACTACCATGGCGCGGGGCGCGCAGTCGCGTGGAATGGGCGGACCGTCGAGGAGTCGTGGGCATCGTTACTCGACGGGGCCGCCGCCTTGGTCAACCTGACCGGTAAATCGGTCGACTGCCGCCGCACCGAGAAAAACCACGCGGAGATCCTGAGTTCCCGCGTGGATTCGTGCGAAGCCCTCGGAGCCGCACTGCGCCTCGCCTACCGTCCGCCCGCGGTCTGGGTGCAGGCCACCAGTCTCGCCATCTACGGCAACGCCGGCGATCGCATCTGCGAAGAATCGGCATTTGTCCCTGATGAGTTTCCCGCCGATGTCTGTGTTGCTTGGGAAGAGGCTCTCGGACGCTCCATCCGGCCCGAAATGCGCTGGGCCGCCCTTCGAATCGGTTTCGTCCTTGGTCGCGATGGCGGGGCCCTGCCAACCCTGGCGAGGATCGCGAAGCTTGGCTTCGGGGGGCGCATCGGATCGGGAAACCAGTGGATCAGTTGGATTCACCTTGAGGACATGATGCGTCTCTTTTTGGAGGCGATCCGCAACCCTGCGGTCCACGGCATCTGCAACGCGACAGGGCTGCAACCGGTCACCAACGCCGAGTTCATGGAGACACTCCGCCGGACCCTCAAGATGCCCGTGGGCCTGCCAACACCGGCCTGGTTGGCTCGGGCCACCGCCCCCGTAATCGGCACCGATCCCGATCTCGCTCTCACGGGGCGCCGCGGGCTTCCCTGTCGCATCCACGGGCTCGGGTTCCGCTTCCGATATCACGAACTCGAGGACGCCCTTGCCGATCTCCTCCTCGCGCCTCCCGCCGAAGCCAAGGAACCCGAGTGGGTGCGAACCTTTGCCCGCTGACCCGACTGGAAGTCGTCGGTCCCATCGGCTCAAGCAAAGCGGTTCGGGTTCGCGGAGCCGAAGCGATCGAATCAGGCCCCGTGCTGGCTCCGAGACGAGGCTAACCTCCTACGCTACCACTTCCACGGTGTCAGGCTATTCAAACACTTTCACGGTGTCAGGCTATTAAAGAGTCCGGGCTATTCAAGAGTCCGGTGTCAGGCTATTCAAGGGCAGAGGGCAGAGGAGTTTGATTCCCGGTCTTGATTTTCCACGATAACGCACGCAAACGCACGATAACGCAGAAATACGGACCTTGATCTCGAATCCCCACGAACCAGCTGCACCAGCCAGTGCATACTTTTCGACTCGATCGCCTTTAAGGGCTGAACGCCCAATGTTAAGACTACTTTCGTGCGCAGGTGGCACGAGGTTTCCTCGCAGGCCCCATTTCCACTCGTGGAGCTCGCATCCGATTTTTGGGCTTTTAAGCGAACGGATCAGCTCGAAGAGCCCGGATCACCCGCAAGTCGCCCCAATCCGCTCCCCCCATTCTCCGGGCTCCGGAAGTTCGACGCGACCTAAATCGCGCTCGGTTCCGCTCGAAGACTTCCTCCACGAACACCGTGCTCCCCAAGGCCACCCCGTCGCTGAGATAACGAACCTTGATCCTCAGCACTTGGCCAAGCGGGAGTTTCCCTCCGCGCGCGATTTCTTCCTGAACTTGCTCTCGGGTGAAACCTGGTCGACTGGGCCTGCCACCCGGTTCGACAAACTCGCGGATTTCGCCTTCGCCGTAGAGTAGGAGACGATACGAAGCGCCGGTATCTTTCCAGTTCGCGGCGTGGTCTTCTCCCGAGACCCAATAGGCACGGTCAAAGATACGGCCCAGACCCTTGCGCGCCTCCTGGTCTCCGGCGACCGCCGAAGCGTAGCCACACCAGCGGTAATCTTCGATTCGCGTGACGATCCCGGCTCGCAGCGGATTCAGATCGATATAGGCAGCCACCGTCAGAAGCGCTTTGTCTTCGCTCTCCACCAGCAGGCTCTTGAATCGATCCTCCCATAGGGTTCCCTTGCGCCTCATGCGTCGATTAAACCAAATGCTGAAGCGCTGCTTAAGCTGCTTCATGAAAACAGAAAGATCTCCCATCTGACTGCGATAACGGTCGAATATCTCCTCCTCCCGCTGAAGGCGCTGGGTCGCGTCGACCCGGCTCAGTTCTCCACGCAGCGCCTCAACCGCGTCTCGCCCATAAAGAATGCCGACACGCCGGATGATCTCCTCACGATCCAAGTCCGCAGTGGTGAGCGCATCCGGCATTTCCAAGAGGAGATGGAAATGGTTTGACATGACGCAGTAGGTCAGAATCTCAACCCCATGGAAAGCCCTGAGCTTTTGCAATAAATTCACGAAAAACTCTTTCTCCACGTCGCCGAAAACGTGTTCCTGCCCCGCGATGCGGGAGAGACAATGGTAGTGGGCAATGCCGTCAGATTTGATCCGAGGAAGGCGCATAACCGAATTGTATATGTTCTTGCGAACAGTTTCAAGAATAATTTCCCACGGAGAAATTGCCTGTCACCATCTCATCTGACTAATTGCCTGTCACCTCTCTCCGTATTCGACACCTACGATGTGCTCATCACCCTCGCGGAAGCGCCGGATCAACGACTGCGCATGAGCGAACTTGCGGGGGCGACCTTCTTATCCAACAGCGGCATCTCGCGCCGCGTCGCCCGCCTCGAAAAGGAAGGCTTTCTCCGCTGGGAGGCCTGCGAGAACGACGGCCGCGTGTTTTACGCCCTGCTCAACGAAGCGGGACGCGAGGCCCTGCGCGAAGCCTGACCCGTTTACGAGCGGGTCATCGAGGAGGATCTCGGCAAGGCGATGAATCCGTCCGAGACCCGCGATCTCGCGAAGGTTCTCGAATCCCTCGGCGACCGGCTTGGCGGAGCGAGCGGAGGAGCCACGGAGGAGCCTCCCGCGCAGTCACACCGATGTTCCGGACCAGCGCACTTCCACGCGGAGACGGGAACCCTCCAGTGACGCCGAGCATTCGCCTCCGAGGAAAGTGACCGCCGCGCGAACGACGGAGAGGCCGAGACCGGAGTGACCTTTCTCGGTGCGGGAGGAGGACTTCCGCCAGAAGCGCTCGAAGAGCCGGTCGAGATCGGCAGGATCGAGATCCGGAGCCTCGTTCTCGACAGCGAAGACGAGGGGACTGACTTCGACCCGCAAGATGCTTCCCTCGGGAGCATAGGTGACGGCATTGCCAAGGAGGTTCGCCACGATCGCCCTCCAAAGCACGGGATCGGTGAGAACCGAACCCGCCGAGATATCGGAATCCACGGTGAGACATCTCCGCTTCAGATCGGCGTCGAGTCGCTCGAATGACTCCCTCACCCCGGATTCGAGATCGACCGGCTCGAGATGCGGAGAGACCTCTGAGTCGGCCTTGGCGAGAAGGGAAAGCGTTTCGAGGAGCGATTCGAGTTCGGCGAGGACCTCGAGCATTTCGCGACCGTGTTCGGCGGTGAATTCATCAGGCCAGGTGGCTCCGAGTTCTGTCATCGCGCGCAGCTCGGCAAGCGGGGTGCGGAGCTCGTGGGCGGCGTCGCTGGTGAAACGCCGCTCGCGGGCGAAGGAGACCTCGAGCCGGGCAAGGAGCTCGTTGAGCTTCGCGGCCACGCCCTGCAATTCACCGGGAAAATCATCGACGACGAGGCCCGTGGAAAGACGATGGACGTCGATGCGCTGCACGTCGGCACTGAGCCGTCCTACCGGCTTCAAGGCCACGCCAATGACGCGATAGAGCACCGCGAGACTGGCGAGGATCGCCCCGCCACCAAATAACAGAATCACGAGGGCAACGGTTCGGAGGGTCTTCCGCAATTGCGAGGTGTCGCTTGCCACGAGAATGCGGGTCCCCCGGAATTCGCCCTCGAGATCATCAGAAGGCGTGAAGGTTTCCCAGTAGGCCCGACCGGGAGCGCCGTCCGGCAAAACGAGGTTGGCGAAACCACTCACCTCGCTGGTGAGATTTTCCGGCAACGGAAGATCAGCGGCGCCTAGCGAGGGAGACCGACTCAGGGCTCGCCCTGCTTCGCTGTAGACCTCGAAGTAGTCCCCTGGGGAAGAAGACCCGAATCCCGCAAAGGCCTGAATGTCGAGGTCGATCTCGAATTCGCCATCGTCGATCTCCGAGGCGATCAAAAGCGCCTGGGCTTTGGTCACGAGCGACTTGTCGAATTGACCGGTGAGGGTCTTGCTGAGGGTCAGATGGAGCCCGGCCCCGCCGCCGATGAGGAGGATCGCCGCCGCCGCACCGATCGACAGGGCCATTTGCCGACGGATTGACTTCATGGGCTCTCCTGTAACACGTAGCCGAGACCGCGCCGGGTATGAATCAGGACCGGCTCGTCACCGGGGGACAATTTGCGTCGCAGCGCGTAGATCGCCGCATCGACCGCGTTGCTCAGGGGGCTGTCGGCCTCGCCGTAGAGGCGCGCTTCGATCTGCTCGCGGCTGAAGACACGCCCGGGATGCCGGGCAAGACATTCGAGGAGGGAGAACTCGCGGGCTGTTAGTGACAGTGCGGTGCCGCGCCGCCTCACGGTGCGCGCAGCGAGATCGATCTCGAGATCCGCCACCCGGATACGGGAGTCGGCCTGCCCGCGGTGGCGCCGAATGACCGCCTCGAGACGGGCCGCGAGTTCCTCAATCGCAAAGGGTTTCACGAGGTAGTCGTCCGCTCCAAGGGCCAATCCCCTCACCCGGTCCGCCACGGAGGCGAGTGCCGTAAGGATGATAACCGGAGTGAGATCGCCGCGCCGCCGCCATGTCTCGAGCAGCTCGAGCCCGCTCTTTCCCGGAAGCATCAGATCCAGAATGATCACATCGTAGGGATGCACTCCGACGCTCGCCATGGCCTCATCGCCACCGCGCGCCTCATCGACGGCATAGCCCAGCCTGGCCAGCGCGCGCACCAAGGTGACCCGGAGCCGCTGGGAGTCTTCGACGAGGAGGAGGCGCATCCGGTTGCTGAGTTCAAAGATTCGCCTCCTCACGCCGACTGATCACCTCCCCGCTCTCGCTGAGAACGAGAACGAGCTCGACCCGGCCGGGGAGATCGAATTCGACGTGATACTCGACCCGGCCGTTGGTGGTCACTTTGTCGGCCCCGTCGAATCTGCCCTTGTTCGCGAGGATCGGGTCCACCACCGGACGAGTCGCCGGCGGGAGGTCCGGGAGCCGGAGCTTGTCGACGATCTTGAGGAGGATCCCTTCACCGGTGATGTGTAGCTTTCGTTCGCGCGGTCCGGGCAAATCAATCTCGACGAGGTAGAGCCTGCGTTCGTCGATACGGATGACCTTGATATCATCGACATGGCCTCCGCCCAGATTTTCCGACACCCTTGACCGAACGGCATCGGGAAGTTCCTTCGACGATTCTTCACCTGCCCAGACGGCCGGGGCAAGGCCTGTCACCAAGGCTGCCACGGCGCAAAGCCACGTGCTGGAAATCTTTCTCTTCATGTTCCCTGCCCCGAACGCGCCCGGTTGACCCCCGCTCCGAAACAACGGGAAACTACCTCGCGTGCGTGGCCAGGGGAAGGCCTGATTTCGACGTGGCGCGGACGCGAAACCGCCGGCGGGACCCCTCAAAAATCCGCCTCCTCGCGATGGCGGAGGATTTCACCGCCTTCGCCAATGACGAGATGCAGGTCCACTTCGTCAATGAGATCGAAGTCGACGTGGTATTCGGTCCGGTTTTCGGAGATGACACGATCTGCACCGTCGAAGCGATTGCCCTCCCCGAGAAAGGGGTGCAGGGCAGCCTTCACCGGTCGCGGCAGGTCGCGCAGACCGATCTGGTCCACGATCCGCAGAAGGGATCCATCGCCCGAAACATGCAGCATACGCTCACCCGCGCCAGGGCGGTCGATTTCGACAACGTAGAGGAGGCGGTCTTTCGCGCGCACCGCGTTGACGCCATCGATCTGCCCCGGATGGCAATGATGGTGGATCGTTTCCCGGACCGGTTCCGGGCATTGCTTCAGTGAAACACCCTCGGCGCGAACCGAGGTAAAAGTGCTGCCCAACAGGTTGGCCGAGAGATCGAGAACAAATTGCTTCTTCATCAAAGACGGGGGGAGGTTTCATCCGAGGCCGGAGTGAACCGACCCAGATTTCCGGAAGTTTCCCAGATGAAGATGACGGGAAGATGATCGGAGAGCGAAAAAACGCAGGAGCCGCCCTGTTTCCACCCCCCCGGATTTGGGGGGTCGGAAGTTGGGGGCGGACATTCGATCGCACCGCTTCAAAACACCCGGGCATACCGGTCGATCTCCCACTGCGAAATGGTCTGGTGGTATTGCCGCCATTCCTCCGACTCGCCGACGATGAATTCGTCGCGAAACTCCTGACCGAATGTCCTGATAACTAGGGGATCCGCAGCGAAAGCCCTGACCGCTTCATCGAGCGTTCTTGGCAGCTCCTCGATACCGGCGGCGGCGAGGTAGGGATTGCAGGCCGCGTCGGCGTTGCGAGACTCGACCCGCCCTCCGACCACGGGCACTCGGAGGGCATTGGTGCGGTTGTTTCGCCCGTAGCTATTGAAAACAGGCGCCCAGCTGTAATAGGCCATCAGGCCTCGCCGAACGAGGCGCTTGTAGCTGTTCACGGTCGGGGCGAAGGCGGCGCAGAGGGCCGGGCCATGACGCAGGACCCCGGCGATGAACTGATAGGCGAGATCCGTGAGGCCATGGCCGCGGGGATCATCGGCGGGATCGCGGGCGAAGAGGTTCGCTCCGGACGTTTGCGAGCTTGCTTTCACGGAGCGGACGGCTTTGGTATTCCGTCAGCGATGCACGACCTCCTCGCCACCTACGTCCATCATCTCGATCCCTTCGCGATCCGTTTTACCGAGACTTTCGGGATCCGCTGGTATGGGCTCGCCTATGTCGCCGGGTTCCTCTGCGCCTTTTTCCTCTTTCGCTGGTTTGTCAGGATCGGCGCGAGCGAGTTGAAAGATTCGCAGGTCGGGGACTTCATCACCCTCTGTGCCGTCGTCGGCACGATGGTGGGAGGCCGTCTCGGCTACATGCTGCTCTACAACTTCGGCGAGCTCGTCGCCAATCCGGCAAGTTTCTTCGACGTGCTCGGAGGCGGAATGTCGAGCCACGGGGGCATCGCCGGGATCACGATCACAGCCTGGTTCTATGCCCGATACACGAAGACCTCGTGGACGGGGCACGGTGACAACCTCGTCGTCGTCGCGCCTCTGGGAGTCTTCTTCGGCCGTCTAGCCAATTTCGTGAATGGCGAACTTTATGGGCGCCCCACCGAATCGGCTTGGGCCATGAAATTTCCCGACGAACTCACCGAGGTGGTCGAGACCGCCACCGGTAGGGAATGGAAATACCCCACCGCCCAACTCCGCGAGCTCGCTACCACCGCAGGGGACAAGGCCGCCGGACTCCCCGAAAAAGTCGATGCCGCCGCCGCGAGCGCTTTGGCGGAAGGCCAGGATCCCCACCACGCCGTGGTCGATCTGATCCAACAGGCGTCTCTGGAGAGTCCGGCCTTCCGCACCCTCCTCGGCGAAATCCTCACCCCTCGCCACCCCTCCCAGCTCTACGAGGCGGCCGTCGAGGGACTGATCCCCTTCCTCCTGCTCCTGGCGGTGCGGTTGAAGTGGAAAAACGCCTGGCACGGCATCCTCACCGGAATCTTTTTCCTCTACTATGCGATCGGCCGCATCGCCGTGGAAAACTTCCGTGAACCCGATGCGGATCACATCGCGGGCATGACAAGGGGCCAGTTCTACTCCCTTTTCATGATCCTTGTGGGGATCGGCTTCCTTGCCTACGGGCTGGCGAAAAAGCGGACCAACCAACTGCCCGCCTGAGGCAGCAGCACCGCCGCGCCATCTCTAATTTTTCGGCTCAACCGCGGCAGGCTCGGGGGCCGCGGGCTCAGCCGTCGCCGCGTCCATCCTCTTCTCGGTCCCGTCCCGCATGCGCTCGAGGCGCTCGGAATACTCCGCCTTACCGGGCTCGAGGGTAACGGCTTTCTCGAGATACTCGATCGCCTTTTCCGCATCGCCGAGCTGGTAAAAAGCCTGGCCGATGTGGTCGAAAATCACCGCGTCCTGTTCCTCGATGAGCGTCTCGGCACGGAGCAGTTCGTCGCGCGCTTTCTCAAAATCGCCCTTCTTGAAGTAAAACCAGCCGAGACTGTCGGCGATGGCCCCGCTCTCGGGGTCGAGCTCCGCGGCGGTCTTGATGAGTTCGCCGCCCTCGTCGATTTTCATGTCGTTCTCGATCCACATGTAACCGAGATAGTTGTAGACCGTCGCGGTGAACGATTTGTTCTCATCATCGGGATCGTTTTTGGCGATCATCTCGATGGTCTTGCGGAAAAGCTCCTCGGCCTTCGGAAGGTCGCCGTTGCGCTCGTGCGCGGCGGCATAGCGAAAGTAGAAGCTTTCGTTCAACAACTGCGGCTGCTCGTCACCGGCGAGCTTGAGAGTGATCTCAAACTGCTTCAAGGCTTCGTCCCAGCGCTCGAGGCGGGCGAGTGGAAAGGTCAGGAGGAAAGGGAAATCGGCCGAATCAGGGAAGAGATAGGCGGTATCCTTGAGGAATTTCACCGCGGCCTCGTTCTCCTCCGACTCGATCATCATGCGGGCGAGGGCCCCGTATTCGGCAGCGCTGCCCTTGGTGATGGAGAGGGCGCTCTGAAGGTGCGGGATCGCCTCCTTGAACCGGCTCGCACGCAACAAGATTCCCGCGATCTGTTTGTGGGCTTCGGCATTCTGGGGATCGATTTCAACAATTTCCTGCAAGGTCTCCACCACCTTTTCCTCGTCGCCCTTTGCACCGTAGACCTGCGCAAGCTTTTCGCGGAGGTCGAGCCGCTCGGGCTGGTTTTCAATGATCCCGACGTAGGCGGAGACGGCACGGTCGAACTGTCCCGTGGCATGGTAGAAATCACCGACGCGTTCGATTACCGAGCGATCCCCTCCGGAATGCTCCAGCGCCTTGGTGTGGATCGCGTTGACGAGATCGGCGTCGGAGACCTGCCCGCCTTCTCCAACCGGCCAGACCCGCGCAGCGATGCGGCCGAGGCGAAGCCAGAATTCCGGATCCCGGTTTTCCTGCTTCGCCGCCTCCGCGATGATACGCCGCGCCTCTTCGCGGCGATCGGTCGAAAGGAAAAGCTTCACGAGGTGTTCGTAGATGGCAGGCTCTTCGGGGAATTGCTCCACCGCCTCTTCAATGACCTCGAAGGCACGCCGCAGAGCGTCCGGGTCGTTTCCCTGATAGGCGGCGAGGAATTCGGAGAGCGAGATATGGGCGAAAGGCTCGTCGGGATTCCTCGCGAGGCTTTGTTCGAGCATCTTCAAGCCGTCTTCCTGCCTTCCCGAGCGGGCGAGAAGGTAGGCGGTCTTGCGGGCGAGGAAAAACTGATCGGGCTGGTGGCGCAGCACCTCGGAGTAAGCTTCGACCGCCTCCTCGGTACGTCCCTGGGCCTCGAAGGTGCGGCCGAGGGCGTAGTTGGCGAGCGCCGTGCTCTTGCGTTTTGACTCCTCGGAGAGGGTGAGATGAGCACCCGGTTCGAAGAATTGGCCGACGTAGACTTGGGCGAAATCCTCGAGGGATTCCCCTACCTCGGCGTGTAGCACCGGTGACAACGCAAGCAACGCACAAAAAGCCACGCGGGACCCGTACGCGACAAAGCAGCGGTGAACCAAACTTGCCGGACCACCAGACTGCTTTGCTTTCATCGCGCCAAGGATCAACGATCAGCTCTTGTAACGCAAACGCTTCTTGTGGCGGTTAGCCTTCATGCGCTTGCGTCGCTTGTGCTTGTTGATCTTGGTCTTCCGCTTTTTCTTGAGGGAGCCCATAGTCAAAATTTCTCAGGTTTCGATCCGCCGCAAACCCCGGTTTGGGCCGGGCGGGTCGGGAGTATCGGTCACTCGATCACTTTGTTCAAGGGATATTCGATGATTCCCTCGGCCCCCAGTTCTTTCAGTCGGGGAATCAATTCCCGAACTTGGAGTTCGGTCAAGACGGTCTCAAGGGCGACCCAGCCTTCCTGGGCGAGGCGCGAGACGGTCGGTTTGCGCAGGGAGGGTAGTAGTCCGGACACCACCTCGAGGGCCCTCTCGGGGAGGTTCAGCTTCAGCCCGACCATGTTTCGGGCCATCAGCGCGCCCCTCAGGAGGACGGCGAGGCGCTCGATCTTGGAGCGCTTCCACGGGTCGTTCCAGGACTTCTTCTGGGCGATGAACTGGGGGTAGCTTTCCATCAGCACGTCAACGATGCGGAGATTGTTTGCCCTGAGGGAAGAACCTGTCTCGGTGATGTCGACGATGGCATCGACCAGTTCGGGCACCTTCACTTCGGTGGCTCCCCAGCTGAACTCGACCTCGGCTTTGACGCCATTGGCAGCGAGGTATTTTTCGACGATCCCGACAGCCTCGGCTGCGATGCGCTTGCCCTCCAGATCCTTCACCGTCTGGATCGGGGAATCGTTCGGCACGACGAGGACCCAGCGGGTCGGATTCGAGGTGGCGCGGCTGTATTGCAGATCGCAGACGACATGGACGTCGGCCCCGTTTTCAGCGACCCAATCCTTGCCGGTAATGCCGCAGTCGAGAAAACCATGGTCGACATAGCGTCCGATCTCCTGCGCCCGGATCAGGCGAATCTGGAGTTCGGGGTCGTCGACCGTGGGCCGGTAGGAGCGGTCCGCGCCGCGGATGTTGTAGCCGGCCTTCTCGAAGAGGTCCATCGTGGGCTCGAAGAGACTGCCTTTCGGCAGGCCGATTTTGAGGAGGTTTTCTGCTGCGTCCGCCATGATGAGGGGGAGTAAAATGCCGGAAAACCGGGCGATGTCATGCGGGTTTTTCGATTCCCCGGTATCGAATCGATCCACCGGGAGGAAGCGAGGTGGTTCGCTGGGGGCGGACTCTGGCATGAAGCGCGGATCTCGCGGCTTAAAACCTGCTTCTGCCCCGACTCTCCCGCACCCTCTCCCAAAAACCGAAAAAGCCTCCCGTCGCCCGGTTCATCGCGGCGACATCAGCGGGTCGGCGCACGAGATTCAGCCTTACTCCGCTCCGAGATAGTGCGCTCTCGACTCCGGAAATCTCCTCGGCGAGCGGGCCGGTGAACGGACTGAGGGCGATCACGGTATCGATCCGCTCTTCCGAGGCCCACGCCACCAGAGCCGTGGCGAGATCTGAGGTTTCGGGAGTGCGGCAGTCCAACCCGAAGTGACGCGCCGCCCGGACCGCCCCGTCGGCGAGCGCCTCGCGGAGAAAGGAACACTTACCCGGCGAATAGATCTCTCGCTCCCAGATCCCTGTCGGCGAGGTCGCAAGGAGCGCGACGGGCTCGAGGTCCGAGAGCGGAGACCGCTCGACCGAGAGGTCCTCGTCGTGAATCCAGATCCCGGTGCGGGATCCAGGATGTGGATCGGCGGACTCGATCTTGCGGGGGGAAGGCAATTCCTTCCAAGGCAGTTCGCGGACGGCGGGAGATTCGAGCCTTTCCATTCCCCCG
Organism: Verrucomicrobiia bacterium Tous-C2TDCM; assembly: GCA_002288445.1. GTDB lineage: Bacteria > Verrucomicrobiota > Verrucomicrobiia > Verrucomicrobiales > DEV007 > Arctic95D-9. Next base: position 20,354 of record NEUQ01000001.1, on the reverse strand, counting down.
GCATGCTCCGCGAGGAGTTCCGCCGCGAGGTAGCGCTCAAGGTTCGACCGGCGCACCAGATAGGCCTTGCCTCTGGTGTGGAGTCCCGCGACCCAGCGCCAAGAGAGGGTGTTCGACGCGGCATCACCGTCGCGGAGATGCTGCAGGAAAAATTGCGCGCCAAGCTCCCAAGGAAGACCCTCGCCATGGATCCACCACGAGGCCCACCACATCCGGGCGTGGTTGTGGAGGTAGCCGGTCTCGATCAACTCCCGGGTGAAATGATCCAGGATGGAAATGCCGCTTTCTCCAACCACCACCTCCCGAGCCCGTTTCGTCCATGAAAGGGACTTCAATGCCTCACGATACTCAGTCCAGACATCAGGCCGCTGCTCGAGCCATCCCTTCCAGTAAAGACGCCACCAGACTTCCTGTTCAAATTTTTCGATCTCCCCAGCCGCATGCCGGTCTCGGGCAGCCGCGAGGATCTCGCTCTCGAGGAGGACGCGGGTGCGGGTCGCGGGGGAGAGCCGCGAGACGTTCGCGTGCCCGGCGACCACGTGATTCCGGGCGGCGCCATAGTCGGGCGCGAACGGAAGGAAAGCCTCGAGACGGGCGAGAGCTTCGCTCCGGTTGGTGGGCAGAAAGTCGGACATGCCGGGGTTACGTCGCCGAGCTGCGGTGACGACGGCATTTTTCGGAACAATAGCGCACCTCCTCCCAGCAGCGTTCCCACTTTTTCCGCCACGAGAAGGGTCGCCGACAGACGGGGCAAATCTTGGCGGGAAGGTCGCGCTTGGTCTTCACCCAAACCGATACGTCACGTGCCGAAGTAACGATCGCCGGCATCACCGAGACCGGGCACGATATAGGCGCGCTCGTCGAGGCACTGGTCGAGTGCAGCGGTGTAGATGGGCACTTCCGGATGGCGCGCGGTAAAGGCGGAAACGCCCTCCGGCGCGGCGATGAGACAGGCGAAACGGAGGCGATGGGCCCCGGCGGCCTTGAGCTCATCCACGGCGTCGCTTGCGCTGCCGCCGGTCGCGAGCATGGGATCGATCAGGATCACCTCGGCCTCGGCAAGGTCGGGGGGCATGCGAAAATGGTAGCGGTGTGGCGCGAGAGTTTCCTCATCGCGAGAGAGTCCGATCGTGCCGACGGAGGCCTCGCCGAGGAGCTCGCTGAAACCCCGGAGCAATCCCAGCCCGGCCCGCAAGATGGGCACAAGCACGACGGGGCGGGCGAGGCGGTGCCCGGCAGTCTCTCCCAACGGCGTTGTTACCAGGATCGGCGAGGTCTCAAGGTCGCGGGTCACCTCGAAGCAAAGCAAACGAGAGACATCGTGGAGGGCTTCGCGGAACTCGGCGGTTCCCGAATCGACCGAACGGATCCGGGTGAGACGTTCGCGGATGACGGGGTGATCGACGAGATGGAGTGCCATGAGACCCCCAGCAAACGCGGAACACCTCTTTGCAGCAAGGGGAAATCAGGGCCCCGGCGACAAGAGGTAGGCCGCGATCGCCGCACCGAGTTGCCGACCGACGGTGCGATAGCCACCGGTGTTGCTGTGCCGGGTGTTCCAGGAGGTCTCGAGACAGGCCGCGAGGGTGTGATCGTTGCCGTGATCATTCACCCACTGTCCGCTGATGCGGCGCCAGAGCGGATGATAGCTCGCCCCGGTGACACGGGGTTTCGGATCGAGGATCAGAGGACCGGTGAGGTGACCGGCAGCGAGTCCCAGAAAGCGTTCGCGGTTCCCACGGGCTTTCTCGGAGAGCAGGTCGGGAGGTCCGACAAAAAAGAAAGGGCGCAGATCACGTGAAGCGGGATTGTGCAGATCGAGCACGACGGCAAGGCGCCCTTCGGCGGCGAACGCCCTCAGACAATCCTGCGCCGCCGCCACCTCCGGATAATGAGGAGCCTGATGCCAGTCGCGATTGTGATCGTGTGGGGCCGCCTCCTTGCCCCCGTCGCCGGTGACAACGCGATCGACGTCCATGATTGGCACGATCACGATCTGGGCCCGCTCCCGGAGTTGTTCGGCCTCCTCAACGTCCGAGAGGAGCCATTCCACGAATCCCCGTGCCACCCACGAGGAGCCGCTCTCCCAGGCGTGCTGCCGGGCGTGGATCCAGACGGCCGGTTTCTCCTTTATTTTGCCCGCAGCGACGATCTGCAACGCACGAACCGGTCGGCCTTCTCGGGTAGTGGCGAGGGTCAAGGGTTTGGCGAAATCCGGCCGGGCCCGTTCCGCCTCGGTCAACAAGGCCTCGGTCTCGCGCGGGGTGAAGGGCGGTCCCCAAGCGACCCAGAGCGGACCACCGGTGCCTTCGAGCGGGTAGGAGATTCGATCCGTCTCGCGCTTGCCAAGCCCGGTTTGCCGCCAGCTCCCCCCATCGTCCGAGACGGTTGCGGCGATCGGCATGGCCCAATCGGAAGAGAGGGGCTTGCCGGTGTCCTTTCCGTTGTTACGGGCGGAGCGCTCGCTACCGCGCAGGACGAGCGTCGCTGTCTCACCGGCAGCAAGGCCGTCGATCCTGACAAACCACCAACACGGCCAACCCCGCGCAGGATTTCCGCCGGGACGGATCCAGATCTCGCGCCGTCCTTGGTCAATCGCGTCGATCGTCGCCGAACCGCCGTCGAAATCGGTCGAAACACGCAGCTCGGCGGCGTGGAGAAGGTTTAGCCACAGCAGACCGAGGAAAAGGATCGCTTTCATCGCGGTGGCTGCACGGTGAGCTGAACGATGGCCTCAAGGGCGCGGGCCCGCTGCTCGGGATTCATCCTCAGGAAACGATCGCGCCGGCTCCCCTTGCCATCCTTGCCCGAAGGATGAAAGCGGGTGAAACCATCATCGCCCACCGAGACACGCCCTAGAGCAGAGAGGCCGAAGTATCCGCGATCAGGAAAAACCGCCTCGAGCAGGCTACTCTGATCCCAGCAAGGACGATCGTGCTCGGGACCGCTGTGGAGGAGGTAAGCCTCGCGAACGAGGTGCTTTTCGTGGTAGTCGAAATCCTCGGCCACGCTCCTGCGGGGGAAGGGCAGGTTTTCACCGATCTCGTAGCCACTCCAGAACACCGGCACCTCCTCGGGCCATTGCTCCGCGACGGTCTGCATGTAGCCGATGCCGTTGATGACATTCGCCTCGAGATGGTAGTTCGTGCCGTTGGCAAAGGTGAAGGCGCCGGCCATGATCGAAAGGCGCTTCACCTTCTGCCGGATCAGGGCGGGACCGTCGAGAGGCGAATGAGCGTCGCCTGCAGACTTGAGAAGGTTCGCGAGGTTCGAGGCAATCCCCACCGAGACGATCGTGACACTGCCGTCGGTCGAGGTGGCGAGGAGTTCGCGGAGAAGATCGACGGCCTCGCGGGCCGAGGAGTTGTCGCGCAGATCGTGGGGATAATCGGGTGAATCGGCCAGCTCGAGGTATTTGCTCTCGCGCCGCTGCGCCTGCGGATCACGAGTGACGCCGACAGGCAGGCCGGGACGGCCATACCAGGTGTTCTGGGCATCGACGAAGGAGGCGGTGCGCGGGTTGTCCTTGGAGATGGTCACTCCGATCAGCTGGCAGGCTCCCCGGTCGGAAAGTGTGTGGCACATGGCTAGGGCAAGAACATCATCAACGTCGCCGGTAATGTCGGTGTCGAAGATCAGCCGCACCGGTTCCGCGGCCCGGAGCGTCGCGGCGAAGAAAAAAAGGGGGAGAAAGAGCGATCTCAACATTCCTCAACGATGCTCCAAAATCCTCCCGCCTGGCAAGCTTGCGGGAGGACGCTTTTCCGTCTTCCCTCGGCGGGCCCGGAAGGCTAGGATTCGCGATCCGCCCCACCATGCGTGCCCTTGTTTTCAGCCTTTCCCTCCTCGCTGTTCTCCCGGCTCCGGCCACTGCCCGTCCGCGGGACATCCTGTTCCTCCTCGCGGACGACCATCGTTTCGATGCGATGGGTTTCCTTGGTCATCCCTGGCTCGAGACTCCGGGACTCGACCGTCTCGCCAAGGGTGGGGCCCACTTCCCGAAGGCGATGGTGACCACCTCGCTCTGCTCTCCGAGCCGGGCAAGCATCCTCACCGGGCTTTACGCGCACAAGCATCGCGTTGTCGACAATTACCATCCTGTCTCACCCGATCTCGTCTTTTTCCCCCAACTCCTCCAGCAGGCGGGATACGAGACGGCTTTTTTCGGGAAATGGCACATGGGCGAGACCGACACGCCTCAGCGTGGGTTCGACCACTGGGCAGTGTTCAAGGGGCAGGGCACCTACTGGCCGGACGGACGCGGCACCTCGCGCGTCGTGCCCCAGACGACCCTCGACGGTTTCAACATCAACGGCGAACGCAAACCGCAGCAAGGTTACATCACCGATGAACTCACCGACATGGCGCTGGAATGGCTCGGCGCGCGCGATCCTGATAAACCACTCTTTCTATACCTCTCGCACAAGGCAGTTCACTCGGACTTCGTCCCCCACGATCGCCACCGCGGCCGATACGAGAAAGAGCCCTTTCCCGCTCCCCCGACCCTAGCCACACCCGAGGGCAATCCGGGGCGTTGGCCGAGGTGGGTGCTTGATCAGCGCAACAGTCGGCACGGCGTCGGCTACGGCTACAACCTGCCCGATTTCGACTTGGCAGCCTATTACCGCCGCTACATGGAAGCGCTCCTCGCGGTGGATGAAAATGTCGCCCGCGTCCTCGATTGGCTCGAAAGTAAAGGGCGCCTCGAGCGCACGCTCGTCGTCTACATGGGCGACAACGGGTTCCAATTCGGCGAACACGGGCTGATCGACAAGCGGACCGCCCACGAGGCCTCAATCCGCGTGCCGTTGCTGATGTTTTGCCCCGAACTCATCCCCGCCGGCACGGTGGTGCGAGAGACGGTCGCGAATATTGACATCGCCCCGACCCTGCTCGAAATCGCGGGCGCTTTGCCGGACGATGCGGCGAAACGCTTCGACGGACGCAGTTTCCTGCCGCTTCTGCAGGGCAAGCGGGAAGGGTGGCGCGAGGAGATCCTCTACGAATACTACTGGGAGCAGAACTACCCGCAGACGCCGACGATGCACGGACTCGTCGGCGAGCGTTGGAAGTATGTCAGGCCCCACGGGATCTGGGACATCGGCGAGCTCTACGATCTCGAGAACGATCCGCACGAGCAGACCAATCTCGTCCTCGAGGCCGCCCATCAGGATCGCGTCCGCGAGATGAACACGCGCCTCTTCGACCTGCTCGAAGAGACGGGCGGGGAAAACCTGCCCCTGCTCCGGGATCGCGGGGAAGTTTTCCCTTGGCGGAAACCAGGCGGTCCTGAAGAAACTTCCTTTCCGGAGATCTTTTACCGAAAATGAGGCTTTCGCGCTCACTCTCAGCGACTTGAGTGGAAGACTTGGCACAAATAATGCTGTCTCCCCTGCCCTCCCCCGTGTCTTGATTTCGGCTCCGTCCATGGGAGACCGTCGGCCTTTGTATCGACCGGTCTTCCTTCCTTCGGCGCTGTCTTCGAGGCGGGGGACATTCAAAATCCCAACCACCCCCCATCGACATGACTAAACCCCCATCCCGGGCGCCGGGTCTATCCGGCGCACTCGTTCTCCTATCCCTTGCCTTTGCCTCCGTGGTCCGGGCCGAGGATCCTCCGCTCACGGCCGAGGCAGCCGCGACGATCGGCAACAATGCCTGGATGCTGACCTCGACCGCGCTCGTCCTCTTCATGACCCTCCCTGGGCTCGCCCTCTTTTACGGCGGTCTCGTCAGCAAGAAGAACGTCCTCAGCGTGCTGATGCATTGTTTCGCTCTTGCCTGCATCCTCAGCATCGTCTGGCTCGTGTGCGGCTATTCGCTCTCGATTGGTGAAAAAGGCGGCTGGACTGGCGGCCTCGGAAACCTGATGCACCGCGGGGTCGCGCCAGACGGGATCCTCACCTCTGCGTTCCAGATGACTTTCTTCATCATCACGCCGGCCCTGATGGTGGGAACCTTTGTCGAGCGGATCAAGTTCCCCGCGATGTTGCTCTTCTCGGTGCTCTGGGCTCTGCTCGTCTACGTGCCGATCTGCCACATCACCTGGTTCGGCGGCGGAGAGGAGAACGTCTCTCTTTTCACCCGTTGGAAGGTCATCGACCTCGCCGGCGGCATCGTGGTGCACATCACCGCAGGGGTCGGAGCCCTCGTCGCCTGTATCATGGTTGGCAAACGCAATCATCCGACACCGCCCCACAACCTGCCGATGACCGTGACCGGCACGGCGATGCTTTGGGTCGGCTGGTTCGGCTTCAATGCGGGCAGCCAAGGTGGCGCGAGCGACGCCGCGGCCATGACCCTTTTCGTCACCCATCTTTCCGCAGCGACCGGTGGCGTGGTCTGGATGCTGATCGACTGGTGCGTGGAGAAGAAACCGACCGTCCTCGGCATTGCGACGGGTGCAATCGCCGGACTCGCCGCGATCACTCCGGCCTCGGGGGTGGCCACGCCGGCTGGCGCCCTGCTGATCGGAGCCTGTTCAGGCCTCGGTTGCTGGTGGGCTTCGATGCGACTGAAGAAGGCCATCGGCTTCGATGACTCGCTGGATGTCGTCGGCGTCCACGGAGTCGGCGGCCTCATCGGCACGCTGCTCGCCGCGGTGGTTGGCTCTTCGCTCTTCGGCGGCGAACTCTCGCTCGGCAAACAACTCGGGGTCCAGATCCTCGCGTCGGTCTTGACGATCGTCTATACCGGCATCGTCACCTTCCTCATCCTCGCCGTGGTCCGCGTCGTGTGCGGCGGACTTCGGGTCACGGAGGAGGAAGAATGGATCGGACTCGATCAATCGGCTCACGGCGAGAACGCCTACAACGACTGAGCCTTCCTCCAATCGCCTTCGGGCCAACCCCGTCCGGGAACGACCTGGTCGGGGTTTTCTTTTGGGTCGGGGTGATCAGCCCGCCCCGCCGGAGCCCGGCAAAGAACCGGAATCACTCAGCGGCCTTTGCCTTTGCTTTACCCTTGCCCCGGCCCTTTCCGCCTTGGACCTGGCCTTGGACGGGCCGCATCAGGGACTCAGGGGCGTCCCGATCGGGTACCCTCAGCTCGGCGCGAAGTCGATTCAGCTCGGCATGCAATTCCCCCTGCACCGCCGCATAATCGGCGTTGCCGTAGACATTGGTCATCTCGTCAGGATCGCTCTTGCGATCGATCAGGGTCCAGTAGTTGGTCTCGGGTTCGTAGAAGTGGAAGAGCTTGTAGCGGTCGGTGACGACGCCATAATGCTTCCGCACGCTGTGCGCCCCCGGAAACTCATAGTAGTGGTAGTAGAAGCTCGTGCGCCAGCCGGCGGGAGCTTTGCCGCCCGATTGGAAGAAGGGCACGAGGCTCCGTCCCTGCATGTCGTCGGGAACGGGGAGTCCCGCAGCTTCCAGGAAAGTCTCGGGAAAGTCGATGATCGAGACCATCCCCTCGCCGCGGGTGCCGGGAGCGATCTTACCGGGCCAGCGGGCTAGGAGCGGAGTGGTGAGCGACTCCTCGTAGATCCAACGCTTGTCGAACCAGCCGTGTTCGCCGAGGTAAAATCCCTGGTCGGAGGAAAGGATCACGAGGGTCTCATCGACAATACCCTCGGCCTCGAGCGTGTCCAACAAGGCGCCCATCGCCTCGTCCACGGCTTTGACCGTACCAAGATAATCGTGCATGTAACGCTGGTAACGCCAGCGCACCAGCGCCTCTCCGCTGAGCTCGGCAACGACGGCATTTCGCGGCTCGTAGTAGGCGTTCCATGTCGCAAGTTGTTCGGGAGTGAGACCCGGCGTCGGGACGAGCTTGGCATCGCGCTCGGTGAACGTCTTGGCGAGGGTCATGTCCTGCTCGAGCTCGGCGATGCCGCGACCGGAGTAGTCGTCGAAGAGGGTCTTCGGCTCGGGAAACTCTCGCTCGCCATTCCACCCGAGATGTCGCAAAGCCGGTGCCCACTCGCGGTGCGGGGCCTTGTGCTGGCTCATGAGGAGGAATGGCTTCGTTTTGTCGCGGTTCCTCACCCACTCGGTCGAAAACTCACTGATGAGGTCCGTGGTGTAGCCGGTATGCTTCACCTGCTCGCCATCGCGGATCATCGGCGGATTGTAGTAAGCGCCCTGGCCCGGAAGGATGTGCCAGTGGTCGAAACCCTGCGGATCGCTGACAAGGTGCCACTTCCCGATCACGGCGGTCTGGTAGCCGGCGCCCTGGAGCAGCTTCGGAAAGGTCGGCTGCGATCCATCGAAACGGCTGTTGTTGTGGTAGAAGCCGTTGAGATGGCTGTACTTGCCCGTCTGAATGACGGCGCGGCTCGGACCACAAATCGAGTTCGGCACGACGCAGCGCTGGAAGAGCATCCCCTCCTTGGCGAGACGATCCATGTTCGGCGTCTCGAGTAGTTTCAGCTCGTGTCCATAGGCGCTGATGGCCTGAGTCGCGAGGTCGTCGCAGAAGAAAAATACGAGATTCGGGCGCGAAGCGTTCGCGGCGTTCTCTTCGACAGCACGAACAGACGACGTGAGGACGAGTAGGCAGGCAAGGGGGGCAAGGAGGACGGATCGGCTCATGGGCGGAAAGGGGGGCCCGGCGCCATCGCGATGGCCGGGAAATGCTCGGGCATCTTCGGGGGAAAAGTGGCGTCCCGCAACCGCCCGCCGTTCACTTGAAGAGCAGACCGCGAATCCGCCAGCTGGTGAGGTATTCACCGTCATCGGCAGCACGCTCGTCGAGCTTGTCGGTGAGCCTCATCTCGAATTGGGGACGCGAGGTGCCGCGGCGCTGGATCTTGAGGATTTTCACCCCACTGCCGACGGTGTCCTCGTCGTAATCGGGATTCCGGGAAATGCCCGAATAATAGAACCGAATCGTGGCACGACGCTCGTTGCCGGTGATCTTCTGGAGGTTGAGGAAAAAGCCGTTGCGACCCGAGGGCCCGGTGACAACCGAACGATTTCGGGGCGGGAGCTGCTCGTTGTCACCCTGATTGACCCGGAAGGTGTCGAAGCCCGAACCGTCTCGAATCGCGATGTTGCCTTCGACATCACCACGATAGTTGCCGCTGTAGCCAAGTCGGCGGAGGTCATTGCTGGTGAGAGGGGCCGCGTCGATCGCGGGACCAAAGACGGCAAAAACAACCAGAATGAAGTGGAAAAACCGGGAAATCATGACGCGCAGGTGGAGTTGCAGGGACAGTATCACCATCGCGCCCTTTGCGTCGTCGTGCAAGCATCGCCACCCCGGCCCGATCGGGCCAGCTCAGCGGGCGTAGGATCCGCCGAGGCGCCAGAAAGTGAAAAGTGAATCATCGAAGACGGAGCGCTCCTCGAAAACATCGTTGGTAGTGATCTCGTAACGGACCCTCGAGTAGCCCCGTCGCACGAATTGAACGGTCTTTTGTCCCGATCCATACATGGTTTCGCCATAAACAGGATTGAACGAGGTGCCGGAGTAAGCATAGCGGATCGTGGCCCGGCGGAGATTCCCGCTGGCAGAAACGCGCGTGAGGAAAAAGCCGTTCCGCCCGCTTGGCCCGGTGATGACCCTGCGCCCGTTCGCGTCGGGAGACTCGATCGCCGGAGCGCCGATGAGAGTCTCCTCGTAGCGAACGCGGTTCCAGGTGCCGACAGTGCCTTCGAGGAAACCGCGATAGGTTCCGAGATAACCAAGATTGCGGAGATCCCGGGTCGAAAGGCGATAGGCGTGGGCCGGCCCGGCAAGGAAACCGGTGAGCGCCAAAATCAAGAAGAGTGCAGAGAACAGAGGTCGGGAAGCATGCATGGGAGGGATCATTCTCACCCAGAGCCGAGCGGATGCAAGGCCCGCGCTCTGGTCTTGCCATCGCGCTCGTTTCATCGTATCGGCTCCCATGTCGGAGCGCCTGCCTTTTTTCCAGTCCAGCGTCTTCAAGATCCTCGTCTACCTGCTCGGGACGATGCTGCTCGGCGCGCTCCTCGCCCCGCCTCTCTATTGGGGCGGCAAACAGGCCGTAGCCGAGGGCTGGCTCGAAGGAGGCTGGCTCGAAGGGCTGCACGGATCGATGGAGCGGGCGAAATTCTCTCGCTACTTCAACCGCGCCGTTCTCCTCGCTGCGGTGCTGCTGCTCTGGCCGGTGCTGCGATGGCTCAATGCGGGAAAACCAAAGTTGGGATCGGCATCGTCAGACTGCGGGTATGGCGAATCGATGCTGCGATTCTTCCACCTCTCCCCGAACCGCCGCTGGTGGAGCCATCTTCTCGTTGGATTTGTCATCGCGGGCGGAACACTCCTTCTCCTCGGGTGGTTCTACGTGGGGCAGGGCTGGTATGAGGTCCGTGACGCAGGAAAACCTCTCACGCGCATCCTCGCGACCGCCCTCGGGACGGGACTCGCCGTCGGCTTGCTCGAGGAATTTGTCTTCCGCGGAGCGCTGCACGTCGTCGTCGCAAAGTGGCTCAAACCAAGGGCGCTTTTCCTCGTCATCGCGGCTTTCTTCGCCGTGATCCATTTTTTCAACCCTCCCCACGGACTCGAAGCCGGAAAAGTGACAGCGACGACCGGGCTCTGGATGGTGGGAGAGATCTTCGGCCATTTCTTTTCCCAATTCGCCAATCCCTCTTTCCTACTCGCCGAGTTCGCGGTGCTTTTCTCGATCGGGCTCGTCCTCGGCTACACGCGGATGAAGACGGGCTCGCTCTGGCTCGGGATCGGCCTGCATGCTGGCTGGGTCTTCGGGGTGAAAACGCTCAGTCCGATGACGACACGGGCCTTTGCTCCCGCCGAAATGATGCCTTGGCTCGGCGACACGCTCCGTGTCGGGGTGATCTCCTGTCTGGTCGTCTCGCTGACCGGCCTCGCCCTCTGGCTGTGGCTGAGGCGGCGCTACGGGAATCCCTTTGCGGAACACGAATGATGGCGCGCTTCCGGCGAACCCACTTGGAGACGCGGACCGACCGGATCCGCCAAGCGGTCGTCGGCTGGATCTACCCACCGCTCTGCGCCACGTGCGAATTCCCTCTTTCCGCTACCCGCCAGATCGCGGTGCCCTTCCTTTGCGAGGCCTGCGAGGCGGCGTTGACGCCTATCGGCGACCACTACTGCCGGGTCTGTGGTCAGGGTTTCGACGGGACCTCATCCTTGCCCTTCCGCTGCGGCAACTGCGGCGATCGCGAGCTCGCGGTCGACTTTGCCGTGAGCGCCTTTCGCGGGGCGGGAGCCGGGAAGGGGCTCGTCCACCGCTTCAAATACGCCAAAGAGCGGCACCTCGCCCGACTCCTTGGGGTGCTCCTCGACGAAGTTTGGCGCGATGAGCGCCTTCGCGAAACCCGCTCTTGGTGGGTCGTGCCGGTGCCCCTGCATCGAAAACGTCAGCGCGAACGCGGCTTCAACCAATCGCATGAACTGGCGCGCGAATTCGTCAGCCGAGCGCCGCAGGGAATGCAGCTGACCCTCCGTTCCCTTCTTCGCCGCACCGGAGAGCGCGAACGCCAGGCCCGCCTCGATCGGCGCGAGCGGCTCGCCAACCTCACGGACGTCTTCGCCCCGGCCCGCCGACTCCCCGAAGCCCCGCCCGGCGGAGCGCGGATCCTTCTCGTTGACGATGTCATCACGACCGGCACGACCGTCTCCGAGTGCGCGGCCGTCTTGCGCGAGACGATGGAAATCGATCAAATCGCAGCGGTCTCAGTGCTTCGAGGGTGACGGAAAAACGGTTGTGTCGGCGGCAGGAACCGCTATCCTTGCCGACCGAGGTGCAGACCCCGGAACACCTACAGACTCCCACCATCGGCTCAAACACGCTTTATGGGCATTTTCAAAAAACGCTCGATTAGCTCGCTCGGAAAAAAAAAGACCGACATGCCGGAGGGCCTTTGGAACAAGTGCCCTTCCTGCGGAGCGATCATTGATGAGATCACACTGAAGCAGCGCCACCGCGTCTGCACGAAATGCGATCACCACTTTACCCTGACCTCGCAAGAGCGCGTCGCCATGCTCCTCGATCCGGGTTCATTTGACGAACTCGATCCCACCCTCGAGTCCACGGACGCGCTCGGTTTCAAGGGATACACCGACAAGGTGAAGGCTTATCAGAAAAAAACCGGCCTGAAAGACGCGGTCCTCACCGGCCGTGGCACCATCCTCTCGCACCCGATCACCATCGGCGTGATGGACTTCCGCTTCCTCGGCGCCAGCATGGGCTCGGCCGTTGGCGAAAAGCTGACCAGAGCGGTCGAGGTGGCGACCGATGAGCGCCGCGCCGCGATCATCGTTTGTGCCTCCGGCGGTGCCCGCATGCACGAGGGCATCCTCAGCCTCATGCAGATGGCGAAAACGAGCGGAGCCCTCGCTCGCCACCACGCCGCCGGCCTGCCCTATCTGTCGATTCTCACCCACCCGACTACGGGTGGTGTTACCGCCAGCTTCGCCACCCTCGGAGACATCATCATGGCCGAGCCAAATTGCATGATCGGCTTCGCCGGTCCGCGCGTCATCAAGGAGACGACTCACCAAAATCTCCCGCCCGGGTTCCAGACCGCCGAGTTTCTCCTCGATCATGGACTCGTCGACATGATCGTGCCACGCACCATCATGCGCGAGCGCATTGGCGATCTCCTCGGATACATGCTTCCCTCGCGCCGCTGAACGGCCCACGTTGCGACCTTTTCCAGCCTGACTTCAGGGTAGTTTCCACGCAGCGCGGACGCGGGCGTATTCTGCCTCGGGCAACAGCACATAGATCGGACGCCGCTCGGGTTGGATCGTGGCAATCAGCCGCTTCAGATTGTCCTCGGACATCGTCGTGCAGCCGAAGGTGGTGGCATTGCCACCGTTACGCCAAATATGAAAGAAGATCGACGACCCGGCTCCACGCTGGATGTTTGGATAGGCGTTGTGGGCGATGAACAGTTTCAATGAGTGGGCGTGGTCGCCCTGCTTCATCTGGGCTTTTTTCTCCTCGATGGTGGCCGGTTCGTGATCGATGCGGAGATACTGGTTGTAGAGCGGGGAGCTTACCTCCTCGAACCAGAGGTCACGGGTCGTGATCTGGACATAGCTGAGTGAAGGGGCTTTCTGAATCGTTGGCGCATAGCCCCAGGCACCGCCGAGATCAAAGACACCCGCAGGAGCGCGCCGGTCGCCCTCGGTTTTCATCTTCGCCCCAGTCGGCACGGGGTGCAGTCCGCGCCCCCAGATGAGTCCGTTCTTGCCGAGGCGTCCCGTCCAGTGGAAGCCCGTGGCCTGCCACGGACCGCCCGACTGCCTCTCGAAAAAGCTCAGCTTCACGCTTGAGGAATCCCAGTCCGCCGCGGTCCCAACGATCAGTTGGGTCGACTGCGGCGGCAACTCGAACGCTCGGGCCGTTCCAGAAAGCACGAGGAACAGAGACAAAATCACGAGGAGGCGCTGCATCCGCCAAGATAAATAACAAAAGCTAAATTTACCAGAGGGGATTGGCGCTTCCCGGTGATTTTGGTCAGCAGAGGAAATTGGAGTCCTAGAGGCCCTTCACGACCTCGACGAGATTCGCCGCAGTCATCCCGAGCTCGCTCATTACCGTGTCACCAGGCGCACTGATGCCGAAACGATCGATTCCGACGACGGCGCCGGCGCTACCGACATATTTCCACCAGAGTCCGCTAACCCCGGCCTCGATCGCGACGCGCTTCGTGCACGACGCAGGGAGGACTTCCTCGCGGTAGGAGGCGGGCTGGCGGTCGAAACGCTCGAGACAGGGCATCGAGACGACCCGGACACCGTCACCGAGCTCCTCCGCAGCCTTCATCGCATGCTGCAGTTCGCTGCCAGTGGCGAGGAGGATCGTGGTGAGGGCACCCGTTTCCTTCTTTGCGATGTAACCGCCCTTGAGAACGCCCTCGCGGCGCGTTTTCGCGGGAATGGAGGACAGGGTCGCGATGTTCTGGCGGGTCAGGAAAAGCACGGTGGGGCCGTCCTTCTTCTCGATCATCGCCGCGAAGGCACCGGCGGATTCCTCGGGATCGCCGGGACGGATCACGTCGACGTTCGGAATGACGCGCAGGCCGCTCACGGTCTCGACGGGCTGGTGGGTCGGACCGTCTTCCCCGACCCCGACGGAGTCGTGCGTGAAAATGTAACCGACCGGGAGATGGGCGAGACCGGCAAGGCGGATCGAAGGACGCAGGTAGTCGGCGAAAACCGCGAAGGTCGCACCCGTGGCGCGGAAAATCCCGTCGTAGGCGATCCCGTTGAGAATCGCGCCCATGGCATGCTCGCGAATGCCATACCAGACGTTTCGTCCGGCGTAGTTGGTGCGGGAGAAATCACCGCCATTCTTGAGGTAATTCTTCGTCGAGCCGAAGAGGTCGGCGCTCCCGGTGATGAGCGAAGGCACCGCCTTCGCCACCGCCTGAATCACGTCGCCGCCCGAGGCCCGCGTCGCGCCCTTGTAGTCGGCTGCAAATTCAGGGATGAGGTCGAGCAGGTCTTCGGGGGTGCGTCCCGCGATCGCGTCGTCAAGCTGCTTCGCGAGTTCCGGATTGGCGGACTGCCAGGCGGCGAAGGTCTTTTCCCAGGCACCGTAGGCGGCGGCGAGCTTCGCACTGTGATCAGCGAAATAGGCGCGAGTTCCTTCGGAGACAGAGAAATGCTCTTCGGGAAGACCGAGTCCCTTGCGGGCTTCGTCGGAGAATTTCGCCCCGCCTTCGCCGTGTCCCGCGGCCGTTCCCGCGACCTGGGGAATGCCCTTGCCGATGATGGTCTTAGCTTCGATCAGCTTCGGTTTGCCGTTGCGGTTGGCTTTGGCCGCGGTGATCGCAGCATGAAGGGCGTCGAGATCGTGCCCATCGACCTGCACCGCGTCCCAGCCGAACGCTTCGAAACGCTTGCAGGCATCGTAGCTCTGCGTCACCTCGGCCATGGCATCGAGGGTGACGTCGTTGGAGTCATAGATCAGGACGAGGTTGTCCAAGCCGAAGTGCCCCGCGAAGGCAATCGCCTCCGAGGCGACGCCTTCCTGGAGACAGCCGTCGCCCGCGAGACAGACGATCGTCTGGTCGAAAATGACGTGGTCGGCCGTATTGAATTTGGCCGCCGCCATCTTCGCCGAGAGGGCGTAGCCGACCGCGTTGCCGACACCTTGGCCGAGCGGACCGGTCGTGGCCTCGACCCCGACGGTCTCGGCGAACTCGGGGTGTCCGGGGGTCTTGCTGTGGAGCTGGCGGAAGTTCTTCACCTCCTCCATCGGCAGGTCATAGCCTGAGAGATGGAGCCAGCCGTAGAGGAACATGCTGCCGTGGCCGGCCGAGAGGACGAAGCGGTCGCGGTTGAGCCACTTGGGCTGGGCGGGGTCGTGGCGGAGGTCGCTGCCGAAGAGCACCGCTCCGATCTCAGCCGCTCCGAGGGGCAGGCCGAGGTGGCCGGAATTGCACTTGTGGACGGCATCGATGGCGAGGCCGCGGGCCTCGGTGGCGGCTTGGGAAAGGGCGACGTGATTCAGGGCGCTCATGGCTGGGGACTGGGTTCGATTTTCGAGGCGCAACCCTTGGCGCATTTGCGGTGCATCGCAAGCAGGAATGGGGCGCCCATCAGCCCCGCGACTCCTTCTTCCACGCCTTCCGCGCGGCACGTTCATAAGGGCGGTGGTCGCGGAGGCGCTCTTCGAGGCGTTGGCGCAGGCGGGTTTTCGCAGAGTCACCAGACCTTCCCGCAGCCGTTCGGATCGCCGTGGCGGTGATCAGCCTAACAAGGCCTTTCACGTCTGCAAGCGAGACATATTCCTCCGCGATACCTTGCGCGGGCGGGCAATTGTGATAGTTGCCGAGAAGGACAGAGATTCCCGCCGAGGGGATCCCGTAAAGATTCATCGCGGTGGCCTCGCAGGAGCCTCCGTCGAGGAGGGTGCGCTGGTGCGGGATCTTCACGGCGACGGCGGCGTCGAGGAGTTCGGCGGTGACGGCGTCGTCAAACACGCTCGTGCGGTCGCCGACGCGAATGACAGGCCCCTTGCCCTGCTCCGCCCCCCCGCGCGGGGCGCTCGTCTCGAGGGAGACAAATCGCACTCCGGCGGGAAGCGGCCAGCGTTTTGCGAGCTCGATCGATCCGACGAAGCCAACTTCCTCGGCGCGGGTGAAGAGTCCGTAGACGGTGGCTTCAACCTCTTGCTTCTCGAGGTCGGCGAACATCGCGAGGATCGCGGCACAGCCCACCAGGTCGTCGCAGACGCGAGCGTGGACCCATCCCTCCCGAATCTCGAACGGCTTCAATTGCCACATTCCAAAATCGCCGAACCACTCCACAGGATGGGTTTCGAGCCGTTCCTCCGGGACACCGCCCAGAAAGACGGCCTCCCCCGCATGCCGGACCCAGCCCGGATGATCCAAGTGCGCGGCGAACGCGAGGTGAGGCTTTTTCCTCCCGCGTCGGTAGCAGGCGATGAGATTGCCGAAGGCGTCGGCCTCGACCGAAACGTGCCGCAGCCCCGCCAGTCGTTCGCGGACGAGCCGCACGACGTGGTATTCGTGGTAGGGAGCCGTTGGCGTGGAGAGCACGGCCCGGAGCAGGGAAACGAAGGAGGAATGGCGCATGGATCGTAGAGGGAATCTTTCGCCGGAGGACGGACTTTTGCAGCGACTTTGTGAACGGCCCCCCATTTGCAATCGCCACGCTTTTCCCCTACTTCTACTCCCCCCACCATGCCCCAGCCCGTCGAACTCAGCCGCCAGTTTCTCTCCGACACCGGTGGGTGGAAGGAGATGAAGGAGGCCCGCGCCATTCATGCGGCAGGTCGGGTGAGCGGTGCGACCTACCGCGACGGTCTCCTCGAAGCCGAGGTAAGGGAAGGCGCGAAAACGCTGAAGGTCCGTCTCGAGATCCGCTCGCGAACCGATGTCGTGAACCATTGCCCGTGCTTCCGCGCGCGGCGCGACGGGATCATCTGCGCCCACGCCCTCGCCACCGGACTCGAAGTGCTCGAGCCGACCGCTCCGAAACCGGAAACGAGGTCTGCGCCAGGGACCGCCTCTCCGGCATCTGCTGCCCCGGCAAAGACGCCCCTGCATCCCGACTGGCCGACCTGCACCGAAGAGGCCGAAGACGGAGCGGTCCCCGCGTCGCTGCACCTCGTTATCGCCCCGAATCTGGCCACCGCCTGGGAAAAAGGCCGTCTCACCGTAGGGGTCGAGGTTTCCCGCGAAGGCGGGCGCGGGCTTTTTCGTGCGCTGCCGGCAAAAACGCGGCTCTTTCTCGACGCGGGCGATGCCGCACTCTTCCGCGTCTTGCAGGAACTTTCGCCGACGGAAGTGCCGGGCGCGCTCCTGATCGGGACGGACGATCTCTCGCGTCTCTTCGCGGCGATCCCGGGCCATCCCGGACTCACCCTCGGCAAAGCGGGGCCGCTCCGCGTCTCGCACCGGCCCCTGCGTCCGCTCTTGAAGCGGGGCGGATGCCTACGCTTCCGCATCGAATGGCCGAAGGGAGTCGTGCCGCTGGTAAGTTCGGCAGGCACCTGGGCCTTTGACGGAAAGGACACCCTGCAACCCGTCGCCCACGGACTCGAGGATGCGGTCGATCTCCTCACGAAGGGGACTTCGGTCGATGGCGCGTCATTTCCCGAGCGACTTGCCGCCTGGCGTCTTCATTTCGACACGATAGGGATCGAGGTTTCGCGGGCCACACCTCTGGTGCGTTTGTTAGTCGAGGGATCGCTCAATCACCTCGATGTCGATCTTGTCTTTCTTTATGGCACGAAGGAAATGCCCGCCACGTCGGACCGTCCCGCCGTGTGGGAGGAGGACGACCGCCTCATTCTCGCCGATACCAACGCGGAACGTGCCGCCATCGCCGAAATCGAGGCCGCCGGTTTTGCACGGAGGGGCGAGGGCGGACGATTCGTTCTGAAGGACAAGGAGGCGATCCTGCAATTCCTCGCCCACGGCTATCCCGCCTTCCAACGCCGCTGGGAAACCCAGCCGGGCGAGCGTTTCGAGCACGCCCTCGGCCAGGTCGAACCCATCGTGCCAACAATGGGCTTCCGCTCCAGCGGGGAAGACTGGTTCGCCCTCGAGGTCGGTTTTGCAACGCCCTCGGGTGAGACCGTTTCGCGTCAGGAAATCCAGCGCCTCCTCGAATCGGGGCGGCTCGGCAAGGCGGGAACGAACGGAAAGATCGCCGTGCTCGATCCACGTTTTGCCGGGGACCTCGGGGAGATCCTCAACGACTGCGATCCGCAGCAGATCCAGCCCGGCACCTACCGAATCGACCAATCGCAGGCCGACTACCTGCGCGAGACCGTGGCCGATGCCGGGCTCACCGCCACCGGCGAGCTGCCCTGGCAATCGGGCGGGGAAGGGATCGAGTTTTATGAATTGAGCGAAACCCTCTCCGCGACCTTGCGCCCGTATCAGCGCGCGGGCGTCGAATGGATGCAGGGCCTTGCCTCTCGCGGCATGGGCGGCATCCTCGCCGATGACATGGGTCTCGGGAAAACGCTGCAGACACTTTCCTTCCTCTACTCGGTCGGCGGTCGTTCCCTCGTCGTCTGCCCGTCCTCCCTCGTGCACAACTGGGTCGCCGAAGCGGAAAAATTCACTCCCGAATTGAAGGCCGTCGCGATCGAGGGTCCCGACCGTGAAAAGACCCTGACAGAACACCACGACGCTGATCTTTTCGTGACGAGCTACGCCCTCCTCCGTCGCGACGAGGCGATCTGGCGCGAGCGCGAATTCGACGTCGTCATCCTCGACGAGGCCCAGCACATCAAGAATCCCGAGGCCCAGGTGAGCCAGGCGGCGCATCGCCTGCGCGGCACGCATCGCTTCGCCCTCACCGGCACGCCGGTGGAGAACTCGGTGCAGGATCTCTGGTCGATCGCACGCTTCGCCCTGCCCGGCTACCTCGGCAACCGAGAGCGTTTTGCGGAGCGGTTTGTGAAACCGCTCTCGGCCAACGATCCGCCGGCCGCGGTGCGCGAGCGGCTTTCTCGCCGCCTCCGGCCCGTCGTGTTGCGTCGTCTCAAGAGCGAGGTCGCGCGCGACCTACCCGAAAAGATCGAGCAGGTCGTTTATTGTGACCTGAAGCCAAAGCAGCGCGAGGTCTACTCGAAGCTCCTCCGCGAGAGCAAGGCCTCCCTCCTCGAAGCCGAGGGAGGCAAGAAACGCATGCTCGCCCTCACCGCCCTGTTACGCCTGCGCCAGACCTGCTGCGACCTACGTCTCCTCGGTCTGCAGGGACTCGAGGAGGTCGAAGCCTCGGTGAAGGCCGAAGTCCTCGGCGAGCTGCTCGACGAAGCCGTCGAAGGAGGGCACCGCGTCCTCGTCTTCAGCCAGTTTGTCGGCATGCTCCAACTGCTCGTCGGCGAGCTCGCGACAAAACGGATCGACTTCTGTTACCTCGACGGCTCGACGAAAGACCGCGCCTCCGTCGTGAAGCGGTTCCAGTCCGGCGCCGCCCCCGTCTTCCTCATCAGCCTGAAGGCCGGCGGGGTCGGCCTGAACCTCACCGCCGCCGACACCGTCATCCACGTCGATCCTTGGTGGAACCCTGCCGTCGAAGCCCAGGCGACCGACCGTGCCCACCGGATCGGGCAGGACCGCGTCGTGACGAGCTACAAGCTCATCACCCGCGACACCGTCGAGGAGAAAATCCTCTCGCTCCAAAACCGCAAACGTAGTCTCACCGAATCCCTCCTCGCCGAGGCGGGCGACGCGCACTTGTCCGAAGGCGAGTTGATGAGTTTGTTCGAGTAAGCGGTGGGAGCGCCGGCATCCCTGCCGGCGGAAGATGGTGAGCTTCACTTCGTCCCCGCGCTCGATCTGATCGATAACTCGGAATCAAGGATGCGCCGCACAAAGGACTCCCACCCCGCCACGAGCGGCACTTCGTCGAGGCATCGCGTGATGGATTCCCTTCCTCGAACGCCCGGCGCTTCTTCCCCTCAGCTCCCCAAATTCCCCATCATCTTCTCGAGCTCCTCGACGCGGGCGTGCCAGTGTTTCTGCCTTTCCTTCATTTCGCCGATGACTTCCTCGGGGGCGCGGGTGACGAAATTCTCGTTGGAGAGCTTGGCGTTGACCTTCTTCAGCTCGTCCTGCGCCTTGTCGCGCTCCTTGCCGAGGCGTTCGCGCTCGGCGGCGACGTCGATCAGACCCTCGAGGGGCAGGTAGATCTTGCCGATCGCGGTGAGCGCGGCAGGCACGCCCTGGGCGGCTACGTGGCCGGGAGAAACAACGACTTCACCGGCCCCGGCGAGACGGGCAAAGACGGTCGACTCGGGGAAGCTCCCTTCTTCGGTGTCGACGATGAATTTGACCCCCTTCGTCGCGCCGAGACCGTATTCGGCCTTGAGATTGCGGGCGCGACCGACAGCTTCGTAAACGACGGCGACGCGAGCGCGGGCCTTGGCAACCGCGGCAGGATCGGCACCGGCGAGAACAGGC